>JBDSLP010000085.1:0-4462 GCA_039916325.1 Nakamurella sp. | reverse complement strand
GTGGAGAGTCGTTGCGCCCCGGGGTCGACGAAGCGTGATGCATCAGCCGTGCCGGTAGAGGCGCTGACGTGACACCCGGTACCAGAACCCCCGGGGAGCAGAGCCGCGCAGTGTCGGGGTGCGGCAGCAGAAGGTGCCAGGCATCCCGGCGCATCATCGAGATCCCGAACCCCCGTCAACTGTCCCGGGGCGGGGGCGGGGGTGGGCGCTGCCCTGATCGCTGACATCCGGACGCTGACGGGTCGCTGCCCCGTCGAACCAGCCTGGTGGACATCGCCGGCGGGCGAGGCCATGATCGCCGAAGCGGGACCGTGGTCGTTCGAGGTCCACGACGCGTCGGCCTCGGTCTCGTCGTCTCCTGCGTCGGCAGCGGGGCGCCGGATCAACACCGAGTTCGGGGGTCTCGGCGTCGGCTCGACGACGCACCACGACGTGAGCGCTTCCCGCACCGGACGGCCCGGCCGCAGATGCACCTGAACCCGGCGCGGTCAGATGCCGGTGGCCCCCAGGAGCTGGCCGATCGCGAAGGTGACGATCATCGCGACGGCGCCGCCGCCGACCACACGAAGAACCGCGCGACGCTGACCTGCCCCACCCAATCGGGCGCTGATCGATCCGGTGAGCGCCAGAGCGAGTAGCACCGCGATGAACGTGACCGGGATCCTGGCCCCGGACGGCGGCAGCAGGATGGCCAGCAGCGGCAGGGCGGCGCCGAGGGTGAACGCCAGCGCCGAGGCGCCGGCCGCATGCCAGGGATTGGTCAACTCGTCGGGATCGATGCCGAGTTCGATGTCCACGTGCGCGGCGAAGGCGTCATGGTCAGTGAGTTCGCGGGCTACCTGTTCGGCGGTCGCCGCGGACAGGCCCTTGGCCTGGTACAGCGCCGCGAGCTCGATGAGTTCCTCGTCGGGGCTCTCCTCGAGCTCCCGGCGCTCCTTCTCCAGCAACGCCCGCTCGGTGTCGCGCTGGGTGCTGACCGAGACGTACTCGCCAAGCGCCATCGAGACCGCACCGGCGACCAGCCCGGCCACGCCCGCGGTGGCGATGACACCCCGTTCGGAGGTCGCAGCCGCCACGCCGACGACGAGACCGGCAGTGGACACGATGCCGTCGTTCGCACCGAGCACCCCGGCGCGGAGCCAGTTCAGCCTGGACGACAACCCTCTGGCGTGCGGCTCGTCGGCGTGCCCGGCGGTGAGGGCGGTCTCGATGTCGATCGGAGGCGGATCGGCGGGGTGCGTGGGACTTCCCTGCGGTGTGGTCACTGCTCCACGATAGGCCGGGCGGCGCGGACGATGCGCGCCGTTGGGGCGAGACGGGCGGCCGGGTCCGAGGCACCGGACGGGGGGTGGTGTCCAGGCCGCGGGTGGGGTCACACTGAGGGTGGGCGTCCGACAACACCCGGCCGTCCGGTCGCAGATCCCACCCTCGACCCACGGACGTCCCGATGACCGAGCTCGCCACCGATGCCGTCGTCTCCGGAGTGCCCTACGCGGTGAGCAGAGCGGACGGGACGCCGGCCCTCACCGCGATCGAGTTCGTCGGCGACACCACTTTCCGCGTGCACCAGGCGGCCCGGCACTCCTGGGTCTCCGGGGTCGGGGTGCCCGGTCCGACCGGCGGTGAAGTGCGGTTCTACGAGAAGGACCCCACCCACGAGGGACGTGATGTCCGGGTCTGGCGGCTGCAGGTGCTGCCCGGCCGGGGCGTGACCGCCCTGCACGACGCGGCCATCTGAATGACTCCGCTCAGGCACCGAACCCGGGTTCGGCGATCGCCTCGGCCGCGTCCAGTACCCGCAGGATGTTGCCCGAGGTGAGTCCGGCCAGCTCCCGGTCCGACCAGCCGCGGTCGGCGAGCTCGATCAACAACCGGGGATAGCCGGCCACGTCCTCGAGGCCGTCGGGCAGCTCCGACACCCCGTCGTAGTCACCTCCGAGTCCGATGTGGTCGGCTCCGGCGACCTCGCGGGCGTGCTCGATGTGGTCGGCCACTTGGGCCAGAGTGGCACGTGGCGGCGGATTCTCGGCCCGCCAGTGCGCAAGCTCGGCGACCGCTGAGGGATCCGCCGCAGCCACGGCCGGGGTCGTCGGGGTGTAGACGGTGTCCGGGGTGAGCCCCAGCCGTTGGTGCTCGGCCCGCTCCGCCCGGTCGTGGTCGGCGCACTGCTGGGAGACGAACTGCGGCACGAAGGTGACCATGATGACGCCGCCGTTGGTCGTGAGTCCGGCCAGTACGTCGTCGGGGGCATCACGGACGTGGTCGCAGAGCGCCCGGCACGAGGAGTGCGAGAAGATCAACGGCGCTGATGATGTCGTCAGTGCATCGCGCATCGTGGCCGGCGCGACGTGCGAGATGTCCACCAGCATCCCGATCCGGTTCATCGCGCGCACGACCTCCCGCCCGAAGTCGTTGAGTCCGTTCGACTGTGGCACGTCGGTCGCCGAGTCGGCCCACGGCGTGTTGTCGTTGTGGGTCAGCGTCATGTACGCCACACCCAGCGCGCGCAGCACCCGCAGCGTTCCCAGCGAGTTGTCGATGCTGTGGCCACCCTCGGCGCCGAGCAGCGACGCGATCCGCCCCTGCGCCATGATGTGTCGGACCTCGGTGGCGGTGCGGGCCATCGCGAAGGTCTCCGGGTAGGTCGCGACCAGATTTCGGACACAGTCGATCTGCTCCAGCGTCGCGGTCACCGCGCTGGAGCCCGGCATCGTGCTCGGTACGTAGACCGACCAGAACTGGGCCCCGACCCCGCCGGCCCGTAACCGCGGAATGTCGGTGTGCAGGGTCGGTTGCGGTCGGCTGATGTCTGTCCGGGCCAGGTCGTAGCCGGACTGGGTGCGAAGCGCCCAGGGCAGGTCGTTGTGGCCGTCGAACACCGGGTGCTCGGCGAGGAGGGCGGCGATGCGCTGAGCAGTGTCCATGACGCAAGCATCTCAGTCATGGCGCGATGCCGGGGACCTTCGACCCTGGGCCGGCGATGATGCGGCGGGTGGACTGAGGGCATGTCCCGCCACTGTTCGCGCGTGCTGCTCCTGCCGGCCGTGTTGCTGACCCTGACCCTGACCCTGACCCTGACCGGCTGCGCCGCGACGGCCGGGTCGTCCCCCGGCGGCGGAGCAGGCTTCGGGATGGCGGGCCCAGGACCGATGGGTACCGGGATGATGGACTCCGGCACCGGCGGCCGGGCCAGCGCCTCCTGCGCCGAACCTGCTGCCGCGGGCACGGTCCGCGTCCAACTGACCGATATGGGAATGTCCGGTGACGGGGCGACGGCGTCCCGCGGAATGGTGATGGGACTGGGCGTGGCACCCGCCGTCATCGCGCACGGTCCGGTGACCCTGGTCGCCGAGAACCTCGGATACCGGGTTCACGAGATGGTCGTCCTGCCGCTCGCCGCCGGTGAGCTCGTCGGCGCCCGCATCCCGGATGCCGAGGGGAAGGTCGACGAGACCGGCAGTCTCGGTGAGGCTTCGGCGGCCTGCGCCGCCGACACGGGCGACGGGATCCCGGCCGGCTCGGCCGGCTGGACCACCGTCACGCTCGCCCCCGGGCGCTACGAACTGCTGTGCGCCCTCGAGAACCACTACGCCGACGGCATGTTCGGCGAGCTGACGGTGACGTGAGCGGTCCCCTTCCGACGTGGGTCATCCCGACAGGGTGGCCAGCCGGGCACAGGCCTCGTCGATCACGGCGTCGGACTTGCAGAAGGCGAACCGGATGATCGGCCCCCACCGCTGCGGTTCGGCACTGAACACCCCGGCGGGAATGGCCACCACCCCGGCCCGCTCAGGTAGCTCCAGGCAGAACCGCATCCCGTCGACGCCGCCGAGCGGGGTGATGTCGGCCAGCACGAAGTAGGTGCCCTGCGGGCGGAAAACGTCGAAACCGGCACCAGTCAAGCCCGCGCACAGTCGGTCCCGTTTCGCCCCGAGGTCGGTGGCCAGTTGCGTCACCCAGGCCCGCTCGTGCCGCAGGCCGTGCGCCACCCCCACCTGGAACGGCGGACCCGAGACGTAGGTGAGGAACTGCTTCACCGCACGAACGGCCGCCACCAACGGCGCCGGCCCGCACACCCAGCCGATCTTCCAGCCCGTCGCGCTGAAGCTCTTCCCCCCGCTGGAGATGGTCAGGGTCCGCTCGGCCATCCCCGGCAACGTCCCGATCGGGATGTGCTCGACGCCGTCGAAGACCAGGTACTCGTACACCTCGTCGGTGACGACGAGCAGGTCGCGGTCGATGCACACGGCGGCGATCCCGGCGAGCTCGACGCGGGTGAGGACCGTACCGGTCGGATTGTGCGGCGAGTTCAGCAGTACCAGCCGGGTCCGATCGGTGACTGCGGCAGCGAACTCGGCGACGTCCAGGCCCAGTCGGCCGGTCCCGTCCCGGCGCAGGGGTACCGACGTGTGCCGGGCGTGGGCCATCGCCGCCGCCGCTGGGTAGGCGTCGTAGAACGGGT
>JBDSLP010000084.1:0-5488 GCA_039916325.1 Nakamurella sp. | reverse complement strand
CGGCAGCCGTAACGGACGCTGCCGGTGCGGCGGGGGCCGGCGTCTGGACCGACGCGGCCGCCGGTACGGCACGTGCGGGTGCGGGCGTGCCGGGAGCTGCCGGGCTGACCGGCGCTGCCGTCGGAGTGGCGGGAGCCGCAGCCGGGGCGGGAGCGGCCGGAGCCTGAGCCGCCACCGGAGCGTCCGGGGCCGACGGCGTGGCCGCGGCCGGACGGGACGCGGGGCGCCCGTTGGTCTCCTTCGGCGCTGCCATCGGGAACGCCTCGCGCAGCTTACGCACGACCGGCGCCTCGATCGTCGACGAGGGACTCTTCACGAATTCGCCGAGCTCTGCGAGCTTCGACATCACATCTTTGCTGGACTTGCCGAGCTCCTTGGCGAGCTCGTGTACCCGGGCCTTACCTACCACTGGTCTCCTTCTGAGGGGGCCCAGCGGCGGAATGGCACGCCGGGCCTAGTTGGTGATGATGCTCATCGCTGGTGCTTCACGGCTTGCTCACGATGGGTCTGCTTTCGTTGTCGGACACTGCGGTGCGTGTGAACTGCGGTACTTCTGGACTGCCGTGCTGCTGGACTGCCGTGCTTATGGACTGAGGTGCTGCTCACACACTGCACTGCATCACTTCGGTGCTGCGTTCCTGCGTCCTGCGGTACCACCTGGCCCTGCTGTATCACTCGCCGGCCAGTCCCCGACCACCTCGGCGAGGTGGACGGCGACCGCGTCGTCGGGCAGCGGGGCGACGAGCCGGAGGGCTCGCATCCAGGCCTTGCGGCGTACCGCGTTCCGATGACACTGCGCGTCGAGGTGCAGGTACGCCCCGCGCCCGGGCAGCCGGTGGGCCGGATCGGGCACGATGACGTCTACAGAGACGACGACACGAAGCAGGTCAGCAGCCGTTGCCCGGGCACGACACCCCACGCACGTTCTCACCGGGCCGGGGGGCCCAGCTGGTGCAGGGGTGGGTGCCCGATCTCGAGCCTTGTCCACTCTACCTGCCCGGAGCCTCGATCGGGGCACCGCCACCGGTCGTCTCGGCGTCGGAACGGATGTCGATCCGCCAGCCGGTGAGCCGGGCCGCGAGCCGGGCGTTCTGGCCCTCCTTGCCGATGGCGAGCGACAGTTGGTAGTCCGGAACCACGACGCGAGCGGCCCGGGCGGCCAGGTCGACCACGGTCACCGAGAGTGCGAGGGCGGGCGAGAGGGCATTCCCGACGAACGTCCCCGGGTCCGGGTCGTGGTCGATGATGTCGATCTTCTCGCCGTTGAGTTCGCTCATCACCGAGCGGACGCGCTGGCCCATCGGCCCGATGCAGGCGCCCTTCGGGTTGACCCCGGGAACCATCGCACGGACGGCGATCTTCGAGCGGTGGCCGGCCTCGCGGGCGATGTCGGTGATCTCCACGCTGCCGTCGGCGATCTCCGGGACCTCGAGCGCGAAGAGCTTGCGGACCAGGCCCGGGTGGGTGCGCGACAGCGTGATCTGCGGCCCGCGCATGCCACGCACGACCGACACGACGTAGCACTTGAGTCGCTGACCGTGCACGTAGGTCTCCCCCGGCGCCTGCTCGGCCGCCGGGATGACGCCCTCGACATCACCGAGGCTGACCACGACCACACCCTTGGCGTTGACCCGCGAGTCGGCGCTGACCACGCCGGTGATGAGGTCGTGCTCGCGGCCGGCGAAGTCGCCGAAGGTGCGCTCGTTCTCCACGTCCCGCAGCCGCTGCAGGATCAGTTGGCGGGCGGTGGTGGCCGCGATCCGACCGAAGTCCGCGGGAGTGTCGTCCCACTCGGCACCGTCCTCGCCGTCGCCGGCCGGCTCACGGGCCATCACGCGGATCTGGCCGGTTTTGCGGTTTACCTCCACCCGGGCGCGCTGGGCGTGGTGGTCGGTGTGCCGGTAGGCGCTGAGCAGTGCGGTCTCGAGGGTTTCGATGAGGGAATCGAAACTGATGTTCTTCTCCCGTTCGACCGCCCGCAACGCGGCGATGTCGACGTTCACTGCTGTCCTTCTTCCGTGGTGCTCGTGGTGGTGCTCGTGGTGGTGCTGGAATCGTTCCCATCGACGCTCTCGAGATCCTCGTCGTCGAGGTCCGGATCGTCGTCCAGGTCCGGATCGTCGTCCAGGTCGTCCGTGAATTCCTCCGGGGTGAATTCGTCCGCGGGCACCTCGTCGAAGGCCCGGGCCGGATCCACGAAGCCGTCGGCGTCGAGCAGGGCCAGGTGGGCCGGCGGCATCTTGCCGAACTCCACCTCGACCTTGGCGCGCCGGACGGTTGACAGCGGCAACGCCGTGACGGTCGCATCGCTGCCGACGAGCAGTTCCAGGTTCGCGTCGACGACCCGTCGGACGCGGCCCTCGACCTTGTCGCCGTCGAGCAGCGTGACAGTCACCAAGCGGCCACGGGCCCGGCGGAAGTGTCGCTCCTCGGTCAGCGGGCGGCCCACGCCGGGGCTGGTGACCTCGAGTGTGTAGGGCTCGGCCCCGAGAACAGCGGACCCGGCGGCGTCGGCGGCGTCGAGTTCGGCGGCCAGATCGCGGCTGATCTCGGCGGCGGCGTCCAGGTTGACCCCGTGATCACCGTCGACGATGACCCGCACCATCGAGCGACGTCCGGCGGCCACCACGACCACGTCCTCGAGGTCCAGATCGGTCTCGAGACGGGCTCCGACGCGCCCGACGACGGAGCGTGCCAGTTCGCGCAGTGTGTCCTCGTCAGCTGGTGTCATCACCGCTCCCGCCTGTGTAGTTGTCCCGATCAGAGTAACCGCATCTGGAATGATGTCCGGCGTGCCCACTCTCCGTTCCCACCCGATCGGCCGGCGCTCCTTCCTCACCGGGGTGGGCGCCGCCGGCGCGGGCGCGCTGAGCGGCTGCTCCGTATTCGGCGGCGACGCACCCACCGTGACCAGCATCGTCGAGGCCCCGCCGCCGGTCGATCCGATCGAGACGTTGACCGCCATCACCCGGCTGCACCTGGCCCGGCTGGACGCCACCCTGGCCGCACTGGCCGCCGATGCGGGGTCGGTGGCGTTGCTCACGCCGCTGCGGGCCGATCGTGCCGCTCACCTGGACGCACTTCGGACCGAGGAGGCCCGCGGGACCGGATCGGCGATCGCCGCGACCGCCGACCCGTCGTCGTCCCCGTCCACCCCCAGCCTCGAGGTCGCCGCCGATCCGACGACGGCGATCGCCACCATCCGCACCGACGCCGAGAACGCGCAGCTGCAGTTCACCGACGGCGTGGTCGCCACCGGCCGATATCGCGCGGCCCTGTTCGCATCCATCTCGGCCTGCCTGGCCACCCACCGATCGGTGCTCTCCGCATGACCGCTCCCACCACTCCCGCCGCATCCGACTCGTCAGCGGGCGGGTCACCCGACGCGTCGGTCTCGGTGGTGCCCGGCAGCGGCGCTGTCGTCACCACCCAGGTCGACATCGGCGCGGTCGAGGGCGACGCGGCCCAGGCCGTCCAGGTCGGGCTGGGCACCGCCCACGCTGCGGTCTGGGCCTACGGCCTGATCAGCGCCTACGACACCGAGGACCTCGCGCTGGTCCGCCGGTGTCGGTTGTCCAACGAGCAGATCCGTGACTCCACGAGCGATCTGCTCAGCTCGGTCGGGGTCGACCCGATCGCCACCGAGGTGGCCTACCGGCTGCCGCTGGTGGTCACCGACCGCGCCACCGCCCTGCAGGCCGCGGTGGCCATCGAACACGACGCGACCAACGCCTGGCGCGCGGTCGTCGGATCCACCGGCAACTACCAACTGCGCCGCTTCGCCCTCACGGCGCTGTCCGACTCAGCGGTCCGGCTGACCGGCTGGCGGGTGCTGGCCGGGGTCATCCCGAGCACCGTGCCGTTCCCGGGCAACGAGCCCGGCTGACCGCCGCCTCGATCTCGACCGGCACTGCTCAACGGGCGGTGTGGCAACCCCGTCCGGCTCGGCGCCGGAGCGGCAGCTCCGCCGGGTTCGCCGAGATGTGGAATGGCGGCTCCTGCGTCCCGGGGTTGTAATGAGCCCGGTGCACGGCACCAGATCGTCGGTACACGAAGAGCCGGGAGGCGCCGCGTCGTGAAATACGTGTACGAGTTCACCGAGGGTGACAAGGATCAGAAGGACCTGCTCGGCGGGAAGGGCGCCAACCTCGCCGAGATGACCCGGCTCGGCCTCCCTGTGCCGCCAGGTTTCACCATCACCACCGAGGCGTGCAGGGAGTTCCTGGTGCGCGGTGAAGAGCCCGGTGAGCTGCGGGTCCAGGTCACCACCGCGCTGCGCAAACTCGAGGACTCGATCGGCCGGCAGCTCGGTGATCGCCACGATCCGCTGCTGGTCAGTGTTCGTTCCGGGGCGAAGTTCTCGATGCCCGGGATGATGGAGACCGTCCTCAACATCGGTCTCAACGACGCCTCCGTCAAGGGGCTGGCCGAGGTCAGCGGCAACGAGCGATTCGCCTGGGACTCCTACCGCCGCTTGCTGCAGATGTTCGGCCGCACGGTCCTGGAGATCGACGGCGAGGTGTTCTCGGCAGCGCTGGACAAGGCCAAGTCCGACAAGGGGGTCGCGACCGACGTCGAGCTGGACGCCGACGACCTGGAGCAGCTCGTCACCGTGTTCAAGGACGTGATCAAGGCACACTCCGGTAAGGAATTTCCGCAGCACCCCCGCGAGCAGCTCGACATGGCGATCGCCGCCGTGTTCCATTCCTGGAACACCGACCGGGCCCGCCTGTACCGGCGCCGCGAGCGCATCCCACAGGACCTCGGCACCGCGGTCAACGTCTGCACCATGGTCTACGGCAACCTCGGCGACACCTCCGGCACCGGGGTCGCGTTCACCCGCGACCCGGCGTCGGGCAGGTCCGGGGCGTACGGCGATTATCTGTCCAACGCCCAGGGCGAGGACGTGGTGTCCGGCATCCGCAACACCCTCTCGCTGGACGACCTGGCCGCGCTCGACCCGCAGTCCCATCAGCAGTTGACCAAGGTGATGCGGCGGTTGGAGACCCACTACCGCGACCTGTGTGACATCGAGTTCACCATCGAGCGCGGCAAGCTCTGGATGTTGCAGACCCGGGTCGGTAAGCGCACCGCCGGTGCGGCGTTCCGCATCGCGGCGCAACTGGTCGACGAGCAGCTCATCACCCTGGACGAGGCCCTGGACCGGGTGTCCGGGTCACAACTGGCCCAGCTGATGTTCCCTCAGTTCGATCCCGGCGCGAAGAAGGACCGTCTGACCCGTGGCATGGCGGCCTCACCCGGCGCAGCGGTGGGCAGAGCGGTCTTCGACTCCCCCACCGCAAAGGCGTGGGCCGACCGCGGTGAGGCGGTCGTGCTGGTCCGGCGCGAGACCAACCCCGACGACCTCGTCGGGATGATCGCCGCCAACGGTGTCCTCACCGAGCGCGGCGGGAAGACCTCGCACGCCGCAGTGGTCGCCCGCGGCATGGGCCGGACCTGCGTCTGTGGAGCGGAGGAGATCGACGTC
>JBDSLP010000083.1:0-72116 GCA_039916325.1 Nakamurella sp. | reverse complement strand
ACCCGACGGCGGTGGTCAGTCGACGCAGGGCGATCCCCAGCGCCGGGTCGGCCGGCGCGGGCCAGCGGGTCAGGGTCAAGCCGGCCCGGGCCAGCACCCGCACCCCGCGGACGGCGTAGTCGATCTGCCGTGAAGCGGTCTCGATGGTCTGCACCCCGGCCCTGCGTTCCCGTCGCCAGACGTCCAGCCTCAGGACCTCGGCGGCCGCGGCGACCTCGGTGCGCAGCGCGTCGACCGCGCGGTCCACCTGGCGGGCCCGGTCCAGGGCGGCCGTTGCCGCGGCCTCGTCGTGCTGGTCGATGGCGGCCGCCGCCCGATCGACGACGTCGCAGATCTGTTCGGTGATGCCGCGCATCTCCCGGACCAGCGCGGCCAGCGGATCGCGCACCACGGCCAACTGGCTGACCACCAGTGCGATCGTCCCGCCGACCAGGGCGTCGATGAACCGGACGGGCACCAGGGTCTGGGTGGGTGGCGCGACCACCGCCACGTACAGGGCCGAGACCGCCGCTTGCGTCACGGCGACTCCGTTGGCGCCGATCGCGGTGGTGATGGTCAACGTCGCCACCATCAGCACCAGGATGGTCCACGTGGTGTGCGACCCGAGCAGCTGAGCGACGACGTCGGCGAGCAGCACGCCACCGGCGATAGCGATCAGGATCTCGACGGTCTTGCGGATACGCACGCCGCGGGCCTGGCCGAGCACGATGATCGCCGCGGTCGGTGCGAAGAACGGGGCGGTGTGCCCGACGACCACGGTGGCGACGAGCCAGGCCAGTGTGGCGGCGACGGTCGACTCCACCAACTTCACCCAGTTCGAGCGCAGACGTCGGCCGGCGACCGCGATCCTGGACACCTCCGCACTCTAGGGGTGGAGCCCCGCTTCCCGGTGACGGCGGTCAGCGGTCAGCACCGAAATGGGGCGATTCGGACCGAACTTCGCGCATCGAAGATAGGCTCGGCGATCAGGTCGCCGCCCGGGCCGATCACATTGCCGGACACCTACCTACGGGGGAGCCAGGGTGAGCGCACCGACCGGATCGAGTGGTCCTCCGGTGTTGTCGGCCGACCTGATGGCCCGCGCGCTGCAGAGTGTGGCCGACGCCGTCATCATCACCGACGACACCCGTCGCATCGTGTACTGGAATGCCGCGGCCGAGGTGCTCTACGGATACGCCGCCGCCGAAGCCCTGGGGCTCGACATCGCCGAGCTGGTCGTCCCGGTGCACGTCGTGGATCAGGGTACCGACGTGATGGACCGCGTCGCCGACGGCGACAGGTACCAGGGCGAATGGCTGATGCGGCACAGGGACGGGCGGCAGTTCCCGGTCCACGCCTCGACGAACGCGATCCTGGACAGCGACGGCATTCCGCGCCACTTCATCGGGATCTCCCGCGACGCCTCCTACCGCAAGGAGGCGTTCCGGACCGCGCAGACGCTCGCGAGTGTCGTCGCGAACTCCGTGGACGGCATCCTGACCTGCGACATAGGCGGCATCGTCACCTGGGCGAACGAGCAGACCGAGCACATCTACGGCTGGTCATCGGCGGAGCTGGTCGGCCGCCACGTGTCCCTACTGGCCGATCCCGACGACGTGGCGATGCAGAGCCGGTTGTTCGCCAGGGCCCTGACCGGCGAGCGAGTTCCCTCCTTCGAGGTGCACCGCAAGCGGCGCGACGGCACGGTCGTGGAGGTGAGCCTGGCCCTCGGGGTGATCCGCGGCGAGAACGGCGCCATCTGCGGGACGAGTGCGGTGATGCGCGATCTCACGGTCGAGAACGAGCTCCGGCGGGGCATCGAGCAGCAGACCGAAAACCTGCGGGCCAGGTTCGAGCAGGCTGCCACCCCCCAGACGCTGATGGACATGGACGGCAACTTCATCTCGGTCAACGACGCCTACTGCCGGCTGTTGGGCCGGTCCCGGGACGAACTCCTCCGGATGTCGCGTACGAGCGTGACCCACGTCTCCGACTCCGGTGTGGGTACCGTCCAGGTCGCGCTGCTGCAGTCCGGTCTGGAGAAGTCGGTCTCCTTCGAGAAGCTGCAGCGGCACCGCGACGGCCACGCCATCCCGACCCTCATCGACGTCACCGTGCTGCACGACGACGAGGGAATGCCCTACGCGATGGCCAGTTTCGTCCGTGACCTGCGGGCGGTCTCGACGGCGGAGGAGCGGCTGGACCGGCAGCGTGCGCTGTACCGGGCGTTGAACCAGCGCGCCTCGGACGTGGCGTTGGTGGCCGACGCCGACATGACCCTGCGCTACGTCTCGCCGTCCGTCACCGACATCTTCGGCTACCGTGCCGACGAGCCGGTGGGCCGGACCAGCTGGAGCTTCGTTCATCCCGACGACCTGCCGCCGCTTCGGGAAGCCGTCGATCGCGTGCTCGCCGACCCCGACGGGTTCGAGCGACTCACCCTCCGGATCGAGGACCGGTCCGGCGGGTGGCGATGGGTGGAGAAGTCGCTCACCAACGCCCTCGGGGACCCGGACATCCGCGGCATCGTGCTCAACCTGCGCGACGTCACCGCCGAGGTGCAGGCCAAGGACGAGCTGCGCCGCTCCGAGGCCCGTTACCGGGCGATCGCCGAGACCGCGCAGGAAGGCATCATCGTCTTCACGCCCGCCGGCGACGTCATCTTCGTGAACCAGAAGCTGGCCGACCTGCTGGGCCACCCGCTGGTGGAACTGGCCGACGGCGACAAGCCGTCGCTATTGGACCCGGAGACCGAGAAGCTGCTCCGGGAGAAGCTGACCCACCGCTCCCAGATCGGACCGGAGACCTACGAACTGCCCTACCTCCACCCGGACGGCAGCTGGCACACCCTGTCGATGTCGGTCGCCCCCTTGCCACTGCCCGACGCGGACGGCTTCGGGTCGCTCGCAATGGTTTCCGACGTGACCGAGGCACGCCGCGCCGAGAACGAGCTGCGGCACCGGTCGGCCCACGACGTCCTCACCGATCTGCCGAACCGGGCGCTGCTGGTCGAGCGCATCCAGCAGGCTCTCGGCCGGCAGGGATCCGCCCCGGGCGGGTCCACCGCGCTGCTGTTCCTGGACCTGGACCACTTCAAGCTGGTCAACGACTCCCGCGGGCACGACGCCGGTGACCTCCTCCTCATCGAGATCGGCCGTCGACTGCGTCGGGCCGTGCGGCCGGAGGACACCGTCGCCCGGCTCGGCGGCGACGAGTTCGCGGTGCTCTGCGAGAACGTCGACGAAGAGCTGGCGTTGACCATCGCGGGCCGACTCCGCGAAGCGCTGGGCAGCCCCGTCGAGCTCGGTGGACCGCGCGTCTACGTCGACGCCAGTATCGGTATCGCGCTGTCGCCGCCGCACGACGCCGAGACCCTGCTGCGGTTCGCCGACGTGGCCATGTACGAGGCCAAGGCGTCGGGCCGCGGCCGGATCCGGGTCTTCGACTCCACGCTCGCCCTCAGCGCCGAACGGCAGCTGCTGGTGATGAACGCCCTGCGGGAGGCGCTGGACGAGGACCTTCTCGGCCTGCACTACCAGCCCGTCGTCGACATCGCCACCGAACGGATGGTCGGCGTCGAGGCCTTGCTGCGCTGGCACGATCCCGGGCTGGGTTGGGTCTCACCGCTGGAGGTCGTGGACGCCGCCGACGCGATGGGGATGTCGCTCGCGCTGGACCGTTGGGTGATCCGCCGGGCCTGTCGGGAGATGATTGAACTTCTCCCGCAGCACGGGCTGGACCGGTTCGCACTCGGAGTCAACGTCTCGGCGCGCAGCTTCTCCGCGCCGGGGCTGGACGAGATCGTGGCGCTGGCCACCTCGGAGACCGGGTGGGCGCCGGCTGATCTGATCCTGGAGGTCACCGAGTCCGCGATCATGACCGACGCGCCCTGCGCGATCGAGCTGCTGCACAAGCTCAAGAAACAGGGCGTGGTCATCGCCATCGACGATTTCGGTACCGGGTACAGCTCGCTGGCGTACCTCAAGCGGCTCCCGGTGGGCGTCCTCAAGATCGACCGGTCGTTCGTCGACCACGTCACCACCGACGCTGACTCCCGGGCGATCGTGCGGTCCGTCGTCCAGTTGGCCGAGGCGCTGGGCCTGGAGACCGTGGCAGAGGGGATCGAGACCCGCGAGACAGCCGCGATGATGCTGGAGCTGGGGTGTCCGCTCGGGCAGGGGTACCGGTGGAGCCCGGCGGTTCCGGCCGCCGAACTCGCCGTACTGGCCGCCGGTCTCGTCGGCCGGACGGCGGTCGCCGCAGGGTGATCCGCGCGACGCGGTCAGTATGACTGTGCCCCCGGCAGGATTCGAACCTGCGACCAACGCGTTAGGAGTGCGTTGCTCTATCCCCTGAGCTACGGAGGCGGCACTGCCAGGGTAGTGCGTGGCCCGGTACCGGACGCACCCGTCCGGACCGGGCACCTCGCCGACGAGTCAGCTCGTGTTGCCGGCCTTCTCGATCGCGGCGAGCACCTCGTCGAGGCTGGGATTGACCATGGCGTGCTCGCCGACGTAGACCGTGGGCACGGTCTCGTTGCCGTTGGCCGCCGCCCGGACCCGGTCGGCCGCGCCCTCGTCCTCCCAGATGTTGAACTCGTTCATCGGGACCCCGGCGGCGGTCAGCTGCCGGTGCAGGGCGGCGCAGAACCCGCAGCCGGGACGCCAGAGGAAGTCGACGGCGGGGTTGATCGGAGCCGTCATCAGCGGTCGCTCCCCGGGGCGGCCTCCACGGTAACGCCCCGCCAGAACGCGACGTGGTCGGCGATCTCGGCAGCGGCGTCCTTGGGTGCGGGGTAGTACCAGGCGGCGTCGGGGTTGGTCTTCCCGTCCACACGCAACGAGTAGTAGTTGGCGGTGCCCTTCCAGGGGCACACCGTCGTGGTCGCGCTGTCGGTGAAGAACTCCCGACGGATGCTGTCGGCGGGGAAGTAGTGGTTTCCCTCGACCTGCACGGTGCCCGCGGACTCCGCGATGACCGTTCCGTTCCACAGCGCTCGCATCACGGCGCCACATCCTTTCGTCGTGCCTTCTCGGAAGAGTTCTCGCTCGGGTCAACCGCCGTCGGGTCCCGTTGATTCCGCACCGGTTGCATTCGTTCGCAGGTCCGGTGCGATACGAAGATCGTCATTCGGGCATAATCGTCCACCAGAGAAACTGCGGTGTCGGGGCGGCTTCGAAGCGTCGTCATCGGGCTTCAGGATGCCCTTCAGGGTAAGGAAACGCCCCCTCTATGTCGAAAGCCCCCAAGATGCACATCACCGTCGACGCGGTGCTGTTCGACCTCGACGGCACCCTCGCCGACTCGACGGCAAGCGTGGACCGGAGCTGGCGGCTGCTGGCCGATCGGCTGGGCCTGGATTTCGAGGCGATGAACGGGAGCTACCACGGTGTGCCGGCCCGGCAGACGTTGAACCGGTTGATGCCCGGCGCATCCGAGGCCGATATCGCCGAGGTGAACGCCTGGCTGGGCGGCGTCGAGGAGGCGGACTTCGCGGGTGTGGTGTCGATCCCCGGGGCGCTCGCGGTGCTCGACTGGCTGCCCCGTGACCGGTGGGCGATCGTCACCAGCGGCACCCGGCGGCTCGCGACGGGCCGTATCGCAGCGGCGGGACTGCCGATGCCCGAGCAGCTGATCACCGCCGACGACGTCGCTGTGGGCAAGCCCGACCCCGCCCCCTACATCCTGGCCGCGCAGCGGTTGGGCTTCGAGTCCAAACGCTGCCTGGTGGTCGAGGACGCACCGGCCGGGGTGGCGTCGGGCCTGGCCAGCGGGGCGATGGTGCTGGGTCTGCGGACCACGCACTCCGACCTCGGGGTGCCTTCCGTCGCCGACTTCACCGAGGTCGATATGCGGATGGACGGGGTGCGGATCGCGGTCGGTCTGCACGGCCGCTGATCATGGAGCTCCAGCTTGCTTCCGGCGACATCACCGGGATGATCTGCGAATCCGTCGACGCCGTCGTGAGCAGTGTGAGTGCATCCCTGATCTCGGGTGGTGGCGGCGTTGACGGCGCCGTCCAGCGGGCCGGGGGATCGGCCGTGTTGCGGGCCTGCCAGGAAATCCGCCGCACCAGCCGTCCGGACGGGGTGGCGGTGGGTGACGCGGTCGCGACCACCGCGGGCCGGCTCGGCTGCCGCTGGGTCATCCACACGGTCGGTCCGGCGTACGACCCGGATCAGTCGACCGCGCTGCGGTCCTGCTACACCCGCAGCCTGGCCGTCGCCGACGAGATCGGTGCCGGGGCGGTTGCGTTTCCGCTGGTCTCCGCGGGCGCGCTCGGTTGGCCGGTGGTCGACGCTATCCGCCAGGCGCTGACCGCGGTCCGTGACGCCGACACCGCCGTGGACCGGGTGGTCCTGATCCTGTTCGACCAGGCCACCTTCAGCCTGGCGCAGGAAGTGATGGCGCAGTCGCCGACCGGCTGAGTGGCTTGCGGTCGGCAGTGCTTCCTCCCCGGGGCGTCAGGCCCCGGCTCGGGTGGTGTCGAGCGGGCTACTCCGGTCTCGTGCGGCGGCAGCCTGACCGTGAACCGGGTCGGTAAGGGTCGGCTCCGGACGAACCGTTCGAAGATGCCCGGCAGCCGCGTCGGCTCGATGCCCGGATCGTCGTCGGTCACGGTGAGCTGCACCTCACCGGGCACCACCACCGCCAGGGCCGACGGCACCGGTTCCCGACGCGCAGCGGCGCCGGCAGCCCGGTCGGCGATGGATCAGACGAGGTAGACCGTGTCGCCGCTGACGGAGACCTTGATCGCGTCCAGCGCCACGGTGGCCGGCGCCTTGGTGGCCGCACCGGTGAAGGCATCGAAGGCCGAGCCATGGCACGGGCAGCTCAGGGTGGCGCCAGCGGCCTTGACCGTGCAGCCCTGGTGGGTGCAGATCGCAGTGTGGGCCACCACGCTGCCGTCGGCGTTCCTGGCCAGGGCGATCTGCTGGTCACCGCTGGCGACGACCAACGAGCCGCCGGACGGGACGTCGGCGAGCTTGGCGATCTCGGTGCCCGACGGGGCCGAGCCGCCGGCACCGGCTGTGCTGCTCTGGGTCTCCGGGGCCTCGCTCTCGCTTTCTGTGCCCGTCGAGCTGCTGGACGAACTGGACGACGACGCGCCGGTGCTGCTCGATGTGCTGCTCGATGTGCTGCTCGGCGTGGTGGCGGCTGCGGTCGAGGAGCCGGCCGTACTGGTGGTCGCGGTGTCGGAGCTCCCGCAGGCGGCGAGCAGTGCGGCCCCGGTGACCACGCCGGCGCCGATCGCGGTCCGGCGGGTGACCGACCGTCCGCGCGACCCGCAACTGCCGGTGCAGGGGCAGGCCTGGTCGGGCGCATCGGTGACGTCGAGGTCGTTCGGACGAATATCGATCTGGGTCATCGGGTTTCCAATCGGGGAGGAGCGGACCTGGGTTGCTGCGTGCGAGACCGGGACGGTTCGCGGGTGAGACGGGTTGTACAGGAGACCCGGGACGGCGTGAGCACACCGCTTGCGGCGGTTGCGGCCCAGGCTATCCACTCCGGTCGGCGGGGTGGGGGAGAGAAGGCTGTGAATCAGCTGCTGTCAGCGATCACGTGGCTGGGCCCGGATCGGTTCAACGTCGGCCGCCGATTCGCCGCCCCCGGTCGACCCCGTGGCCGGAGGCGGCCGCGTCGTACCGGTTCAGAGGGTCGCGCCGTACCGGTCGACGATGGAGGACTCCGCGACCCGGGACAGGCCCTCCCGTACGACGCGGGCGCGGGCCTCGCCGACCCCCTCGACCTCCTGGAGATCCCCGGCGGTCGCGGCGAGCAACCCCTGCAGGTTGTGGAAGTGCGCGATGAGGCGGTCCTGGATGGCCTGTGGGACCCGCGGAATCGCCGCCAGCAGGCGGTAGCCGCGCGGGCTCAGGTGCATGTCGAGCACGTCCGGGTTGATCTGGAAACCGAGGTCGCGGGCGATCGTGTTCAGGTCCAGCAGAGCCGTCTCGTCGATTTCCTCCAACGCGGCGAGGACATCGGTCTCGGTGCGATCGAGGCCCTCGGGGAGGTAGTCACGGACGAGCAGGACCCTGGTCTCCTCGATGGTGCTGGTCAGCTCGTCCAGCTGCAGCGCGGGCAGGCGGCCGTCGGTGCCCAGTTCGGCGACGTCACTGGCGATCTCGTTGGCGATCCGGCGAACCATCAGCAGTCGCTGCACGACGGTGGTGACGTCGCGCAGGGTGGTGAAGTCCTCTATCTCCAGGGCGGAGAGCTGTTGGGCGACCTCATCGAGCCGGGCCCGGTAGCGCTGAAGGGTGGCCAGCGCCTGGTTCGCCCGAGCCAGGATCGTCGACGGATCGGCGAGCACGTACCGGATGCCGTCGTAGTACAGGCTGATGATCGACATCGAGTGACTGACCGAGATGACGGGCAGTCCGGTCTGTAGGGCGGTCCGCTCGGCGGTGCGGTGCCGCGTCCCCGACTCTGCGGTCGGAATGCTCGGATCGGGCATCAGCTGCACGTTGGCCCGCAGGATCCGGGTGGCGGCGTCGTTGAGGATGACCGCGCCGTCCATCTTGGACAGCTCGCGGACGCGGGTGGGGGAGAAGTCGATGTTGATCTGGAAGCCGCCGTCGCAGAGGTCCTCGACCGGCTTGTCGAACCCGAGGACGATGAGCGCACCGGTACGTCCGCGGAGGATCCGTTCGAGGCCTTCGCGCAGTTCGGTGCCGGGAGCCAACCGGCTCAGGACGGACCGCAAAGCCGGGCTGGACGCTCGCTCGGCCACGCCCACCCCTCTCGTCCCCTCGGCGGCGGGCATGACCACCACCCGGGCATCAACTGCCACCGCGAGCCGGACCGGACTGGACCGCTCGAGGTCGATCCCAGTCTAGGGGGCGCATCCCGCGGGATCGGTGTCACCGGGCAGGGTGTCACCGCGTTCGCGGTCTGCGACCGGTAGGTCGGGTCGAGGATCAGCGGGCCCGCTTCTCCCGCAGCCAGTGCACCACCCCGGCGTCGTTGCCCTGCGCCCGCAGCGCCTGGCCCAGGTCGGCCACCTCGTCGACCCGCATGCCGGACGGGCGGGCGACCGTCGCCCCGGCCGGGACGATGGCGTGCTCGAAACCGAGCCGGCGGGCCTCGACCAACCGCCGATCCAGATTGGCCACCGGCCGGACGTCGGCCGACAGGCCGAGCTCGCCGATCACCACCAGGTCCGTCGAGAGGGGGATGTCCCGGGCTGAGGACCAGACCGCCATCGCCAACGCCAGGTCGGCGGCGGGCTCGATCAGCTTGGCACCCCCGACGGTCGCGGCCATCACGTCGTAGGTGCTGACCGCGACGCCCCCCCAGCGCTGCAGGACGGCCAGCACCAGGTCGACGCGCGGACCGGCCAGCCCCACCGCGGACCGCTGTCCGTACCCCTCGCGGGACCGCGGCGTGACCAGTGTTTGGATCTCCACCGGCAGCGGCCGGCGTCCTTCGACGGTGATCGTCGAGCAGTTGCCGGGGACGTTGGCCCGGCGCGCGGAGAGGAAAAGCCCGGACGGATCGTCCAGCGAGACCATCCCGGCGCCGACCATCTGGAAGCAGCCGACCTCGTCGGACGGCCCGAACCGGTTCTTCACCCCGCGGACCAGCCGCAGCGTGGACTGCCGGTCGCCCTCGAAGTGCAGTACGACGTCGACCAGGTGCTCCAGGACCCGAGGGCCGGCGATCCCGCCGTCCTTGGTGACGTGACCGACCAGAACGGTGGCGATACCTCGGGCCTTGGCCACCGCGATCAACGCCGCCGCCACTGCCCGGATCTGGGTGACCCCACCGGCGCTGCCGTCGATCTCGGCGGCGGCGACGGTCTGCACGGAGTCCACGATCAGGAAGGTGGGGGCGACGGTCTCGATGTGCGACAGGGCAGCCGACAGTTCACTCTCGGCTGCCAGGAACACCTGTGGGTGCATCGCTCCGATCCGCTCCGCCCGGAGCCGGACCTGGGCGGCCGACTCCTCGCCGGTGATGATCAGCGCCCGGCCGTGACCGGCCGTGGCCCAGGCGTGCGCGGCGGACAACAGCAGAGTCGACTTCCCGACGCCCGGCTCGCCGGCCAGCAGGGTGACGGAGCCGGGAACCAGGCCGCCCCCGAGGACGCGGTCGAATTCCTTGATTCCGCTGGCCCGCATCTGGACGGCGGTGGCGTCGATGTCGGGCATCGACTGGGCCGGTGCGCTCGTGGGCCCGGCGCTGACCTTGCGCAGACTCCCGCTGACCGGGGAAGCCTCGGCCACCGTGCCCCAGGCTTGGCACTCTGGGCAACGACCGTGCCATTTACCGGCCGTCGCCCCACATTCTGAGCAACGGAAGCCGGGACGAGCAGTGCGGGCGGACGCTGAACTGGAAGCCATGAACAGCACGGTAGAGCTGAGGTCCGACAGAGACTGCGCAGGCGCGCCGGGGGAAACCGAACACCTGTTCCCGTCGACCGCGGGAGATCGACTGAGGCCTGACCGTCAGGGGGCCTACGACCCGTACCGAGTCGCTGTCCTGCGCTCGATTCCTCCCCGGACCCGCAGAACCGAAGGTTTCAGTGTCCTGCGGTCGATTCGCCCTCGGACCCGCCGAACCAGATGTTGCCGTGCTCACCGGGGAGGATGTTCACCGTTTCCCGGGTCCCGGTCGCGCGCGCCGCGGGGATCTCCATCGGCACGTTCACCGTGACGGCGCCGCTGGACGCGAAGGTGAAGGTGACCGGGATCGACTTCCCGTAGTGCAACTCCTCTTTGAGCCCGGTGACCACGATGGTGGTGTCGGTGGCATCGGTGATCTCGACCAGGGTCTTACCGAGGATCTCGGCGTTCCCGGAGACGACGACGCTGTCCGCAGCGGTGCTGCTCACGCCGGTCAATGTGTCGCTGGTCGGGGCGGCGTTGGACACCCAGAGCTTCAGTGGGATGTCGGCGCCGGCCTGATACACGTTGTCCGTCGTCGGCGCCAGCCGGACGTCACGGACGCCGAGAGCGCCGGTCGTGCCGTTGGCGCCATCGATCGCGGCGACCTGGTTCGCGGTCTGGGCGATCTGGCCGGCGGCGCAGCCGCTGACGGCCAGCACGGCACCGATGACGGTGACGGCTGGGATCAGACGCAGACGCGCGAGCCGTGCGTTGCGGGCCACGACGGTCCCCTTCCTGGGCGGTGTTCGGTGGTGCCGGGAGCCGGGTGTGCACAGGTGACCCGACGGATTGTCCGGGACGACCGGCAGCAGCCACTCCTGACCGTTGCAGGGTATCCCGGCGGCGAGCCGGGTTGCGCGCTGGGCGCACCCGGCGTCGTGGCGGGCGGTGTCGAGGCGCCCAGTGGTTGCCGGACCGCCCGCCGGCGAAGGGTGAGACGTCCGACCGCACAGCGGATCTCGGGTGGGCCGCGGATGGTCCCCAGGTGACCTGCAGTGGTCCGACCTCACCCCGCCACAGCCCGGTGGAGCACGGAACGGCCGGAATTGTCAACCCCTCGCGGCATCGTCATTCTGCCACACAGCTTCGCCGTCAACGTCCTGACCTGCGACAACGTGTCCGGCACGAGGTGGGCGCGTGGTAGACTGAGGTATCGAAAGGGGCAGCAGACTCATGGTCTTCAAGGTCGGCGAAACTGGCGTCTATCCCCATCACGGGGCAGCACTCATTCAGGCAACTGAAACCCGGATGGTCAAGGGTGTCGAGCGGCTGTATCTGGTTCTCAAAATCGCCCAGGGCGATCTCACCGTGAAGGTCCCGGCGGACAACGCCGAATTCGTGGGCGTTCGCGACGTGGTCGACACCGAGGGTCTGGAGAGCGTGTTTGCCGTGCTCCGGGCGCCCCACACCGAGGAGCCGACCAACTGGTCGCGTCGGTACAAGGCGAACCTCGAGAAGCTCGCGTCGGGTGACGTCAAGAAGGTCGCCGAGGTCGTTCGTGATCTCTGGCGTCGTGACCGCGAGCGCGGACTGTCGGCAGGCGAGAAGCGGATGCTGGCCAAGGCCCGGCAGATCCTCGTCTCCGAGCTGGCACTGGCCGAGGGCATCGACGAGGAGCGCGCGAACGACCGCCTCGACGAGGTCCTGGCTTCCTGACCCGTTCCGGTTCTCCTCGACTCTCGGGTGACGCCGTTCTGAGCGGCGGGGCAGCGGCTCGCCGTGACGGGCCACGACCGATGACGGTCGTGGCCCTGATCGCTGTCGTGGGTTCCCCGTTCCCGATCGACTCCGGGTCCTCGTCCGGCCCCGCTGCTGCGGCCCGGGCTGATCCGGCCTGGGCCGATCTGGGTGGCCGACCGTTGGTCTGGCATGCCGTGCGTCGGCTTCGTGAAGCCGGCGTCGACCGGGTCGCGCTGGTCGTCGACGCCGGTCAGGCCGAGCAGGCCCGGTCGGTGGCCGCCGATCCGGATTTCGGTGACACGGTGACCGTGACGGTGGCCGCGGCTCGTCAGTCCGGGATGCGGGGCGCCCTCGCGCAGTCCGCCGGGTCGTCCGCTCCCGTGGTGGTGTTGATCCACGATCCGACCCGCGCGTTCGCCCCGGTGGCGATGATCCGCCGGGTGATCGACGCGGCCCGCGCAGGTGCTGTCGCCGTGGTGCCGGTGTTGCCGGTGGTGGACACGATCCGCTCGGTCGGGGTCGACGGCCGGGCCTCCGCCCTGGTCGATCGGGACGCCCTCCGGATCGTGCAGAGCCCACAGGCGTTCATCGGTGCTGTTCTGTACGCCGCCTACGAGCGCGCCGACACCCCGCAGGACGAAGCCGCGCTTCTCGTCGCGGCGGGTCACCCGCTGACCACCGTCGCCGGTCACGCCGATGCCGCCCGGGTACTGACCGCCGCCGAGCTCGACACCGCGCGCCGCAGTCTGGGACCCGTCCCCTCCGGATCGCCGTTCCCGTCCCGCACCCCGGGGCAGACCCGTGACTGAGAACGAGCCGGGATACCGCATCGGTACCGGGCTCGATGTCCATCCCATCGAGGAGGGACGGGCCTGCCATCTGGCCGGTCTGCTGTTCGAGGAGGCCGACGGATGTGCCGGACACTCCGACGGCGACGTCGCCGCGCACGCACTGGTCGACGCGTTGTTGTCCGCCGCCGGGCTCGGTGACCTCGGCGCGGTGTTCGGTACGTCCGATCCGCGTTGGGCCGGTGCGTCCGGTGCCACCCTGCTCGCCGAGGCGGTCCGGTTGACCGCCGAGGCCGGTTACGTCGTCGTCAACGCCGCGGTCCAGGTGGTCGCCAACACTCCGCGGCTGTCGCGCCGCCGGGTCGAGGCCCAGGAGACGCTGTCCGCAGTGGTCGGGGCGCCGGTGTCGGTGGCCGGGACCACCACGGACGGGCTCGGGCTCACCGGCCGCGGCGAGGGCCGCGCGGCCACCGCCAGCGCGTTGCTCCGCACCCGCTGAGGTTTCAGGCCGGAAGCGGGACCGCCAGTTCGTCCTCCAGGAAACGGGGCCGCGCGATACGCAGTCCGAGCAGCCCCATGACCGCGGCCGACGCCGCCGTCACCGTCAGGGGCACCGTCCAGTCGCCGGTCAGGTCGTGTAGTGCGCCGATCACCACCGGGCCGGCCGCGGCGACCAGGTAGCCGGTGCACTGGGTGAACGCGGACAGTGCCGCCACCCCCTCCGACGTCCGGGCCCGCAACGCCAACAGGGTCAGGATCAGCGGGAATGTGCCGGAGCCGATCCCCAACAGGACCGCCCACCCCCACATCCCGGCCGCGGGGGCGATGATCAGCCCCGCGTAGCCGGCCACGTACGAGGTGGACAACGTGACGATCAGCGCCGGCAGCCGGGACTGCTTCACCAGCAGGGCCGGGATCGCGGCGGCGATCGGGATCCCCAGACCGGCGAAGAGCCCTACCGCGTAACCACCTGAGGCCAGGTCCGCGCCCGCGTCGACCATGATCTGACTCAGCCAGGCGGTCACGATGTAGGCCTGCGAGGACTGCAGGCCGAAGAAGAAGGCCATCGTCCAGGCCATCCGGCTGCGCAGCAGCGACCGGAGCGGCAGCGCCGTGCGCGCGGTCCCGGTCGTGGCCGTGGGGGACTTCCACCACATCACCACCCAGGGCAGGAGTGCGATGGCCGCGGTGATCGCCCACACGCCCAGCCCGGTGCGCCAGTCGCCGCCCAGTCCCTGTGCCAGCGGCACCGACAGCGCCGAGCTGGACGTCGCGCCGATCGCCAACGACGTCGTGTAGACCGCGGTCATGAGGGCCACCCGGTCGGGGAAGTAGGCCCGGATCAGGCTCGGCATCAGGACGTTGCACACCGCCAGCCCCATCAGGGCCGTCAACGATCCGACGAAGAGCAGCGCCGCCGACGGTCCGACGAGGCGCAGCACCTGTCCGGCCGCCATCACCCCGAGCGCCACCGTGATCACCCGCTCCCGGTGGAAGCGTGCCGTCAACAGCGGCGCCAGCAGCCCGAACGCGGCGAAGGTGAACGGCGGGAGTGAGGTCAGCGCACCGCCGGCGGTCGCCGACAGGGCCAGGCCGGCCCGGATCTCGGGTAGCAACGACCCGACGGAGTTGACCACCGGGCGCAGGTTCAACGCGAGGGCCACGGTGCCGACCACCGCGAGGACCTGGCGGGGGCGGGTGGCAGGAGTCGTCACCCGGCCACGATAGGGCCCCGGAAGCGGGCCCACGGGCCGGCCGCCCGGGGGCCGGCCCGTGGGGCCGGGTGTGTCAGGGTGAACGCCATGACAACCAGGACCATCGCCATCGTCGGGGCCGGCAAGATCGGCGAGGCCCTGATGGGTGGCCTGCTGACCGGCGGACTGGACCCGGCCACGGTGATGTTCACCGAGCGCTACCCGGCCCGGGCCGCGCAGCTCACGGCGCTCTACGGAGTGCGCGCCGTGGGGGTGAGCGAGGCCGCGTCGACCGCGGACGTGGTGGTGGTGGCGGTCAAGCCGCAGGACATCGAGCCGGTACTGACCGACCTGCGGAACCACCTGACCCCGCAGACCCTGGTCGTCTCGCTCTGCGCCGGGCTGCCCACGGCGCTGTACGAGCGGTCGCTGCCGGCCGGTGTCCCGGTGGTCCGGGTGATGCCCAACACCCCGATGCTGGTGGGGGAGGCGATGTCGGCGATCTCGGCCGGCACCCACGCCACCGACGAGCATCTGCAGATCGTCGAGGAGCTGCTGCTCGCCGTGGGCAAGGTCGTGCGGGTTCCGGAATCCCAGCAGGACGCGGTCACGGCGCTGTCCGGCTCCGGCCCCGCCTACTTCTTCTTCCTCGTCGAGGCGATGATCGACGCCGGCATCCTGCTCGGCCTACCGCGCACCGTCGCCGCCGAGCTGATCATCCAGTCGGCGGTGGGCTCGGCGAAGATGCTCCGCGAATCCGGGGAGCACCCGGTGATGCTGCGGGAGGCGGTCACCTCACCGGGCGGCACCACGATCGCGGCGATCCGCGAGTTGGAGAACCACGGCGTGCGCGCCGCGCTGCTGGCCGCGATCGAGGCCGCCGCGATCCGGTCGGCGGAGCTGGGTCGCGCCCACCAGTGACGGTTCCCCACCTGGCGACTCCTGACGGGCGCGTGCCCTGACTGACACCCCACCGCACGGCGTGTCGGTGGCGGCGGTGGAGTGAACGCCTGACCCTCGGATCGCATTCGTCACACCCGTACCGCTAGAGTCGCCAGCAACACGTGTGCTCGCGTCTGCCGGAGGGGAAGCCGGCGGCCACGACGTGGACGAAATGACGGTGTAGGTATGACTCGCACGCCGCACGACCCTGCCTTGGCGGAGATCCGGTTCCTGACCGTCGCCGAGGTTGCCGCGCTGATGCGCGTCTCCCGGATGACGGTGTACCGCCTGGTGCACTCCGAAGAGCTGCCCGCGGTGCGGGTCGGCCGTTCTTTCCGGGTCTCCGAACGGGCAGTCCACGACTATCTCCGGCGGGCGTTCAACGACGTCGGCTGAGGACCGGGCCCGGCGGCAGCCGGTTTCAGGCCCGTCGTCGAGCTGTCGGCGGTGACCCGCTCACCCGCTACGATGGTCCGGGTCGGTGCCGCTGTGCGCCGTCCCCGTCGGCCGTACCTGTGACACGCTCGAGTGTGCTCGGCGGGCCGGCACTGTTCACACGCACATCCGCCGACAGATCACCGGTCGGCTTGTCAGTCAGAGGTCACACATGGGTTCGATCATCAAGAAGCGCCGTAAGCGGATGGCCAAGAAGAAGCACCGCAAACTGCTGCGCAAGACCCGCGTCGCCCGCCGTAAGGCCGGCAAGTAACCCACGCCTCACCACGCTCCCGTCACCTGCTGGTGACGGGAGTTCCGGGCGTGGGGCGACCGCAGCCGTCAGCGGTGGGTCGTTGCCGGCAGGCCGGTCCTGACCGGACTCCTCGGCGTCGGGAACAGGGGAGCGGGTGACCGGGATCGTCGTGCTGGTGACCGGGGTCAACCGGTTCATCGGCTCCGAGCTCGCCGGTCGGCTGGCCGCGCACCCGGGGGTCGACCGGGTCATCGGCGTCGACGCCACACTGCCGGAGCCCGCGGCCCGGGTCCGGATGGGTGGCGCCGAGTTCGCCCGTGCCGACATTCGTAACCCGCTGATCTCGCGGGTGATCGAGTCCGCCGGTGTCGACACGGTCGTGCACGCGTCCGCCTCCGCGACCCCGGCCTCCTTCCAGGCCCGGACCCTGGCCAAGGAGATGAACGTGCTGGGCACCATGCAGCTGTTGGCCGCCTGTCAGCGGGCCGCCGGGGTGCGCCACCTCGTCGTCCGCTCGACCACCGCCGTCTACGGACACAGCTCGCGGGATCCGGCGATCTGCACCGAGTCGACCGAGCCGCGTTCGGTCCCGGGTCGCGGCCCGGCCCGGGACGCCATCGACATCGAGGGCTACGTGCGGGGTTTCGCCCGTCGCCGACCGGACGTGCGGGTCGTGGTGCCGCGGCTGGCCGAGATCGTCGGGCCCACTGTGCAGACGCCGCTGACCCGCTACTTCAGCCTGTCCCCGGTGGTACCCACCGCGCTCGGACACGACGCCCGGCTCCAACTGCTGCACGAGTCCGACGCCGTCCGGCTGCTGGAACACCTGGTCTTCTCCCCGTTCGCCGGCACGGTCAACGTCGCCGGCGAGGGCGTGTTGATGCAGGCCCAGGCCATCCACCGCGCCGGCCGAATCCCGTTGCCGCTGCCGACCTCGATGTGGGAGACGCTCGGTCGCGGTCTGCGAGCCCTGCGGCTGGGCACGTTCTCCCCCGAGCAGGTCCGGATGCTGATGGCCGGCCGGGTCGTCGACACCACCCGGTTGCGTACCGAGGTCGGTTTCACCCCACACTTCACCACCGCGGCGGCCTTCGACGACTTCGCCTACACACTTGTGCCGTCCGTCGACCGGGACTCCGTGCGGCGCGTGGAGATGAGGCTGCTGTCCGGTCTCGGCGTTCCCGACCCGGACGTGGAGCGTGCCGTGTCCGACCTGCCTGTCGCCCCGCGGCTGGTCGGTATCGACGGCGCCAGGGCGGGTGGGGTCCGGGTGGCCCGCGCCGCCCGGCGAGACCGCTGATGGCCCTCGACCCGCACGGCGCCGAGCCGCCCCGCCCGACCATCGCGTCGGCGGCCGACTCACCACCCGTCGAGACCGGGTGGAGGTCGGGGGTGGCCGGCGGACTGGCCTTCCTGCGCCGTCGGATCACCGGCGACTACCAGGTGGATGACTTCGGCTACGACGAAGACTTCACCCGCAACGTGGTCATGCCGCCACTGCGGCTGCTCTACGAGAAGTGGTTCCGGGTCGAGACGATCGGAATGGAGAACCTGCCCGAGACCGGCGGGGCGTTGCTGGTCGCCAACCATTCCGGGACCATCGCCGTCGACGCCGTCATGCTGGCCACCGGCGTCGCGGAGCACCACCCTGTGCACCGCGCGGTCCGGATGCTGGCCGCGGACCTGGTCTTCGACACCCCCATCCTCGGACCGATGGCCCGAAAGACCGGGAACACGCTGGCCTGCAACCCCGACGCCGAGCGGCTGCTGACTTCCGGCGAGCTGGTGTCGGTGTTCCCGGAAGGGTTCAAGGGCGTGGGCAAGCCGTTCAGCCAGCGCTACAAGCTGCAGCGTTTCGGCCGCGGTGGCTTCGTGTCGGCGGCCATCCGGACCGGCAAGCCGATCATTCCGGTGTCGATCGTGGGCGCCGAGGAGAGCTATCCGCTGCTGGGGAACATCAAGCCGCTGGCCCGGGCGTTGGGACTGCCGTACTTCCCGGTGACCCCCACGTTCCCGCTGCTGGGCCCCCTCGGCGCGGTGCCGCTACCGAGCAAGTGGTTCATCGAGTTCGGTGAGCCGATCCCGACCGACGGCTTCGAGCCGACCGCCGCCGAGGACCCGCTGGTCATCTTCGATCTCACCGACCACGTGCGGGAGACCATTCAGCAGACGCTGTACAAGCTGCTGGTCAAACGGGGCCACCCGTTCCTGGGTTGAGTGTGCCTCAGCTTCGGAAACGTCGGCGCACCGCGAACGCGCCCAGCACGGCCCCGCCCAGGGCGCCGGCGCCGAGGACCGACGGCACCCCGATCCGCACCGCGGGCTTGCGGCTGACCCGGAAGTCCCGGATCTGCCAGCCACGCTGACGGGCGACGTCGCGTAGCTCGGAGTCCGGGTTGACCGCGACGGCGGTGCCCACCGCGGACAGCATCGGCAGGTCGTTGATCGAGTCGGAGTAGGCGGTGCACCGGCGCAGGTCCAGGCCCTCCCGGGCGGCCATCGCCCGGACTGCGGCGGCTTTCGCGCGACCGTGCAGCAGTTCGCCGACCAAGGCACCGGTGTAGACCCCGTCGACCGACTCGGCCACCGTGCCCAACGCGCCGGTCAGGCCGAGCCGTTGGGCGATCAGCTGGGCGAGCTCCACCGGGGTGGCGGTGACCAGCCAGACCCGCTGACCCGCGTCCAGGTGGCGTTGCGCCAGCGCACGCGTGCCCGGATAGATCTTGTCGGCCATCGTCTCGTCGTAGATCTCCTCACCGAGCCGGATGATCTCGTCGACGCTGCGACCCCTGACGAAGGACAGGGCCTCCTGGCGGGCCGTCCCGACCGTGGCCAGGTTTCCCTCGCCGTGGAGTCGGAAACGCAGCTGTCGGAGGGCGAACTTGAGCAGGTCGGAGGTGGTGAAGTACTTCCGGGCCGCCATCCCGCGGGCGTAGTGGAAGATCGACGCACCCACCATCATGGTGTTGTCGACGTCGAAGAACGCGGCCGCGGTGAGATCGGCGCCGGCCACCACGGGCGGTTCGTCCAGGGCCAGTGACGCAGCTTCGGCCGAGGCCTCGCCGGCGATCTGAGCGCGTTCGGCGGCTGCGCGTTCGGCTCGGCGGGATGACCTGCTCACCTGGCAGCACCTCCTCGCGCAGACCGTCAGTCGGGGGACCAGCGTAGCGACCCGGGCCGGGTCCGGTTCGCCGCCGCGACCGGGACAGCGGACCCACCCGACCGTTGGCCGGCGCCGGTCGGCCGGTTCCCCGCCACGGCAACGGCGGACCTTCGCCGCCCGGCAGTAGGGTCGGAGCGACACCGTGTCGGGCCCCGGCCGGGCGCGATGCCGTGAGCCGGCCGTTCACCGGGCCGGCGCACCGACCCGTCCGGAGTGGAGGAGCGTTATGAGCGACGACATCGCCGGTCTGCTCCGGTCCGCGGCCACCGCGTATCCGGATGCGGCCGCCCTGATCACCGAGGACCGTCGCTGGACGTGGGGGGAGCTCGACCGCGCCGCCGACGCCGGCGCCACCACACTGCGCCGCCGGGCGGCGGCCGGCGAGCGGGTGCTGATCCACCTGCCGACCGGTCCGGAGCTCGCCGTCACCCTGTTTGCCGTGGCCCGCGCGGATCTGGTCGCGGTCCCCGTCGATCCGTCCCGGGCGGCCCCGGAGATCGCCGCCCGGCTCGGCATCGCCGTCGTCGTCACCGGCAGTCCCGAGGGCCTGGACCCGGCGATCGTGGTCGGTATCTCCGCCGTCTCCGACTGGTTCGACATCACCGTCGCGCCGGTCACCCCGCGTCGGGGTGGCGAGGACATCGTCGTCCTCGCCCGCGCCTCGCGCGGGGGCCGCGCGGTGATGCTGTCGCACCGGGCGCTGCTCGCGTCCGTGCAGGCGATCGTCGGTGCGCCGCAGCTCCGACTGACCGGGGCGGATCGGGTGCTGCTGGTCCTCCCGCTCTACCACCTGGCCGGTTTCGTGACCGCCTTCCTGCCGCTGGCCACCGTCGGCGCGGCCGCAGTCATCGCCGACACCCCGCCCGTGACCGGGCCGAACGTCCCAGGGACCCAGGCGTGGTCGCAATACACCTCGGCCGTACTGGCCGCCGTGCACACCCAGCGGGTGACCGTCATCCCCGGCGCTCCGGCGCTGTACCGCCTGTTGATCCGGTCGCCGGAGTTCGAGCGGTCGCTGGCGACGGTGCGACTCCTGACATCCGCGGCGGCCCCGCTCAGTGCCGCCGATGGATCCGCGATCCGCATCCGCAGCGGGTCGCCGGTCTGGGAGGGCTACGGCATCTCCGAGGCGGCGTCGGCGGTGGCCAGCACCCTGATGACCACCGCCCCCCGGGTCGGCTCGGTGGGGTTGCCGCTGCCCGGGGTGCAGATCCGTATCGAGACCACTGACGACCCGCCCGGCGCCGAGCCCGACGACGATCCCCTGGCCGCGGTCGACGGGGATACCGATCCGGGCCCCATCAGCATCCGTGGGCCGCAGCTGTTCAGCGGCTACTGGCCCGACGGTGACGGTGGGCCCGATGCGGACGGCTGGTTCACCACCAGCGATCTCGGCTACCTCGATCACCTGGGCGAGCTGCATCTGATCGACCGGGTCGCCGAGACCATCTCCGTCGCCGGGTTCACCGTCTACCCGCGGGAGATCGAGAGCGCGCTGCTGACGCATCCGTTCATCCGGGACGCCGCCGTCGTGGGTCTGCCGACGGCCGATGGCGACCCGGGTGGCGTCGAGTTGGCCGCCGCGGTGGTCGCCGCCCCCGGCACCACGCCGACCGACGACGACCTGACCGAGCATCTGCAGGCCCTGTTGCCGGTGTTCAAGCGCCCGCGGCGGTACCAGGTGCTGGAGCTGCTTCCGCGCACCGAGTTGGGTCGCCTGGACCGTGATCTGGTTCGTCAGGAATGGGCCCACGAGCTCGGCCGGGTGCTCCCCGCCGCGGCTGCGGCACGGTTGGCCGCCGTGTCACCGCCGGAAAAGTCATCGCCGAAGGTGCCACCGCCGGACACGTCACCGCTGCAAAAGCCACCGCTGCAAAAGTCACCGCTGCAAAAGTCACCGCCGGTCCCGCTCCCCGGGGACACAGGGGCGGGGCATGCGCCGGATCTGCCGGCCGGCCAGCCGCCGGAGGTCATCGAGGTCACGCAACTCGATCAGCTCGGCACCCGGCTGCCCGGGATCGGCAGCCGGAGCGAGCGCAGCGCGGCCGACACCGACTTCGATCTCTTCGACGACGACCTCGTCGGCCGTGGTCGACGGGGTGTCCCGTCCGTAACGGTCGTGGCGCCGACCGACGACGAGAGCACCTCGGTGTCACCAGCGCCGGCACCGCCGCCGGCCGCCTCCCACCGGCTGCCGGATCCAGCAGCCTCCGACCGGTCACCGGAACCGCCGGCGAACGACCGGTGACGGCCGCCGCAGTGACCCTGATCGGTCGCGTCGGATGTCATCTGTGTGAGGAGGCCCGCGTCGAGGTGCTCGCCGCCCGCGAGCTGCAGCCATTCACCCTGACCGAGCTGGACGTCGACAGCGATCCGGAACTGCGCGCCGAGTACGGCGAGCAGGTACCGGTCGTGCTCGTCGACGACGAGATGTTCAGCTTCTTCGACGTGGACCGGTACGCGCTGGCGCAGCGGGTCGCGGACCGGCCCTCGCCGACCTGAGCCGGATCGGCCGGTCACGGATGACGACTTTGTCCGGGGGGCCCCGATGGCTACTGTGAGGGCGTCATCGGCCAAGGGGCGACGGCGCGACCCCCGGAGCATCTTCGCGGGACCGATCCATCCAGGAGGCAGGTCACGTGAGCGACCAGGTGGACGGTCCGGTCGGCGGGCGGCCCCGCGCCATCCCAGAGGCCACCATCGCGCGGCTCGCGCTGTACCTCCGGGCGCTGACGACCATGGCCGAGACCAGGGACGCCACCTCGTCGGACGAACTGGCCGCGGCAGCCGGCGTCAACTCCGCCACCCTGCGCAAGGACCTGTCCTACCTCGGCAGTTACGGAATCCGGGGCGTTGGTTACGAGATCGACCTGCTGATCGCCGAGATCGGCGGCGCCCTGGGGGCCCACCAGCGGCACCGGGTCGCCCTGATCGGGGTCGGCAACCTCGGTGCAGCGCTGGCCGGCTACCCGGGGTTCGCCTCCCGCGGCCTGACCATCGGTGCGCTGTTCGACATCGATCCGCGGCGGATCGGTCAGCTCGCCGGGGGCATCCCGATCAGCGACATCGCCGACCTGGTGGGTATCTGCCGCCGGGAGAACATCACCATCGGGGTGATCGCGACGCCGGAGCCCGCCGCCCAGGCCGCCGCCGACGCCCTCGTCGCAGCCGGGGTGCGGGCCATTCTGGCGTTCGCCCCCGGGGTCATCCACGTACCTGCCGATGTCGATCTACGCACGGTCGACCTCGCGGTCGAGCTGCAGATCCTGGCCTTCCACCAGTCCCGGCGCCAGCCCGGGGAACTCCCCGGTGAACAGCCACCGAACACCCTGGTTGACAACCCCGTCATCGTTGGATCCCATGATGCAGCGGTGACACCATCGAGCGGGGCACCGATCCGCGCGTTCGTGGACGCCGGGTCCGCTGTTTCCGCCGTCAACTCGGTGTTCAGCGTGCCGAAGCTGCCGACAGAGCCGTCGGTCGCCCCGGTGCCGACCCTGCGGACGATCACCACGATCACCGCTCCGCCCGCCGGTGCCCCTCTCACCGGTACCGCCCCTCTCACCGTGGCTGCTGCGCCGGCCCACAGCCCAAGGAGCCCTCGATGACCTCACGAACGGTCGCCGGACGCATCGCCTTCGTCGGCGCCGGGCCCGGTGATCCCGGTCTGCTCACTGTCCGGGCCACCCAGCTCCTGGCCGGCGCGACCCTGGTCATCAACGATCCCGACGTGCCCGAGGCGATCACCGCGCTGGCGCCCGCCGCCGAGGTCCGGCCCGCCGTCGGTGACCCGGCCGGGGTGGCCGCGTCGTTGGTGACCGCCGCGCAGGCCGGCGAGACCGTCGTCCGGCTGGTGGCCGGTGACGTTCTCACCGCCGATCCGGTGGTCAGCGAGATCCAGGCGGTGGCCGGGTCCGGTGCGATCTTCGACCTCATCCCCGGGATCTCCGTCGGCGCCGCTGCCGCGTCGTACTCGGGAGTGGCGTTGGGGTCTTCGCACACCAGTGCCGACGTCCGCTCCAGCTCCGGCTCGGACTGGTCCAGCCTGGCGTCGGCTCCCGGCACCCTGCTGCTGCAGGCGGCGGCCGGCCACCTGGCCGACACGGCGGCGAACCTCGTCGAGCACGGGCTCGCCCCGGAGACTCCCGCGACGATCACCGCCGGGACCAGCCTGCCCAGCCAACGCACCGTGGACGCCACCCTCGCCACCCTCTCGGCCCTGGGCCGTGACCTGACCGGTCCGCTGGTGGTGACCATCGGCGCGGGCGTCGCCTCCCGGCCGTCGCTGTCCTGGTGGGAGTCGCGGGCGCTGTACGGCTGGCGGGTCCTGGTGCCGCGCACCCGCGACACCGACGACGCCATCTTCGAGCTGCTGCGGCGGCACGGCGCGAGTCCCGAGCAGGTGGCCACCATCGCCGTGGAGCCGCCGCGTACGCCGGCCCCGATGGAGCGGGCGATCAAGGGACTGGTCGACGGTCGCTACCAATGGGTCGTCTTCACGTCGGTCAACGCGGTCCGGGCCATCTGGGAGAAGTTTTTGGAGTTCGGTCTGGACGCCCGGGCGTTCTCCGGCGTCAGCATCGCCTGCGCCGACGAGGCCAGCCGCCACGCGGTCCGCGCTCTGGGCATCAAGCCCGATCTGGTCGCCGAGAACACCGCGTCCACCGCCGGCCTGCTCGATGTCTTCCCGGAGTACGACGAGATCCTCGACCCGGTGGATCGCATTCTGTTGCCGCGGGCCGACATCGCGACCGAGACGCTGGCCGACGGGCTGCGCGACATCGGCTGGGAGATCGACGACGTCACCGCGTATCGCACCGTCCGGGCCGCGCCGCCGGCCGCCCCGATCCGCGAGGCGATCAAGTCCGGGGGGTTCGACGCGGTGCTGTTCACGTCTTCCTCAACGGTCCGCAACCTCGTCGGGATCGCGGGCAAGCCGCACTCGCGGTCGCTGGTCGGGGTGCTCGGCCCGAAGACGGCCGAGACGGCCCGTGAGTTCGGCCTCCGGGTCGACGTCCAGCCCGACACCCCTGACCTGTCGATGCTGGTCGACGCCCTAGCGCAGCACGCCAACCAGCTGCGGGCTGCGGGTGCGCTGCCGCCGCCGCGGCGCTCGCCCAAGCGTCGCTGACCCGGACCCGGACCGGGACCGCCCGACCGGATCGCTACCGGGGGACGCGCCCGGTCCAGGCCCGCTGGACCTGGGCGTCGACCAGGGCCCGGGCGTCGGCCGGATCGAGCTGTCGGGCCACCGCGTCTACCGGTCCCCGGGTGGTGTCGACGTGCACGTCAGCCAGCCTCAGTGCGCGCTGCAGCGGACCCTGCGAGATCCGGACCGACTGGGTCTTGGCGTGCGGGACGATGTCACGACGCCAGACCAGCCGGCCGTGATCGGTGACCACCACCCGTTCGTCCCAGCCGTAGCGCAGCGCGCCGGCGTCGAACCAGCGCAGCAGTCGGGCCCGCCGCGGCGGGCGGCGGAGCTCGATGCTGTCGACGTCGACCCCGGGCAGCACCCGACGCAACGCCCGGACCATCTCGTCCTGGTCGGCTACCGGAAGCAGGACCGTGGTGGCCTCACTGCGGTTGTTCTCCTCGTGCCCGGACAGGTAGCCGAGCACGTCGACGTCGAGCCGGTACCAGCCGAACGGCTTCCACAGCAGCGACTGGGTGATCCGGACCCCCTGCACCCGGTTCAGGGGTACCGACTGGCTGGTCAGGTTGGTCAACCCGCGGGCCACCCGGAGCCCGTGCGGCGACTCGGCCAGCGTGAAGTGGAACATCGACACGACTCTGCGCCCGACCAGGGTCACGGCCCCGATCACCGCCGGGATCAGCGTCGGGACCAGGAACGACAGCACTGCGAACCGCTGTCCGATCAGCAGCAGGACGACCACGACACCCAGGCTGATCAGCCATTCCGTGGACAGCAGGAAGCTGCCGACCAACCGTGCGGACCGGACGGTGACCAGCGGGCGGTCGTCGGTGCCCAGATCGCTGAACGCGCTCGCGGTCGGCGCCGGGTCATCCCCGACGGCGCGTCGCTCGCCGTGGGCACGGGCGAGCAGGTAGCCGCGCAGCCGGTCGGCGTGGGCGCGGCTGAGATAGCGCAGGGTGGGGGCGGAGTCCCCGCCGCCGGTTTCCAGCCGCAGCTCGACCAAGCCGAACGGACGGGCCGCGAACGGCTGCACGATGTCCACCGACTGCAGCCGCTCGAAGCCGACCCGGCTGGAGCGCCGCCACACCGCGCCGGTGTCGACGCGGATCTCCTCGTCGTCGATGACGAATCGGGTGAACCACCAGCTGACGAACCCGGCCGCTGCGGCCACCAGCACCGCCCCTCCGACCAGCGCGAACAGCCAGCGCAGGTCCGGGACCCGGAAGCCGTCGCCACGGCGCCCGTCAGGCAGGAACTCGCGGCCGACGGCGAGCACGATGGCCACCAGCAGCAACCAGCCCCGGATCAGCGGGGTCAGCGGGTGCGGGCGCTCGGTGCGCTTGACCGTCGGTCCAGCGGGCGAGTCCGGTCCTCCGGAGTCCGTGGCGGTGGGCCTCATCGGCGGACCTTCACAGCGCAGCTGCCTGAGACTGACCCCGCTCGGTCAGCCGGTCCCGCAGCCGGACGGCCTCCGCAGGGGTCAGGCCGGGGATCCGGGCGCCGCTACCGGGACTCGCCGTCTGCAGTCGGACCGTGGCCAGCCCGTACCCGCGCTGCAGCGGACCCGAGGTCACCTCGACCAGTTGCATCCGTCCGTAGGGCACCGCCACCAGACGTCGGAACAGCACACCGTGGGTGAGGTAGAGGTCCGTCGGCCGCTCGGCGTAGCCCCAGGACCGGAAGTTGCGGCCGATCACGACCAGCCGGACCGCCAGCCCGGCGAAGCCGACCGCGACGATCATCCCGACCAGCCACCACAGCCCGCTGGTCAGCGCGACCACCACGGCCGGCACCAGGGTCAGCACTCCGATGACGACTGCTGAGGTCAGGCTCCGCATCGCCCGGTACCGGGGCGACAGGCCCCGCCAGGACTCCCCGGGCGGGGCGAAGAGATCGGGCAGGTCGCGCTGTGTGTCGTGGTCCATGTCCGGCTCCACGCTAATGGGACGGCGGCCGCCGGGGCCGCGCCGGCTGGCGGGTCCGCCTGACCCCAGCAGGTAAGTTGGCGGGTATGAGCATGAATGACGGGTCGGGTCGTCCGCGTTTCATGGACACCTTCAAGTCCGCCCTGGCGCCACGCGCGCCGATCAATCTGGACAAGGATGCGCCCAACCCCATCCCCAAGACGGTGAAGATCGCCGGCGGCTTCTCGATGTTCGCCGGCGTGGTCTCGCTGTTCGTCGGTCTGAACGCCGTACTGACCCGCAACTCGGTGATCGAGGGCCTGCTCGTCGACATCCGATCCTGTACCGACCAGGGCATCGGCCTGGGGACGTCGGTGACGACCACCGACACCAGCGACCTGATCACCTTCTGCCGGTCCATCGCCAGTAACCCGTCCGCCGACCAGATCAGCGGCGCGAAGTCGCAGCTGCTGTTGATCGGCGTCGTCGTCACGTTCATCGGGATCGGCCTGCTCGTCGGCGGTTTCGGGCTGCTCAAGGGGTTCCGGTGGGCCCGCCAGCTGGTGAGCGTGGTCGGCGCCCTGCTGCTCATCGGCACCATGCTCGGCTTCTTCGGGAACGCCCTGTTGCTGCTCGGTGGCCTGCTGATGCTCATCGGGCTGGCCATGGTCTGGGTCGGTAAGGGCGCCACCTACTTCATCCGGGCAAAAGCGCAAGGCCACCGATAACGTGTCGGCCACGGACGTCCCGGCTCCGGCCGGCCCGTCTTCCCCGTCCGTGACGGCCGCGTCACCCGCCGCCTCGGCCGTTACTTCTTCCTTGTCCCGGGCGCGTCCGGCCTGGACGCCGGCGCTGCTCGTCGTGATCGGCACCGCGTGCCTGGTCGCAGCGGTCCCGGTGTTCCGCAACGGGGTCGTGGATCATGCCTTTCCGTCCTACGTCCAGAACGACCCGTCGTACTCGGTGGCGCGCTGGTCGGCGCCGTGGGTGGGTGGTGCGGTCGCCCTCGGTGGGATCGGGCTGCTGTGTTGGCTGCTCGCCGTCGGGCAGGTCCGGAGTCTCCGCCGACGACCGGCGCCGGTGGCGCCGGGGGGTCCTCGGATCGTCGATGTGTCCGAACCGTCAGGCCTGGCCCCGCGTCCGACCCAGGCCGCGAGCGAGTATTGAGAACATGACCGTTCCTGCGTCACCCGCGCCTCCGGTGCGGACGACCGTGCACCTGCTCCGCCACGGCAAGGTGCACAACCCCGACGGCATCCTCTACGGTCGGCTACCCGGTTACCGGCTGGCCGCGTCCGGTCGGGCGATGGCCGACGCTGCGGCCGCCGCACTCGCCGGGAACGACGTCACCCACCTGGTGGCGTCCTCGCTGCTGCGGGCTCAGGAGACCGCCCAGCCGATCGCGGCGGGCCACGGGCTGTCGATCGTCACCGACGACCGGGTCCTCGAGGCGGACAACGCGTTCGCTGGTGCCCCGATAGGTGGCCCCGACGGCTCGCTGCGCAAACCGTCGAACTGGCTCAAGATGCGTGATCCGTTCACCCCGTCCTGGGGGGAGCCGTACCTGCAGATCGCGCACCGGATGCTGGCCGCGGTGTACGCCGCCGTCGACGCGGCGGCCGGGCACGAGGCGGTGATCGTCTCGCACCAGCTGCCGATCTGGACGATCCGTCGCTACCTGACCGGTGAACGGCTCTGGCACAACCCCACGATCCGCCAGTGCGCCGTGGCTTCGCTGACGTCGTTCACCTTCGCCGACGCGGTGTTCGAGCGGATGAACTACCGCGAACCGGCTGCACACATCCCGGCCGTGGACGATCCGGTCGACGGTGTGGTGCCCGACCCGGCCACCCAGCCGGAGGCCGGCGCATGAGACGCATCCTCGCCGCCGTCACGACGGCGCTCGCACTGGTGGTCAGCGGCTGCACCTCCAACGCCACCGCGATCCCCGGTCAGGGGTCGTTCGTGTTCGTGTCGCCGGGTGCGAAGAAGGTCTACGAGTACCCCGCGGGCACGCGGGGCACCGTAGGCGACTTCACCGGGACCAGCGTCACCGACGCTCAGCAGACGATCAAGCTCTCCGACTACCCGAACACGATCATGGTGCTCAACGTCTGGGGCTCCTGGTGCGGCCCGTGCCGCGGTGAGGCCCCGGACCTCAACGTCGCCGCCGAGCTGTCCGCGGACCGCCCCGTGCAGTTCCTCGGGATCAACGTGCAGGACGCCCGCGAGCCGGCGGCCGACTTCATCGCCAATTTCCAGGTGCTGTTCCCATCGATCTTCGACCCGACCACCCGAACGCTGCTGTCCATCCAGAACTTCCCGACGTCGGCGATCCCGACGACGATCATTCTGGACCGCGAGCACAAGGTGGCTCGTATCTTCCTGCGCGAAGTGAGCGCCCAGGAACTCGACGAAGCCGTTGTCGCGATCGTCGACGAGGGTGGCGCCGGCGCTGCCGATTCGACTGCGGCCGCCGATCCGGGCGTACCGTCCTCGGCTGACCCGACGGCGCCCACGTCATGACCGGAGTGTCCTGATGGCCGGGATCTTCGACACCATCGTCTCCGGCCCTTTCGTACTGGCCGCGGGCCTGTCGCTGGCGGCCGGGGCGGTGTCGTTCGCCTCGCCGTGCGTGGTGCCGCTCGTGCCGGGTTACCTCGCCTACCTCACCGGCCTGGTCGGAGCGGAAGCCGACGGTGTCGAACAAGGAGGGGCCACTCGGACCCGGGTCCGCCGTCAGCTCGTCGGCTCGACCCTGCTGTTCGTCCTGGGCTTCACCGCGGTCTTCCTCGCCCAGAGCGCGCTCGTTCTCGGGGTCGCCCGGACGATGACCGGCAACCTGGAGCTGCTGACCCGGATCGGGGGTGGCGTCACCATCGTGATGGGCCTGGTCATGCTGGGCTTCTTCCGCCCACTGCAGCGCGAGTACCGCTCGCACCGACGCCCTACCGGCAGGTGGCTGGGTCCGCCGCTACTCGGCGTCGTCTTCGGGCTGGGGTGGGTCACCTGCCTCGGCCCGACCCTGGCCGCGGTGCTCTCGCTCGCGGTCAGTACCGAGTGGAACGGCAACGCATGGCGTGGGCTGTTCCTCGTGGTCATCTACTGCCTCGGGCTCGGCGTGCCGTTCCTGCTGCTGGCACTCGGCTTCGGCTGGGCCGGCACGGCGCTGGGCTTCCTGCGCCGCCACGCGAGGCAGATCCAGATCCTCGGCGGAGCCCTCTTGATTGTGCTCGGCGTGCTCATGGTCACCGGCCTGTGGACCGATTTCATCACCTCCCTGCGCGTCATCATCGGTAGCGGCGACGGGGGAGTCCTGCTGTGAGTACCCACGACATCACCCACCTCCGGCCGGACGACCAGCTCGAGCCGCCGGGCCCGCTGCCGTACCCGACTCGGCAGCGACCGACCGGCCCCCGGGCCGTGGCCGGGTTGGCCCGGGTGCTCTGGCGTCAGCTCACCAGCATGCGCACCGCCCTGATCCTGCTGTTCATGCTCGCGCTCGCCTCACTGCCTGGCGCGTTACTGCCGCAGTGGAGTCTCGACCAGGGCCGCACCCTCACCTACATCGAAAACAACCCGACCGTCGGGCCGATCCTGGACAAGCTGGGATTCTTCGGAGTGTTCGGTTCGCCCTGGTACGCGGCCATCTACCTGGCCCTGTTCACCTCGCTCATCGGTTGTCTGGTCCCGCGGACCTGGGACTTCGCCCGGGCGTTGCGGATCGAACCGGTCCCCACCCCGCGCAATCTCGGGCGGCTGCCGCACCGCGCGGTGCCGGTTGCCACTGCCGAGACCGCGGACGAGGCGGCGATCCGCATCACCGATGGGCTGCGCCGCTGGCGACTCACCCGCCGGGACGAGCCGGCCGGTGTGGTCACCCTGTCGGCGGAGAAAGGGCTTGTCCGGGAGGTCGGCAACCTGGTCTTCCACTTCTCGCTGCTCGGGTTGCTCGCCGCGATCGCGGTCGGCAAGATCCTGGGATTCGAGGGCACCGTCATCGTCGCCGAAGGCGGCGGCTTCTGCTCGAGCTCGCCGAGCGTCTACAACGCCTTCCGGCCCGGTCTGATGGTGGACGGCACCGACCTGGCGCCGTTCTGCGTCAACCTGGACCGCTTCGACGCGCAGTACACCGACGCCGGCTTGGCCACCGACTTCGACGCCTCCATCGAATACCAGACCGGCGCCGAGGTCGCGGCCGGCTCCGCCGGCTGGACGTCGCGTCACCTCAAGGTCAACGACCCGCTACGGCTCGAGGGTGAGCGGCTCTACCTGCTGGGTCACGGCTTCAGTCCCGAGTTCACGGTCACCTTCCCGAACGGGGAGACTCGAACGGTGTCGCAGGTGTTCCAGCCGACCGACACCAGCCTGCTGTCCGAGGGAGTGGTGAAGATCCTCGACCCGCCCGGTTACACCGGTGCCGAGGTGCGCCGGCACCAGCTCGCCCTGCAGGGCCTGTTCGCCCCGACCGCGGGCAGCGCGCACGGCAACTCGAACATCCTGACCTCGGTCGCAGCGGCCCCGGACGACCCTGCGGTGGCCATCCAGGTGTTCCGGGGTGACATGGGGATGGAGGACGGCGCCAGCCAGTCCATCTTCGGGATCGACCAGCGGCAGGTCGACAGTGGCGCCCTGACGAAGCTGAACCGCAAGAACATGAAGCTGAACGAGTCGATGACGCTCGACGACGGTACGACGGTCACCTTCACCGGCTACAAGCAGTGGGTCCAGCTCCAGACGTCCTACGACCCGGCTCAGGGTTACGCGCTCGTCTTCGCGATCACCCTGCTCGGCGGGCTGATGCTGTCGCTGACGATCAAGCGGCGCCGGGTCTGGTACCGCATCACCCCCGATGGATCCGGCCGCAGTATCGTCGAGGTCGGGGGCCTGGCCCGGACCGACCAGGCAGGATACGGGGAGGAGTTCACCTCTCTCGCCGCGCTCGCGCGGCCACCCCGTCCCTCCTGAACCGGAACCGACCTGCTGTACCGCTCACCGCTGGACCTGTGTACCACCCGCTCTCGAAAGGCATCACCGATGGCCGTCAGCAGCTCGCTCGGCGCATTCTCCGATCAGGCGTTCGGAGCCGCGACCGCCGCCTACACGGTGGCGCTGATCTGCACCGCCGTGGAGTTCTCCTCCCGCCGGATCGCCGCGCGCACCGACCGCTCCGCCGACCTGGTGGGCGCCGGCGCGTTGACCCGGGACGGCCGTCCCGACGGCGTTCCGATCGTGCCGACCGCCGGCCCGTACGGCCATGTCGCCAGCACACCCGCCACCGCGATCCCGTGGGGCGAGCGATTCGGCCGTGCTGGGCTCGCCGTCGCCGTGCTCGGTTTCCTCGCCCAGCTCGCGTCCATCGTGACCCGTGGCTTCGCCGCCGGTCGGCTGCCGTTGGGCAACATGTACGAGTTCACCTCGGCGATCTCGGCGGCGGTGATCGGCACGTTCCTGGTCGTGAAGATCAAGAACCGGGACCTGCCGATCGGGGTCTTCGTCCTGGTCCCGATCACCCTGCTGATGTACGTCAACGGCACCGTCCTGCACGTGGCGGTCGCCGAGCTGCAGCCGGCGTTGAACTCGTACTGGAAGTGGATTCACGTCACCACGGTGTCGCTGTCCAGCGGCGTGCTGATGTTCTCCGGCATCGCCTCACTGCTCTACGTCCTGCGGCACCGCTTCGAGGCCAGGGGGTCCGACGCGACGTCGGTGTGGGCGAAGTTACCGTCCCTGGAACGCATCGACCGGATCGCCTACCGCACCGCCATCCTGGCGTTCCCGGTGTACACCTTCGCGGTCATCACCGGGGCGCTGTGGGCCGAGGTGGCCTGGGGTCGGTACTGGAACTGGGATCCCAAGGAGACCTGCGCGTTCATCACCTGGGTCATCTACGCCGGCTACCTGCACGCTCGCGCGACCGCCGGGTGGCGCGGCACCAAGTCCGCCTGGATCTCCGTGATCGGACTGGTCTCGATCGTGTTCAACCTGTTCTTCATCAACATGGTCATCGCCGGCCTGCACTCCTACGCCGGGCTCAACTGACACCGGTCGGCAACGACACAAGGCCCCGGCCCCCTCGATGAGGGAGCCGGGGCCCTGTCGTGGTACCGCGGCTCGTCGGCGAGATGGGTCGGAGCCGGTCGTGAGCAGGAACGGTGCGCGGCGGCCACTGAGCTGCAACCACTGAATGGCAACCGATCAATCGAAACCGATCAGCTGCTCTTATCCTCGCCGCGCAGTTTGCGGTCGATCTCACCGAGGAAGTCGGGGTCGTCATCCGGTGCGACGAAACGGGGAGCACGGTTCCGCGGGCGGGGAGTGGGACGGGACGAATCAGACTGGGCATCGTCGGCACTGCCGAGACCTCGCCAGGCGAGCAGCACAACTATCGCCGTGATGACCAGCGCGACCAACAGATAGGGCATTGCTCTCCTCCTTTCGCTCCACAGTACGCACCGGCTGTGCGCACCCGTCTCACGTTCTCGTAACGGCCCCGTTACCCGGCGGACTTCCTGGGGCGGTCGGATTCAGCGGACTGATCGGATACCGGAGTCGCCAGGCGCGGCCCTGTCTCGGCCGACCCGGGACGCACAGAGCCCCCGTGTCGCCGATGGCGACCGGGGGCTCTGCTCGGGCGGATGGGCCCGGCGATGCTTGGCCTGTGAGGGCGTTGGGTCAGGCTGAACGCGTGGCGTCGACGGTGAGGTCGGTCAACAGCGAGCGGACCTCGGCCTCACGGAAGCGACGGTGGCCACCCGGGGTCCGGATGGAGCCGATGCGGCCGGCGGACGCCCATCGCGTCACCGTCTTGGGATCGACGCGGAACATCAATGCAACCTCACCTGGGGTGAGTAGACGTTCGCTGCTTTCTAGCGACACTATGACCTCCTTGATCAGGCCCCGACGGCCACGCTGCTGGAAGCAGCTCAGCCCAGTATGCGACACGACGGACCAAATGCTCAATATCCAACCAGTATTGAACGCGAAATTTTGCCGGATTCGGGGAATTTGTCCGACACCCGATCGGGCGAAGGTCCGACACCGGTCATCGGTGGCAACCTACGATCTGTGACGTCATGGCAGTAGACTGCCTCGATAGTGTGGCGGTAGGGCGGCAAATGGGGACAAGGTTCCGTACGGCGAGGGGTATTCCGGTGGATGCGGCCCGTCCGGCGCGCGCCGGAAAAAGATCACGACGAGATATCGAACATGAGCGATCGTCAGGAATCACGTGTGAATTCGGGCCACGGATTGTTCGATGTTGTGCACCGTGGACAGTAGTTCGTGGACCGCGGTGTCCGTCCGGACCGGCGCCCGGGCGCTAGCCTTCTGCTCACGCGATCGCCAGTCCCAGGCGCTGTCGCGGCCGTTCCGCCGACCCGCGGCGGAGAGCACCGGGAGGTGAGTGTGGCGATGGACGCGCTGGACCGACGGCTCGTCGATGCCCTGCGGGTCGATGGTCGGGCAAGCTACGCCGAGCTGGCCCGCGCGGTGGGCTTGTCCTCGTCCGCCGTCCACGAACGGGTCGCCAAGCTCGAGTCGTCCGGCGTGATCACCGGTTATCGGGCGGTGGTGACCCCGTCGGAGGTCGGCCTCGGCGTGACGGCCCTGATCGGGATCGAGCCGGGGGAGACCTCCACCGACGAGGAGGTCGTCGCGGCCCTGGAGTCGATGCCCGAGGTCGAGAGCTGCTACGGGGTGGCCGGCGACGAGGCCTACGTGATCACCGTCCGGGTACCGACCGTGGACCATCTGCACCTGTTCCTCGGCCGACTGCGCGGGGTCAGCGGCGTCGCGCGCACCCGGACCACCGTGGTGCTCTCCACCTGGTTCGAGGGGCGTCCGCATCCGGTCGACGCGCCGTCGGCCCCCGACGCCTGACCTTCCGCCGCCCGTGGGTCCCAGGACGGGGCCTCGACTCCGGGCGGTGGCTACTGTGGGGTGGGTGAGCAGCCCGTCCACCCCATCTGCCGGCCGTCCGGAGAGCGGCGCCGGCGTCCCGGCCCCCCCGGTGACGCCCGCACTGATCGTCTTCTCCCTGTTGCGCTTCGGACTGATCGTCGTGCTGACCGCGGTGCTGATGGCGGTGGCGAAAGTCCCCCTGATCATTGCGCTGACGATCGCCATCATCCTGCAGCTGCCGTTGTCGATGCTGCTGTTCGGTCGTCAACGTGAACGGCTCAACCTCGCCCTGGCGGCCCGCAACGCCGACCGCCGGGCCGAGCGGGAACGGTTGCGCTCCGAGCTGCGGGGCGACAGCCGCTGAGCCGGGTGCACCCGGGGCCGTGGCCCGGGGTCATGGTGCCCAGGCCAGGGTCAGTCGAGGACCAGTCCGACGGTCAACGCGACCGCGTACGCCAGTTCCAGACGTCCGGTGGCCCCGAGTACGGCGATCAGATCGCGGCCGGCGGCGCCGCGGATCACCCGTCGGATCGGGTCCAGCGCCAAGGGTGCGGCGAGCAGCGCGAGCAGGCACCACGGGTGTGACAGGCCGACCACGATGATGGCCAGGAAGGCGACCGCGATCATCAGCGCGAACAGCTTCCGGGTCATCGGCTCGCCGATGATCACCGCCAGCGTGCGCTTCCCCACCGAGGCGTCGGTGTGCACGTCGCGCAGGTTGTTGGCGACCAGCAGCGCGCAGGCCAGCAGACCGATGCCGATGGCGGCGGCCACCGTGACCACCGAGATCCCCCGGGCCTGCACGTACGTCGTTCCGAGGACCGCGACCAGGCCGAAGAAGGTGAAGACGAAGGCCTCGCCGTACCCGGCGTAGCCGTACGGCCGTGGGCCACCGGTGTAGAACCAGGCGGCCAGGATGCACACCACGCCGACCGGCACCAACCACCAGGTGACCAGGACGGCCAGCACCAGACCGGCGACGCCGGCCACCGCGAACGCTGCGAAGGCAGCTGCCTTGACCTGCCGCGGGGTCACCACCCCGCTGGCGGTCAGGCGGGTGGGTCCGACCCGGACCGCATCGGTGCCGCGGACGCCGTCGGAGTAGTCGTTGGCGAAGTTGACGCCGACCTGCAGGGCGAGCGAGACCAGCAGGCACAGCAGGGCCAGACCCGGGCGGAAGCCGTTCAGCGCTTCTGCCGCGCCGGACCCGACCAGGACCGGGGCCACCGCCGCAGGCAGGGTGCGCGGTCGGGAGGCCGAGATCCAGTCATTCAGGGTTGCCACCCTGGCACCCTACGTGCGCGGATCCCTCCGATCCGGACAGTTCCTCCCGGGCGGGAGTCCTGTGAGGCACGTCCCGTCCCGGGCGGCTCAGCCCCGTCGGTCGTGTACGGCGGTGGCCAGCCGGGCGTAATCGCGGAGGAAGCCGACGAAGGCGCGCGCCCAGTCGGGATTGTCGGCCAGCGGCATCCGTAGCCAGCTCCCGGCCATCGTGACCTGGGACAGCGCCTCGGCGACCGCCGCCGACCGCCGCATCCACGGCGTGATCTCCGCGTCCGGGGACCACCGCCGCAGGTAGGCGTCGCGGAGCCGGTCGACGCGGATCGGCGGCTTCGCGGCATCGGCCGGCTCCTCACCGGTGGTACCGGCTGCGACCCGCAACGTGCGTCCCAAAGCGATGAACGGGTGGGTGACGGCGGCGTCGCCCCAGTCGAAGATCCTCGCGGCGCTGCCGGTGACCGGGTCGGCGGCGAACACGTTGTTCCGGTGCAGGTCGTTGTGTTCGACGGTGACCGGCACCGCGTCCCGGTCGAGTTCCGCGGCAAGGGCTCCGGTCACCGGGAGCAGGGCGTCGAGACCGGCCAGCTCGGGCCCGGTCAGCAGGGCGGACAGCACGGGCTCGGTCCGGACCCGGTCCAGCGCAGCTCGGTACCAGTCGGTCAGTCGGGGCGGCGTCATGTCCGCGAGCCCGATCCGCCGCAACGTGGCAACGTGCGCCGCCATCGTCGACTGCAGGTCGGCATACCCGGTGAGCAGTTCGATCCAGTCGTCCTCGGTCCCGGTGCCCGTCTCGAGCAACGTCGACCCGCCGTCGACGGTGACCATCCGGCCGCGCACCGGGTCCGCATCGATCAGCGGCAGCACGTGACGGGGGACCAGCCGGGTGAGCAGGACCAGCAGGGCGGCCTCTGCGCCGAAATCCCGGGCGTTGCCCTTTATCCAGACCGGGCCGCGGTCGGTCTCGACCCGGGCCACCGTCGACCAGGCCCGGCGCCGGAGCTGCGGGTCCCCCGGCAGCACGTGGTAGCCGTGGGCGGCCAGCACGGACCGACCCCAATCGACGAGTTCCGCCGGGTCCTCGTCGAGCATCGACGCGGGCAGCGACGCGAGATCGGGCGGTGGGATCACCGGTACCGCATCGCCCGGGCCGGCGATCACCGCGCCAGCGCCGCTCGGGCCAGGCTCGCCACCGCGGCCCGGTCGACCTTGCCCGGCGACAGGGTCGGGATGGCATCGAGGACGACCATCTCCTTGGGCGCGGAGGCCGGACCGACCGCCGCGGTGGCGCGGTCCCGCAGGTCGGCCAGCACTGGCGGGCCGTCGCCCCCGGCGACCACCACGGCGACCAGCCGGGTACCCCATTCCGGGTCCGGCACGCCGGTCAGGACGACCTGGTCGAGTCCGGCCGCACCGAGCAACGCGTCCTCGACGGCCTGCGGTGACACGTTGACCCCGCCGGTGATCAGGACGTCGTCGGCCCGCCCGAGGACGACCAGTCGACCGTCCGACCAGGCTCCGAGGTCGCTGGTGGTGAAACGCGACCCGGCGAACGGCTGCCCGGCGTACCCGGCGGCCACCACCGGGCCGGTGAGCACGATCCGGCCCGCCGCGTCGAGGGCCGCCCTCACCCCGTCCAGCGGGTGACCGTCGTAGACGCAGCCGCCCGAGGTCTCGCTCATCCCGTAGCTGGTGACCACGGCGACGCCCGCCGCGCGGGCCGCCGCGAGTTGGCTGCCGGCGGTGGCCGCGCCGCCGACGAGAACCGCCGTGAACCGTTGCAGCGCCTCGGTCCCGGCGGGGTCGGTCAACAGCCGGTGCAACTGGGTGGGGACCAGCGACACGAACGTCGGTCCCCCGGGGAGTCGGGCGGCGGCGGCGGCAAAAGCAGCGGGGGTGAACGGCGCGGAGGTGTCCATCACCACCGGCTCGCGGCCGGCCAACACCGCCCGGAGCAGCACGTTCAGGCCGGCGATGTGGTGCACCGGCAACGTGAGCAGCCAATGGCCGGGATCGCCGTCGTGCAGACGGTTCTGGCCGGCTTCGGCGGAATGGTGCAGTGCCGCTGCGGTCAGCAGTACCTGCTTCGGCATGCCGGTGGAGCCCGAGGTCGGCACCACCAGCGCGAGGTCGGGCACCTGGTCCGGCACGGGCAGCTCAACCGCACCCGGAGGTACCGGCCGCAGCGCCGGACCGCTCCCGTCCAGTGCGGCGGCCAGCCGCGGCAGCAGGTCCAGGACGGCGTCGCCGGTCGGCACCGTCACGGTGTCGATCATCGTGCGCAAGGTCCAGTCACGGCTGACTCCGGCTCAGTAGGCCCATGGATAGTCCGCGAAGTCCGGCGACCGCTTCTGCAGGAAGGCGTCCCGTCCCTCGACGGCCTCGTCGGTGCCGTAGGCGAGCCGGGTCGCCTCGCCGGCGAAGAGCTGCTGGCCGACCATCCCGTCGTCGGTGAGATTGAAGGCGTACTTGAGCATTCGTTGGGCGGTCGGGGACTTGCCGTTGATCTCGGCGGCCCACTGCAGCGCAGTGGCCTCCAGGTCGGCATGCGGCACGACCTCGTTGACCGCTCCCATCGCATGCATCTGGGCAGCGGTGTACTCGCGACCGAGGAAGAAAATCTCCCGGGCGAACTTCTGGCCGACCATCTTGGCCAGGTAGGCGGAGCCGTAGCCGCCGTCGAACGAGCCGACGTCGGCGTCGGTCTGCTTGAACCGGGCGTGCTCGGCCGAGGCCAGGGTCAGATCGGCGATGACGTGCAGCGAGTGTCCGCCGCCGGCCGCCCAGCCCGGCACGACCGCGACGACCACCTTCGGCATGAACCGGATCAACCGCTGCACCTCGAGGATGTGCAACCGGCCGGCGCGGGCCGGGTCCACCGATTCCGCGGTCGGGCCGTCCGCGTAGCGGTAGCCGCTGCGGCCGCGGATCCGCTGATCCCCGCCGGAGCAGAACGCCCAGCCGCCGTCCTTGGCCGACGGCCCGTTGCCGGTCAGCAGCACCACGCCGACGTCACTGCTCATCCGGGCGTGGTCCAGCGCGCGGTAGAGCTCGTCCACCGTGTGCGGCCGGAACGCGTTGCGTACCTCGGGGCGGTCGAAGGCGATCCGCACCGTGGGGAGGTCGACGGTGCCGCCGTCCGGACCGGCCCCGACGTGGCGGTGATAGGTGATGTCGGTGAATTCGAAGCCCGACACCGCGCGCCAGGCGGACGGGTCGAAGATCTCGCTCACTCGCCGGGGGGCCGGGCTCGGGTTGACCATGCCGGGGAGCCTACGCAGGGCGGGCGGGCTCGGTCGCCGAGCTCACGGGCGGGTTCGTGGGCCCGGACACCGGCGCCCGGACGAGTCACCCCGGGCACGGCAGGATGGCGTCCATGAGCACCGACCGCGCCGACATCCTCGGCGCCGCCCGCGTCTTCGCCCTCCCGATGCGGTTGCAGTTCCGCGGCATCACCACCCGGTCCGGGATGCTGCTGTCCGGACCGGCCGGCGTGGGGGAGTTCGCCCCCTTCGACAACTACACCGACGAGCAGTGCGTGCCTTGGCTGCGGTCGGCCCTGGAGGCCGCCGAGACCGGCTGGCCGGCGCCGCGCCGGGACCGGGTACCGGTCAACACCACCGTCCCGGTGGTCGATCCTGACACCGCCCACCGTCTGGTCGCCGAATCCGGCTGCCGGACCGCCAAGGTCAAGGTCGCCGACCGCGGTGCTTTCGCCGAGGTGCTGGCCGCCGACGCCGAGCGGGTCGCGGCGGTGCGGGCCGCACTCGGGCCGGCCGGGGCGATCCGGGTCGACGCGAACGGCGCCTGGTCGGTGGCCGAGGCGCTGCAGTCGATCGCCGTCCTGGACGTCGCCGCCGGTGGGCTGCAGTACGTCGAGCAACCGTGTGCCACGGTGGCCGAGCTGGCCGAGGTCCGCCGGGCCACCCACGTTCTCATCGCCGCCGACGAATCCATCCGGCTGGCCGGCGATCCGGCGAAGGTCGCCTTGGCCGGTGCTGCGGACGTGGCCGTCATCAAGGTCGCCCCGCTCGGCGGCGTCCGCCGGTCACTGCAGGTCGCCGCCGCCGCCGGGCTCCGGGTCGTGGTGTCCTCGGCGGTGGACTCCGCGGTCGGGTTGGCCGCCGGGTTGGCGCTTGCCGGCGCGCTCCCCACGTTGGAGCTGGCCTGCGGACTGGGTACCGGGAGCCTGCTGGCCGACGACGTCAGTACCGCCGGCATGGTCGTGGTGGACGGGTTCCTCCCGGTCCCCACCCGCGCCCCGGAGCCGGACCGGATCGACGCCGTGGCGGCCGACCCGGAGCGCGAGCGCTGGTGGCGGGACCGGCTCGCCCGGGTCGCCGCCCTGCTGGGCTGAGCGACGTCGACCACCAACGACGGAACCACCTCAGGAAGACGTCAGTGCTCCGGGTGCAACGGCGAGTGGGTGGCCCCCACCCGATGCAGCAGGTCGTGGACAGCGTCGTGGCACAGCTCCCACCGCCGCTCCCGGCCGATGCGAGCGGCCCGCACCAGCCCGCGGACGCGCAGCGCCCCGAGAGCGTGGGACGCGGCGTTGTCGCTCATTCCCGTCGCGGTGGCCAGCGCGGAGACGCTGATTCCGGGGGCGTGGTGGATCGCCAGCAGGATGCGCAGTCGGTTCGGATCGCCGAGGGCGGCGAACACGGTTGCCCAGTCGTCGACGGGGGCGGCCTCGACGGCGGTGCGGGCCATTGTCAGGTGCTCGCCGGGCGGAACGGGGGGAGGCGGGTGCGGGTGGGCCACGGTTCTGATCCTCTCATCGCAGGGTCGAACCATGCCCCACCGATGAAACCGGATCATCGGAACGTCTGGTCCGATGTTGCCCTATGCTCGGCCGATGCCGCGCCTGCCCGCGGCTCGTCGACAGCCGAGGAGACCGGTGACCACCACCGACGATCAGCCGAGCCGTCGAGCGTTGTTCGACGCCGATTCACGACGTCGGCTCCGGGGGGCGATGGCCGTGGTCGCCGTCCTCCATGCGGTACCCATCGTGCTGTTGGTCGCCGTCGTGCTCCCCGGGCACTACCAGGTCGGGGGGACGGTCTTCGGCGTCGGCCTGGCGGTCACCGCCTACCTTCTCGGAATCCGGCACGCCTTCGACGCCGACCACATCGCCGCCATCGACAACACCACCCGCAAGCTCGTCACCGACGGTGACAAGCCGGTGTCGGTCGGGTTGTTCTTCTCTCTCGGTCACTCCACCGTCGTTTTCGCGATGGCCCTGCTGGTCGCCGCCGGGGCCGGTGTCGTCGGGCAGCTGGTCGACGAGAACTCAACCGCCAACCAGACTCTCGGTGTGATCGGGACCTCGGTGTCGGGGTTGTTCCTGTTGTTGCTGGGCGTGGTCAACCTGATCGCGTTCATGGCGATCTGGCGGGTCTGGACGGCCGCCCGCACCGGACGGATGGACGAGGCGGGTCTGGAGAAGGCGCTGGAGTCGCGCGGGCTGTTCACCCGGTTGCTCGCCCCGATGCTGCGGTCGGTGACCCGGCCCGGTCAGATGTATCCGATCGGACTGCTGTTCGGGTTGGGGTTCGACACCGCCACCGAGATCAGCCTTCTCGTCCTGGCCGGCACCGGGGCCGCCACCGGGCTGCCCTGGTACGCCATCCTGGTGCTGCCCCTGCTGTTCGCCGCTGGGATGAGCCTGTTCGACACCCTGGACGGGGCGTTCATGCAAGCCGCCTACCAGTGGGCGTTCGTCCGCCCGGTGCGCAAGATCTACTACAACCTGGCCACCACCGGCCTGTCCGTCGCCGCCGCGCTGCTGATCGGGGGCATCGAGGTGATCTCGATCCTCCACGACAAGGCCGGTTTCACCGACCCGGTCACCGGTGCCATTGCGGGCCTTGACCTGGAGAACGTCGGTTACCTGCTGGTCGGGCTGTTCGTACTCACCTGGGCCGTGGCGGTCGGCTACTGGAAGTACGGCCGGGTCGAGGAACGCTGGACCGCGCGGCTGGCCCCGCCCCACGGCTGATCCCGGTCACATCCACGAGCTCCCGGGACCCGGCGGGCTGTCCCGGGAGCAGAATGACGGGGTGAATCCATCGACGGCCATCGCCGAGGTCATCGTCGACGAGCTGATCGCCAACGGTGTCACCGACGCCGTTCTCTCGCCCGGGTCCCGCAACGCCCCGCTCTCGATGGCGCTGCACCGGGCCGATCGGGACGGCCGGTTGCGGTTGCACGTCCGCATCGACGAGCGCACCGCGGGTTTCCTGGCGCTCGGTCTCGCCCGGACGACCGGACGGCCGGTGCCGGTGGTCACCACCTCCGGTACCGCGGTGGCCAACCTGCACCCGGCCGTCGTCGAGGCGGACCTGAGCGGCGTGCCGCTGCTGGTGATCAGCGCCGACCGACCGGCGTGGCTGCGTGACGTCGGGGAGAACCAGACCATCGACCAGGTCAGGCTTTTCGGGTCGTCGCTGCGGTTCTTCCACGAGTTCGAGACCTCGACTGCGGTTGCCGGGCAGAACGCCCGCTGGCGGTCGATGGTGTGCCGCGCGCTGGCCCACGCCACCGGGGCGGGCGGGCGGCCCGGGCCGGTCCAGCTGAATCTGTGTCTGGCCGAGCCGCTGCTGCCCGACGCGGGATCGGCCGGCGGACCGGCGGAATGGCCGGAACCGCTGACCGGCCGCGGTGGACCGTGGACGGTCATCGGTGCGGAGACCGCGGAGCCGGCCCCGGGCATCCCGGCTCCGCAGCCCGGCGAACGCGTGCTCGTGGTCGCCGATCTGATGCATCCGGGCGCGGCCGCGTTGGCCGCCGTCGGCCACCTGGTGATCTCCGAGGCCGGCGGTGCCGCCGGCGCCGGGGTGCTCGCCGCCGGTGGACATCTGCTGGCCCACGCCGAGTTCATCAAGGTCAACCGTCCGGACCGGGTGATCGTCCTCGGTCGCCCCACGCTGAGCCGGCCGGTCAGCGCGCTGCTGGGGGACCCGGCCGTGCACGTCGACGTTGTCGGCTCCGCGGTCGGCTGGCGGGGGGCGAACGGCAACGTGCGGCGGCTCGCGCCGACACTGGCCGCCGGGGTGGCGCCCGTGCCGGACGACTGGTCCCAGCTGTGGCGAACCGCCGATCAGACCGCGGCCGCGGCGGTGGCCCGGGTCTCCGACCGGTCACCGTTGGCCGCCTCGCCGGTGTTGGCCCGCGAGTTGGTCGGCGGGCTGGCGGACGGCACCCTGCTGGTGGTGGGGTCGTCGCAGCCGGTCCGGGACCTCGGCGCGGCGAGTCGCGCCCGGGACGGCCTGCGGGTGCTCGCCAATCGGGGGGCCGCGGGTATCGACGGGACCATCAGCACCGCCATCGGGGCCGCGCTGGCCCACCGTGGACCGGCGGTGGCCTACCTGGGTGATCTGACGTTCCTGCACGACGTCACCGGCCTGGTCATCGGTGCGCAGGAGCCGCGCCCCGACCTGACCATCGTGGTCTCCAACAACGACGGCGGGGGCATCTTCGGGATCCTGGAGTCCGGTCTGCCCCAGCACAGCGACGCCTTCGAACGCGTCTTCGGGACGCCGCACGGGGCCGACCTGGGGGCGTTCGTCCGGGGCGCCGGACATCGGCACCGGGTCGTCGACAACCGGGCGGAGCTGTCGGCGTCGCTGTCAGCGGTGCCCGACGGGATCGAGGTCATCGAGGTCCGTACCGACCGCATCGCACTGCCCGCGCTGCTCGCCGAGCTGAAGTCCGCGGTCGCCGGGGCGCTGCGCTGAGACCGGACTCAGTTCTCCAGAGCGTCCCGGATCGGGATCATCTTGACCTGCGCTTCGCGGGCCTCGGTGTTCGGATCGGAATCGGCGACGATCCCGCAGCCGGCGATGAGCCGGATCTGATTGCCTTCGATCTGGGCGCAGCGCAGCGCGATCGCGAACTCGCCGTCACCGGTCCGGTCCAGCCAACCCACCGGAGCGGCGTACCGGCCGCGGTGTCCCGGCTCGAGCGTGGAGATGAGCTCCAGCGCCGCCCCCCGCGGGGTCCCGCCCACCGCGGCGGTCGGATGCAGCCGGGCCGCCAACGCGAGCGCACTGGCGCCCGACACGGGCGTACGCCGGCTCGGGGAGGGCAGTCGCGCGGTGATGTCGGTGACCAGATGGGTCAGGTTGGCCAGCGGCAGGGCCCGCGGCGAACGCGGTACCCGGACGTCGGGTGACACCTGCCGCAGCACCTCCGCCACCGAGTCCACCGCGTAGGCGTGCTCGGCGAGATCCTTCTCAGAGCCGAGCAGATGGGTTGCCACGGTGCCGGCCGTGTGCTCGCCGGCGTGCTCGGGCCACGCCGTACCGGCCAACACCCGGGAGCTGACCCGCCGGCCGTGTCGTCGCAGCAACATCTCCGGCGACGCGCCGACCAGGCCGTCGACCGCGAACGTCCAGCAGGTCGGGTAGGCCGCGGCGAGTCGGTTCAGTAGGTGCCGTTCGTCGATCGGGAACTCGGTGGTCGCCACCAGGTCATGCGCCAGAACCACCTTGCTCAGCCCGCCGCCCCGAATCCGGGTCACGGCCGCGGCGACCGCGGAGACGAACGCGGTGACCGGTAGGGCTCCGTCGTGGTAGCTGATCCGGCCTGGCGCGCTGACCGGGAGGGACGGGCTGAGGGCGCCCTGGGGACCGCCGACGGTGGTGCGGAAGCGCCGACCGTCGCGGTTGCCGATCACGGTGCGCGGAACCACCGCGACCGACTCGTCGTCCGGCGAGAACCCCAGCGAGACGAAGACCACCGGGCCCGAGCCGGCCAGGGTGACCGCGTCGTCGACCTCGAAGTCGCGGCAGAGGTCGGTCCACCAGCGGGCGATCCGATCGGCGGCATCGGCACCGCGGACCGTGAACCGGGCGTAGGTACCCCAGCCCACGAGGCCGTCGCCACCGGACACGAACGAGAGGTTGCCGTTCGGTTCGGGCAGCGCGGCGATCGGGTCGGCCGGCAGGGTGTCGACGAAACGGCTCGTCACCACGGCACGATCCGGGTACGCCCAGCCGGGGACGGGCGGCGGGGAGAGCGGCGAGGCAGACACGATGACCCAGCTTAGTGCGCCCCGTCCGCGGGCCCGGTGCGATGACGGACACCCTGCGGGGTGCATCCAGCGGCCGATGGCGGGGTGTTCGGTGGGGCCCGTGCTGGTCCGGGATGTAGTGGAATAGGGCGGGACCCGGCGCGACGGCGCCCCGAGGGGGAGGCGGGCATGGGCACGGACCAGGGCGTACCGGTGGCGGGTCCGGACAACGGCGACCCGGACGCCGCCCGGCCGCCCGAGCTGACCGCCCCGGTCCGCGGGGCCTGGTCCCGTCGCTCCGCCCACGGCCGCGCGGTTCTCGTCCTGACCGCGGTCGCCGGGATCCTCACCGGGATGATGCTGCTGCTCGGGATCGGCATGTGGCGCAACGACATGGTCATCGCGGCCACCCCGGTGCGCGCCACCGCCACCGTGCTGACCGTCTCCGCGGTCAGCACCGGTATCGAGTTCGTCGACAACACCGGAGTCTCGCAGCGGCCGCCGAACGGCGTGCTCTACCCCGGCGGGCTGACCGTCGGGCAGCAGTTCGTCGTGGAGTACGCGGCCAGCGATCCGACGCTGGCCCGGGTGGCGGGCCGATCGGCCGTCAACGGGCTGATCATGCCGCTGCTCGTCGTCGCGGGTACATGGCTGCTGATCGGTCCGCTGCTGGGGGTGCTGAGGTGGCGGGAGAACCGGATGCCCGGCCCGGCGCCGGTACGTGGTCGGCTGCGACGTCGGTGGCGGGTCCGTCCCGCTCGGTCGCGTCGCTGAGGTCGGCCGCGGGTCGGCGTTTCCGGAGTGCGCAGCGCCACAGCCGCGGCCCGGCCCGGATCGGAATGGTCCACGGTGGCGACGAGTTGCACCCAGTGGCCCGCTCCGGGCCCCGGCGGTTCCCGACCTGTCGCTGCCTGATCGCGGCGCGGTGCGCATGGGTTCCCCGCGTGCGCGAGTTCGAAAGGTGTTGCAATGTCTCAGCTCTCCGGATCGGTGCGGCCCGCGCCGACCACCCGCCCGTCTTCGAAGCGCCGTTCAGTCCCGTTCTGGGCGCAGACCCTGGTCGGGCTGGCCGTCGGCGCCCTGCTCGGCGTCGTCGCCCGTCAGTTCGAGGTGGTCTGGCTCGACGGCACCCTGAGCAGGGTCGGGTCGATATTCGTCACGCTGCTGCGCACGGTGGTCACGCCGCTGATCCTGTTGGCGCTCATCGTGTCGATCTCGCGGCTCGGACAGGTCGCGAACGCGGCCCGGCTGGCCGTGCAGACGGTCATCTGGTTCGCCATCACGGCGCTGGTTTCGGTGGGCATCGGATTGGGTCTGGGCCTGCTGACCAACCCCGGTCGAGGCACCGGACTCTCCGCCGCTGCGGTCGCGGGAGCTCAGTACACCGGCCGGTCCGGCAGTTGGACCGACTTCCTCACCGGGCTGGTGCCGGCGAACTTCCTCGGCGTCCAGGCGAGCACCTCGGTCACCGACGGCGCGGCCTCGACCGCATTGTCGTTCAACGTCCTGCAGCTCGTGGTGATCGGCATCGTCATCGGCGCCGCCGCCCTCAAGGTCGGCGAGAAGGCCCGCAGCTTCGTGGTTTTCGCCGAGTCGGCGCTGTCGGTGGTGCAGACCGTGCTGTGGTGGATCATCCGGTTGGCCCCGATCGGGTCCGGTGCGCTGATCGGTCACGCCGTCGCCAGCTACGGCTGGGACCTGCTGGCTCCGCTCGGCAAATTCACCCTGGACGTCTACCTGGGCTGCGCGCTGGTGCTGTTCGGGCTGTACCCCCTCGTGCTCAAGCTGCACGGGCTGTCCCCGCGGAAGTTCCTGGCCGGGGCATGGCCCGCGATCACCCTGGCCTTCGTCTCGCGGTCGTCCATCGGCACCATGCCGGTGACCCAGGAGGTCACCACCCGCAACCTCGGCGTCCCGCAGGAGTACGCCAGCTTCGCCGTCCCGCTGGCCGCCACCACCAAGATGGACGGCTGTGCCGCGATCTATCCGGCACTGGCGGCGATCTTCGTGGCCCAGATCTTCGGGATCGACCTGTCGATCACCGATTACCTGTTGATCGCCTTCGTCTCTGTGGTCGGGTCGGCTGCGACCGCCGGCCTCACCGGCGCGGTCGTGATGCTGACACTGACCCTGTCCACGCTGGGTCTTCCGCTGGCCGGTGTCGGGCTGCTGCTGGCCATCGATCCGATCCTGGACATGATGCGCACCGCCACCAACGTGGCCGGTCAGGCCCTGGTGCCGGTCATCGTGGCCAAGCGTGAGGGCATCCTCGACCTGAGTCGTTTCAACGGTCCCAACGGTGACGGACTCAGCCGGGAAGAGCCCACCCGGGTGCCGGTCGACGCCCTCGCCTGACCGGCCCGGGCCGATCTGACCGGGGGTGATGCGAGATCTCGCGTCACCCCCGGTCTTTCGTGACGGGTGACGCGACCGACGTCGCCGTCAGCCGGTCCGGCGTCCGGCGCTGGGTAAGATTGGGCCCCATGGGACGCGCCGGTTTGGAGAAGGACCCACACCAGGTCGCCGAGATGTTCGACGGGGTGGCCAACGGCTACGACCGGGCCAATCTGTTCATCTCGCTGGGTCAGGATCGCCGCTGGCGGCGCCACATGGTGCGCACCCTGCAGCTGTTTCCCGGGCAGAAGGTGCTAGACGTGGCCGCCGGAACCGCAGTCTCCACCTCCGAGTTGGCCCGGCACGGGGCGTGGGCGGTGGCGCTGGACTTCTCGCTGGGCATGCTGCGCGCGGGACGGAAGCGGACGGTACCCAAAGTGGCCGGCGACGCCATGAACCTCCCGTTCGCCGACGGTGCCTTCGACGCGGTGACCATCTCCTTCGGCCTGCGCAACGTCCAGGACCCGAAGGTCGCGCTGACCGAGTTCGCCCGGGTCACCCGTCCCGGCGGCCAGTTGCTGGTGTGCGAGGTGTCCCGCCCGCGGTTCGCCCTGCTCCGCGCCGGACACCGCTTCCACCTCCGCAAGGTGCTGCCGATGATGGCCCGCCGGTTCTCGACCAACCCCGAGGCCTACACCTATCTGGCCGAGTCCACCGAGGCGTGGATGGACCCCCAGGACCTCGGCCGCACCATTGCCGCGGCCGGCTGGAAAGCCGTGGCCTGGCGGCAGATGACCTTCGGCGTGGTCGCGATGCATCACGCCATCCGCGACGAGAACTGACCCCGGATCACGCTGACGCGCTGATGCGCTGACGGTGCGAGAGGAAGAAGCGCACCATCTCCGCGGAGGCGTCCGGGCCGGCCGCGTCGGCGTAGCTACCGACCGGGTTGCCGCCCGACCAGGCGTGCCCGGCGCCGTCGACCAGCCAGTTCTCGGCGAGAACGGTTCCGGCTGCGTCGATGTGGGCGGTCCGACGGTAGCCGCGGTCGCCGTGCGCACCGCCACCCCGCGTCGTCTGCACGGTGCTCCCGGTTCCGCTCACCCGGGCGGCGATGATCTTGTCCGCATTGACCGGGGCGACCGTGTGGTCGGCGGCCCCGTGGAAGACGATGACCGGAACGGACCCGCCGGCGGTCGGGCTGCCACCTGATGACATCGCTGCGAACGCCGATCCGACGTCGGTCGCCGACCGGTAGCCCAAGCCGGAATGCACGCCCGCGGCGGCGTACAGGTCGGGGTGGGTGGCCGCCATCACGGCCGCCATCGCACCGCCGGCGGACAGCCCGGTGACGTAGACCGCACCCGGATCGACGGGGTGGTCGGCGATGACCTGTCGGGTGATTCCGGCGAGTACGTCCGGTTCGCCGGAGCCGGCGGACTGGTCCTGCGGACGGAACCAGTTCCAGTAGCCCTGGGGGTTGGCCGTGCGGGACTGTTCGGGGTAGACGACGACGAAGGTGTGCTGTTCGGCCAGTGCGTTCATCCCGGTACCGGCGGCGAAGTCGACAGCGTTCTGGGTGCCGCCGTGCAGCATCACGACCATCGGCACCGGCTCGGTGCCCAGCCCGGTCGGCAGGTAGAGCTCGTAGTCGCGGCTACCGGAGGGTCCGTTGTAGGTGCGACGCTCCACCCGGCCGCCCGGCGCAGCCGCGGCCGCGGCCCGGTCTGCAGTCGCCGCCCCGCCGGACACCCCAGCCGGAATCAGCTGCGACAGCAGGGATGTCAGATCGGGTGGGGTGAACGATCCGGAGCCGGTGGACAGGCCGAGGTCGGGCAATTCGGTGCGCAACGGGTCGGTGCGCAACCGGTCGGTGCGCGGCACGTTGGTGCGCGGCCGGGTCGAACCGTCCAGTCCGAGCCGGGCCAGGATGCCGGTCGGATCGGGCAGGGTGCCGGCCGATCGTGCGTCGTCGTCGTGGTGACCCCGGTGGCGTGCGGCGGTGTCGGTGGCGGCGGCCATCAGGCGACGGGCGCGGTCCAGGGTGGTGGTCAGGTCGGACATCGACGATCTCCTCAGATGTACTGGGTATGGCTCAGTAATAAGGTGGGCGGAAGCGGCGCCGCTGACGACGTCAGGGTGCGGAGTGGGGTGTGAGATGACGGCCGTCGGTACGGTGGCGCCCCTCAGGCGGCGACGCGGGGCGGGCCGGTTGGCCGGCGGTGCGGTGGTCAGGCGGTGCGGTGGTCAGGCGGTGCGGTCGGCCAGGGCGGCCTTGACCGCTCGGGTCGCCCGGAACGCTCCGAGCACTTCGACCGAAGCGATGGTGGCCACGGCGAGTTCGGGCGTGACGTCGTCGGCGATGCTGCCGAGACCGAGGACGTGCAGCCGTACGGTCTGTCCGGCTTCCCGCAGGGCCTCGAGATCGGCCCGGCTGTAGTGCACGGTGCCCAGCTCCAGGGTGCGACGCGCGACGGTGTCGCGCACCGCGCCGGACCTGGTCTCCAGCTGCCGCCGGATCGCGGACCGGATGAAGTCGGTCCGGTTGGCGAAGAAGCCCTCGGCGACCAACAGGTCGATCTCGCCGAGGTCCACCAGCCCCAGATTGATCGTGATCTTCTCTGTCTTCTCGATCCCGTCGGACGCGGCCATCGAACCATCCTCTCCCGGGCTGACCTGTCCTACCGTACACCATCCCTACGGATGGTCAAGGGATGGGATGGGGATGATTCTGCGTGGTTCCGAACTGCCGAACAACGCTGTTCGCCGCGATGTCGCCACGGGGGGCACGATCGACGGGTGACCCGCCCGATCCGACAGACGCCACCCCGCGCGGCGGTGCTGATGGCGCTGCGCAAGGCCGGCTGTGTGTTCGTCGAGGACGAGGCCCGACTGCTGCTGCGTGCTGCCCGGGAGATCGACCCGGACAACCGGACCGACGCCCTCCAGACCCTGCTCGGCCGTCGGGTGGCGGGGGAACCGCTGGAGGTGGTCCTCGGATGGGCGTTGTTCCGGGGCCTGCGGGTCGGGGTCCGGGCCGGCGTGTTCGTGCCGCGGCACCGCACCGAATTCCTGGTCGCCAGGGCGAAGGCCCTCCTGGTCCCTGGTGATCTCGTCGTGGATCTGTGCTGCGGCAGTGGGGCGGTGGCGGTCGCACTGGCCTCGGAGGTTGCCAACCTATTGGTGCACGCCGCCGACATCGATCCGGTCGCCGTCGACTGCGCGCGCGACAACCTGGCCCCGTTCGGCGGCACCGCGCATCTCGGAGACCTGTTCCGGGCGCTCCCGGCAGAGCTCGTCGGAAGGATCGCCGTCTGCACGGTCAACGCTCCCTACGTACCCACCGCAGAACTGGCGATGCTCCCGCCGGAAGCGCGCGACCATGAGCCGACCACCGCACTCGACGGCGGGTCCGACGGCGTCGACCTGCACCGTCGCGTCGCAGCGTCGGCGCCGTCGTGGCTGGCTCCCGGGGGACGCGTGCTCATCGAGACCAGCCGTCGGCAGGCGGGGCTCACCGCGGCGGCGATGCTGGACGCGGACCTCGCTCCGGTCGTCCGGAGGTCCCGGGACGGCCAGACCGCGGTCGTCATCGGAACGCGTCCCCGCTGAGATCGCTGGTCACCTGATCGTGGTGCGCGGGTAGCGCCAGTCACTTTCTGTAGCTGCTTTGATTCATTCGGCTACACATGGTCGGCGGACGGGGGTTGACACCACATCCCTCTGTCCTGCTGGTTTACGACGTGGTGTCCTCACACAGACACGTCCAGCAACCGGCGGTCATCCATCCCAGGGCGTCCCCATGACATTCGGCGACCATCGCCGTGTCGGGTCGACCCGGACGGGAGTATTGAGATGGTGGTGGCTACAGCCACGGCTACCCAGGTCGGTACACGAACGGCGACGGTCGCCGCACGAGACGAGTTCCAACGCGCCGTCGACCACCTTCTGGTACGCACCGGCACCGGAGACAGCGCCGCATTCTCGGCGCTGTACGACCTCACATCGCAACGCGTCTTCGGCCTGTGCCGACGGCTCGTGCGGGACTGCGCCGAGGCCGAGGACATCGCACAGGAGGCGTTCCTGGAGATCTGGACGAAGGCGGCGAGCTTCGACCCGGCGCGAGGTGCAGGGACCGGCTGGATCATGGCGATCTCGCACCATCGCACGGTCGACCGCATCCGGTCCGCCGAGGGCGCCCGACGGCGGGACGCCGCGTGGACGCGCGAGGCGGACCGCGGCGGTGGCGGCCAGCCGGCCGACCGGCTGTTGGCGTCCGCCGACATCGACGAGGTCCACGCCGCGATCGGGCAGCTCAGCGAAGTGCGCCGCGAGGCGGTGACCTATGCGTTCTTCACCGACCACACCTACGAGCAGGCCAGCCGACTGCTCGGCATCCCGCTGGGGACCTTCAAGTCCCGGGTCAGGGACGGCGTGCTGGCGCTGCGACCGCTGTTGGGAGTGGGGAATCGAGCGGCGCGGACCCGGGGGTGAGCACCGGAATGATCGGAGGGCGGGTCGTGGTCACCGATACAGCGGTCCGGCTTACACTGAGGTGGCCGAGCTCGTGAAAGCGATCACAAGCCCGCTCCGGACCGCCGCCCGGGGCCGCACGTCGTTGAACGGAATGAACACATGCAAGCGCCTACGACCGACCGCAGTGCCGACGTCATCATCGTCGGGGCCGGACCGGCTGGTGCCACCGCGGCGACCTACCTGGCTCGTGCCGGGGTTGACGTGCTGCTGCTGGAGAAGTCCACGTTCCCCCGCGAGAAGGTCTGCGGTGACGGGCTCACCCCCCGGGGGGTCAAGCAGCTGCTCGCGTTGGGCGTCGACGTCTCGGGTGACGACTGGCTGAAGAACAAGGGCCTGCGGGTCGTCGGGGGCGGGGTCACGCTCGAACTCGACTGGCCCGAACTGGCCGAGTACCCGGACTTCGGCGTCGTCCGGCCCCGCAAGGACTTCGACGAGATGCTCGCCCAGCTGGCGGTCAAGGCCGGTGCGCGGTTGCGGGAGGCCACCACCGTCACCGGACCGATCGTCGACGACACCACCGGTCGGATCACCGGAGTGTCGGCCAAGACCGCCGACGGCCCGGTCCGCTTCCACGCGCCCCTGGTCATCGCCGCCGACGGGGTGAGTGCCCGGACCGCGCTCGGGATGGGTCTGGAGAAGAACGACAAGCGGCCGATGGGTGTCGCCGTCCGCCGGTACTACGAGAGTGACGTCAAGACCTACGACAACTATCTCGAGTCGCACCTCGAGCTGTGGGACCGCAGCAACCCGGACCGCCCGATCCTGATGCCCGGCTACGGCTGGATCTTCGGGATGGGCGACGGCAGCGTCAACGTCGGACTGGGCGTCCTCAACACCTCGAAGGCCTTCGGCCGCACCGATTACAAGGGCCTGCTCAAGACCTGGATGGCCGGGACGCCACAGGAGTGGAAGCTCAACGAGGACACCGCGAGCAGTCCGATCCTGGGCGCTGCGCTGCCGATGGGGTTCAACCGCACCCCGCACTACAGGGACGGGCTCCTGCTGATCGGCGACGCCGGCGGGATGGTCAATCCGTTCAACGGTGAAGGCATCGCCTACGCCATGGAGTCCGCGTCGATCGCCGCCGAGGTCGTCCTGCAGGCCCTGGGCCGTCCCGCAGGTCCGAGCCGGGAAGCCGCCTTGCACGCCTACCCGATCGCGATGACCGAGCACCTCGGTCAGTACTACCGACTCGGGTCGGCATTCTCCAAGCTCATCGGACAGCCCAAGATCATGGCCGCGGCGACCAAGCTCGGTCTGCCCCGCAAGCGGCTGATGTACCTGGTGCTCAAGCTGCTCGCCGGGCTGTACGACACCCGTGACGGCGACTGGGCTGACCGGGTCGTGGTCGGTCTGACCAAGGTGGTGCCGAGTGTGTAGTTCCGTCGCCCCTTCCGGACCCGGCGACGCTGCCCGACCCCGGCGATCGTGAGCGTTCAGGGCCGGTTCTACCGGTCCGTGTCACCGACGAATTCGGAGGGCCCCCTGTGGAGCTGAGCGCGTATCTGCCGATCCTGTTTCTGCTCGTGGTGGCGGGTGGTTTCGCCGTCACCAACGCCACCGTCGTCACCGACAAGCTCGGACCGAGTCGGTACAACCGGGCCAAACTGGACGCCTACGAGTGCGGGATCGAGCCGACCCCGCTTCCTGCCGGGGCGTCCGGACGGCTGCCGGTCAAGTTCTATCTGACCGCGATGTTGTTCATCATCTTCGACATCGAAATCGTCTTCCTCTATCCGTGGGCCGCCTCGGCGATCCCGCTCGGGGTGCTCGGTCTCGTCGAGATCGGCGTCTTCATGGCCACTGTCTTCGTCGCGTACGCCTACGTCTGGCGTCGCGGCGGGCTCGACTGGGACTGACTCCCGGGCGCGGCGGGGGGGAGATCCGTGTTGTCGGCTTCTGGTTGCCTTTCCCGAGGTTGTTCACTGATTTGCACTTCGACGCGAGTTCAGAATTACTGTCACGGGTTGCTGTGGTGAATTTGTTTTCTGATTTCCTGTTCTGATCTTCAATGATGAAATCGAGAGGGGCGCCGCTGTGGGACTCGAAGAGAAGCTGCCCAACGGCATCGTGCTGGCCAGTGTCGAGAAGCTCGTCAACTGGACCCGTAAAGCGTCGATGTTCCCCGCGACCTTCGGACTGGCCTGCTGCGCCATCGAGATGATGACGACCGGCGCCCCCCGCTACGACCTCGGTCGCTTCGGCATGGAGGTCTTCCGGGCGTCGCCCCGACAGGCCGACCTGATGATCGTCGCCGGCCGGGTCTCGCAGAAGATGGCGCCGGTGCTGCGGCAGATCTACGACCAGATGGCCGAGCCCAAGTGGGTCATCTCGATGGGCGTCTGCGCTTCGTCGGGAGGCATGTTCAACAACTACGCGATCGTGCAGGGCGTGGACCACATCGTCCCGGTCGACATGTACCTGCCCGGCTGCCCGCCCCGCCCGGAGATGCTCATCGACGCCATCCTCAAGCTGCACGCCAAGATTCTCGACGATCCGATGGGTCCGAAGCGGGCCGCGGAGTGGGGCGACCGGCGCACCGAGCTCGTCGCGTCGTCGGTCAAGTACGGGAAGAAGCTGTGACCGGTCAGATCTCGACCCCGGCCCCGGCCTCGACCCCGACCTCGGGGGCCGCCTCGGCCGAGGTTGCCGGTCGGCAACTGCTGCCGCTGGCAGCGGCCCCCTCCACCGGGCACGGTTCGCTCGGCATGTTCGGCGCCCACGACTCGGGCGACACCTCCGGTTACGGCGGGCTGGTCTCCACTCCGTACATCCCGCAGCCCAGCGTCCGGCCCTACGGTGGCTGGTTCGACGAAGTCGCGGACGAGCTCGTCGAGGCCCTCGGTCGGCGCGGCGTCCCGACCGCGGCGATCTACCAGACCACCGTCGCGCACCGGGAGATCACCTTCTACGTGTCCCGCGAACACCTCACCGGGGTGCTCTGGGCTTTACGCGACGAACCGCAGTTGCGGTTCGAACTGGCCTCCTCCATCAGCGGGGTCGACTACGGGGCCGGGGTGCCCCAGCGGTTGCATGCGGTCTACCACCTCACTTCGATGACGTGGCGTCGCCGGATCCGGCTCGAGGTCTGCGTCGACGTCACCGATCCGCACCTGCCGAGCGCAGTGGAGATGTACCCGACCGCGGACTGGCAGGAGCGGGAGGCCTACGACATGTTCGGGCTGGTCTTCGACGGTCACCCGGCCCTGACCCGGATCCTGATGCCCGACGACTGGGAAGGGCATCCGCAGCGGAAGGACTACCCGCTGGGGGGCATCCCGGTCGAGTACAAGGGCGCCGAGATCCCGCCGCCGGACGAGCGCCGGACCTACACATGACCACCATTCCTGTCCAGCGTGCCTCGCGCGTCGCCGGGGATCGAGGAGTCCACTGATGAGCACCGAAGCCCGTCCCGCACAGCAGACCTGCACCACCGAAGGTCGTGTCTTCACCGTGACCGGAGGCGACTGGGATGACCTCGTCGCCGACGGCAACTTCGCCGAGGACGAGCGGATCATCGTCAACATGGGTCCGCAGCACCCGTCCACCCACGGTGTGCTGAGGCTGATCCTGGAGATCGAGGGCGAGACGGTCATCCAGGCCCGCTCGGTCATCGGTTACCTGCACACCGGGATCGAGAAGTCCTGTGAGTACCGGACGTGGACGCAGGGCGTCACCTTCGTGACCCGGGCCGACTACCTGTCGCCGTCGTTCAACGAGGCCGTCTACTGCATGGCCGTCGAGAAGCTGTTGGACATCGAGGTACCGCGCCGCGCCACGGTCATCCGGGTGCTGCTGATGGAGCTGACCCGCATCTCCTCGCACCTGGTGGCCCTGGCGACCGGAGGCATGGAGCTCGGCGCGCTCACCGGCATGACAGCCGGATTCCGGGAGCGCGAGGAAGCGCTGCACCTGATGGAGTTCTTCACCGGCCTGCGGATGAACATGGCCTTCATCCGACCCGGCGGTGTGGCCCAGGATCTACCCGAGGGCTACCGCGAGCGCACCGAGAAGTTCATCGAGGTGATGCGCTCCCGGCTCCCCGAGTACGACAAACTCCTGACCGGACAACCGATCTGGAAGATGCGCACCGAGGGTATCGGCATCCTCCCGCTGGAAGGCTGCATGCAGCTCGGGGTGACCGGGCCGGTTCTGCGGTCGGCCGGGCTCGCCTGGGATCTGCGCAAGACCGAGCCGTACTGCGGCTACGAGGAGTACGACTTCGACGTCCCGGTGCTCCAGGAAGCCGATTGCTACGCCCGGTTCAAGCTGCGGCTGGCGGAGATCTGGGAGTCCCTGCGGATCATGGAGCAGGCGTTGGAAAAACTCGCTGACACCGAAGGCCTCCCGGTGATGGTGGCCGACCCGAAGATCGCCTGGCCGGCCCAGCTGTCGATCGGCGCCGACGGGATGGGCAACTCCCTCGAGCACGTCCGCAACATCATGGGCCAGTCGATGGAGGCCCTGATCCACCACTTCAAGCTGGTCACCGAGGGTTTCTCGGTGCCGCCGGGTCAGGCGTACGTGGCGATCGAGGGCCCACGCGGTGAGATGGGCTGTCACCTGGTGTCGGCCGGTGGCACGAAGCCCTGGCGGGTGCACCTGCGCGACCCTGGCTTCGTGAACCTCCAGGCCATGCCGGCGATGTCGGAGGGCGGGATGATCGCCGATCTGGTGGCTGCGGTGGCGTCCATCGACCCGGTGATGGGCGGGGTCGACAGATGAGCACCAGCCACCGGATCGGATTGCCCGAGTTCCTCGACAGCGGGCATGTGTTCGCCCCGTTGACCCGCGAACGGGCCGCCACGATCATCGCCCGGTATCCGCAGAGCCGGTCGGCGTTGCTCCCGCTTCTGCACCTGGTGCAGGTCGAGGAGGGTTGCGTCTCGATCTCCGGTCTGCAGTTCTGTGCCGATCATCTCGGACTGGAGACCGCGGAAGTTGCTGCGGTCGCGAGCTTCTACACGATGTACAAGCGCCAGCCGTGCGGTGAGCACCTGGTCAGCGTCTGCACCAACACGCTCTGTGCGGTGCTCGGCGGTGACGCCATTCTCGCCACGTTGTCCCGGCACCTGGGGGTCGCGCCGGACGAGACCTCCGGTGTGCCAGGAGCTCCCGGCTCGATCACGCTGGAGCACGCGGAGTGTCTGGCCGCCTGTGACCATGCGCCGGTCGTCACGGTGAATTACGAGTTCTACGACGAGCAGAGCCCGGACTCGGCGCTGGACCTGGTACAGGCGTTGCAAAGGGGCGAGAAGCCGCATCCCACCCGCGGTGCGCCGCTCACCGATTTCCGCACCATCGAGCTCGAGATCGCCGGATTCTACAGCGATCTCGAGGTCGGGGTGGACGGCCCGTCAGCCACCGTCCCCACCCTCCGCGGGTCGACCCTCGCCGAGGAGCAGCATTGGCGGGCGCCGGCCATGCCCGCCGCCGTCCCTGCCCTACCTGCCCTGCCCGAGAAGAAGTAGGCGAGCCCGATGACCAGTCCCGCCCCCACGACATCCACCGAGCCCGCTCCAGTGTCGCCGTTGTCCCCGGTGTTGACCCGGCGCTGGGCCTCGCCGCGCTCATGGACGATCGACACCTACGAGTCGCTGGACGGGTACCAGGGCCTGAAGTCCGCCCTGGGAGGCCAGCCCGGCCAGCTCATCGAGTTGATGAAGGCGTCCGGGCTCCGCGGGCGAGGCGGCGCCGGTTTCCCGACCGGCCTGAAATGGTCGTTCCTGCCGCAGGGCGACGGCAAGCCGCACTACCTGGTGGTCAACGCCGACGAGGGGGAACCGGGTACCTGCAAGGACATCCCGCTGATGATGGCCGATCCGCATTCGCTGATCGAGGGTTGCCTGATCACCTGCTTCGCCATCCGCGCCGAGTTCTGCGTGATCTACGTCCGCGGTGAGGCGGTGCACCCGCTGCGCCGGATGGTCAACGCGGTGAACGAGGCCCGGGCCAAGGGATACGTCGGGAAGGACATCCTGGGCACCGGCTTCGATTGCGAGATCGTCGTGCACGCCGGGGCGGGCGCCTACATCTGCGGCGAGGAGACCGCCCTGCTGGATTCGCTGGAGGGACGTCGGGGTCAGCCGCGACTCAAGCCGCCGTTCCCCGCGGTGGCCGGTCTCTACGCCTCGCCGACAGTGGTCAACAATGTCGAGACCATCTGCAGTGTCGCGCCCATCGTGCTCGGCGGCGCTGACTGGTACCGCAGCATGGGTACCGAGAAGTCCCCCGGGCCGAAGATCTACTCGTTGTCCGGGCACGTCACCCGGCCCGGCCAGTACGAGGCCCCGATGGGCACCACCCTCCGGTCGCTGCTCGAGATGGCCGGGGGCATGAAGGACGGCATCCCGCTGAAGTTCTTCACCCCGGGCGGCTCGTCCACCCCGATCTTCACCCCCGACCAGCTCGACGTGCCGCTGTCCTTCGACGATGTCGCCGCGGCCGGATCCATGTTGGGCACCACCGCGCTGATGTGCTTCAACGAGACCGTGTCGGTGCCGTGGGCGGTCTGGAAGTGGCTGGAGTTCTACAAGCACGAGTCGTGTGGCAAGTGCACCCCCTGTCGGGAGGGCACCGGCTGGCTGGTCGCCATCCTGCGCCGGATCGTCTCCGGTACGGGCACGCTCGCCGATCTGGACACCCTCACCGACGCCGCGTCCAACATCGCCGGCCGGTCCTTCTGCGCTTTCGGCGACGCCGCTGCCACCCCGGTGCTGAGTTCGTTCACGTACTTCCGTCGCGAGTACGAGGACCTCGTCACCGGGGTCACCCCGCCGCCGATCGGCGCTGATCAACTGGTCGGGGCTCACTGATGGCCCGTCGCCGTCGCCTCGACGGCCGTCCGACCCGCTCCCACCCGTCCGTCCAGCAGCAGGGAGATCGCCGGTGACCAGCGCGAATCCGCCGGTGGCCTCGCCCAAGGTGGACACCAACACGGCCAACGCCCCGGACAGCAGGGTCGCCGAGCGGCCGGCGAAGACGCCGGTCCCCGAGGGCCACGTGACCGTGACCGTCGACGGCATCGAGGTCGTCGCCCCCAAGGGCGAGCTGATCATCCGGACCGCCGAGCGGATCGGGATCGCCATCCCGCGGTTCTGCGACCACCCGCTGCTGACCCCGGTCGGGGCGTGTCGGCAGTGCCTGGTGGAGGTCGAGATGGGCGGCCGGCCCATGCCCAAGCCGCAGGCCTCCTGCACGCAGGAGGTGACCGACGGGATGGTCGTCAGGACCCAGCTGAGTTCGCCGGTGGCCGAGAAGGCGCAGCGCTCGAACCTGGAATTCCTGCTGCTCAACCATCCACTGGACTGCCCGGTCTGCGACAAGGGAGGTGAGTGCCCGCTGCAGAACCAGGTGCTGTCCAACGGTTCGGCGACCTCACGGCTGATGGATACCAAGCGCACCTTCACCAAGCCCATCGCCATCTACACCCAGCTCCTGCTGGACCGGGAGCGCTGCGTGCTCTGCCAGCGCTGTACCCGGTTCTCCGACGAGATCGCCGGGGACCGGTTCATCGACCTGATCGAGCGCGGCTCCAGTCAGCAGATCGGGATCAGCCCCGATCAGCCCTTCCAGTCCTACTTCTCGGGCAACACCATCCAGATCTGCCCCGTCGGCGCCTTGACGTCGGCGGCCTACCGCTTCCGGGCCCGGCCGTTCGACCTGGTCTCCACCCCGGGCACGTGCGAGCACTGCGCCGCCGGCTGCTCGCTGCGGGTCGACCACCGCCGCGGCCAGGTGATGCGCCGGATGGCCGCGGACAACCCGGCGGTGAACGAGGAGTGGAACTGTGACAAGGGCCGCTTCGGCTTCACCTACGTCACTGCTGACGACCGGCTGACCCGGCCGCTGGTCCGTAACTCCGACGGTGAGCTGGTCGAGGCGTCGTGGACCGACGCGATGGCCGCCGCCGCCGCCGGCCTGACCGCGGCCCGCGACCACGGCGGGGTCGGGGTGCTGACGGGTGGGCGCCTGACCGTCACCGACGCGTACGCCTACGCCAAGTTCGCGCGACTGGCGTTGCGCACCAATGACATCGATTTCCGGACCCGGGCCGGCAGCGCTGAGGAGGACGCCTTCCTGGCGCACCACGTGGCCGCCGTGAGCCCGGACGGTGGCGGGGTCTCCTACGCCGACCTGGACACCGCCTCGACCGTCCTGCTGGTCGCCCTCGAGCCCGAGGACGAATCTCCTATCCTGTTCCTGCGGCTGCGCAAAGCGAGCCGGCGGCCGGCGACCGCGGTATTCGCCGTGGCCGCCGTCGCGTCCCGGGGCCTGGGCAAGGTCGGTGGCACGCTGGTGGCCGCCGCCCCGGGAGACGAACCGGCAGTGGTGCACGGACTGGTCGACTCCGGCGATGCGCTGGCCGGCCGGTTGGCCGGGGACGGGGTCTTCGTGCTGGTCGGCGAACGCGCCGCCGAGGTTCCCGGACTGCTGTCCGCGGTCTCGGAGCTGGTGCAGCGCACCGGATCCCGGCTGGCGTGGGTGCCGCGACGGGCCGGGGACCGTGGTGCGGTGGACGCCGGTGCGCTCGGCGCGCTGCTGCCCGGCGGTCGGCCGGTGGCCGACGCAGTCGCCCGCGCCGAGGTCGAGAGCCTATGGCGCGCCTCGGTTCCCACCGAGCCCGGCCGGACGACGGCGCAGATTCTGGCGGCCGCGCACCACGGGGTGCTCGGTGGCCTGTTGATCGCCGGTGTCGCGTCGGAGGATCTGCCGAACCCGGCCGCCGCCGTCGAGGCCGTGCGCGCCGCGGGCTTCGTGGTCAGCCTGGAACTGCGGCACACCGAGATCACCGCGCTGGCGGACGTGGTCTTCCCGGTCGCGGCGGCGGTCGAGAAGTCCGGCGGCTATCTGGACTGGGAGGGCCGGCTGGGAGCGTTCGACGCGACCGTGACCGGAAAGGGCACGCTCGACGACGGCCGCGTCCTGGACACCCTCGGGGTGGAGATGGACGTCGACCTGTACACCCAGACCCCGAAGGCCGCCGCCGGTGAACTCCGCCGACTGGGTGGACGCCCCGGCACCGCGCCCGCCCCCCTCGGTTCCCCGAGCGCTGCACCGGTCGCGGCGGCCGGCGAGATCCGGCTGGCCACCTGGCGCTGTGCCATCGACGGTGGCAGCATGCTCGACGGCGAGCCGTACCTGGCCGGCACCGCCCGGGCCGACCTGGCCCGGTTGTCCGCCGTCACGGCCGACCGGCTGGGCCTGGCCGACGGCGAAGACGTCACCGTGACGTGGCCCGGACACGGGAGCGTGACGTTGCCGTTGGCCGTCTCCCAGATGGTCGACGACGTCGTCTGGCTACCCGGTCGTCCCGGACGTCGGCCGCTGGCGCGGGTCCTCGGCGCCCAGCACGGCGACACCGTCCGGGTTGCCGCGGCCGGCACCATCCACCACGGAGGGACCTCATGAGCGACGACGGTTCGGTCGCCGGGCTCCTCGCCGGTGACCCGGTCTGGCTGATGCTGATCAAGGCGATCGGTGTCTTCGTCCTGCTGCTGCTGATGACCCTGTTCGCCATCTGGTTCGAGCGCAAGGTCGTCGGCCGGATGCAGCATCGCCCCGGCCCGAACTGGAACGGACCGTTCGGCGTGCTGCAGCCGGTCGCCGACGCGCTCAAGCTCATCTTCAAGGAGGGGATGATCCCCTCCGGTGCGGACCGGGTCGTCTTCGTCCTCGCCCCGCTGATGATCTCGATCCCGGCGTTCCTGACGTTCTCCGTCATCCCGATGGGCGGGCCGGTGAGCATGTTCGGTCACCAGACCGCACTGCAGCTCACCGATCTGTCGGCCGGCGCGCTGGCGGTGCTGGCGTTCGCCTCGATCGGTGTCTACGGGATCGCCCTCGGCGGGTGGGCGTCCGGATCGACGTACCCGCTGCTCGGCGGACTGCGGTCGGCGGCCCAGCTGATCTCCTACGAGATCGCCATGGGCCTGAGCTTCGTCGCCGTTTTCCTGTACTCGGGGACCCTGTCCACCTCCGGCATCGTCGCCCAGCAGGAGCACGGGTGGTACTTCTGGTTGTTGCCGGTGTCGTTCATCGTCTACTCGATCGCCATGGTGGGGGAGACCAACCGGGCCCCGTTCGACATGGCCGAGGCCGAGGGCGAACTCGTCGGCGGCTTCAACACCGAATACACCGGCATGCGGTTCGGCCTGTTCTTCCTCGGCGAATACATCAACGTCATCAACGTCTCGGCGATCTCCACCACGTTGTTCCTCGGCGGCTGGCGTGCCCCGTGGCCGCTGTCGCTGTGGGATGGCGCCAACACCGGCTGGATCACCTTCCTGTGGTTCCTGCTCAAGGTCGTACTGGTGATGTTCGTCTTCGTCTGGCTCCGCGGATCGTTGCCCCGGATCCGCTACGACCAGTTCATGACGCTCGGCTGGAAGGTGCTGGTCCCGGTCTCGCTGGCCTGGATCGTGTTGGTGGGCGCCGCGCGGGTGCTGAACAACGCCACCGACCTCAGCACCGGACAGGTCGTGCTGTGGATGGCGGTGCCGGTGGTGATCCTGCTGCTGGTCGCGTTCTTCTGGCCGGCCAAGGGGGAGTCGACCGACGAGGACGATCCCGACGCCGATCTGGAGTACCTCGACGACGACTTCGGACAGCCCGCCGGGTCGTCGGGAATCGTCACGGTCGTCCGCCCGGCCGCGACCAGCTACCCGATCCCGCCGCTGGACCTGCGTATCCCAGGCCCGCCGCCGTCCCGTCCCACCGTCACCGCTGCCCACACCGACCGTCAGGAAGGGGGCCACTGATGTCGGTTTTCGATCCGGTCAAGGGCTTCGGCGTCACCTTCGCCACCATGTTCAAGCCGGTGGTGACCGAGGACTACCCGAAGAACCCGGTGCCGACCGCACCGCGCTACCACGGCCGGCACCAGCTCAACCGGCACCCCGACGGGCTGGAGAAGTGCGTCGGGTGTGAGCTCTGCGCCTGGGCCTGCCCGGCGGACGCGATCTTCGTCGAAGGTGGCACCAACACCGAGGACGCCCGGTTCTCACCCGGCGAGCGCTACGGCGCGGACTACCAGATCAACTACCTCCGCTGCATCGGCTGCGGACTCTGCATCGAGGCCTGCCCGACCCGTTCGCTGACCATGACCAACGAGTACGAGCTCGCCGACGACGAGCGCCAGCGGCTGATCTTCACCAAGGACATGCTGCTGGCGCCGCTGCTGCCCGGGATGGAGCAACCGCCACACCCGATGCGGCTGGGCGACAGCGACGACTACTACGTGTACGGTCCCGAACTCCTACGCGGCCAGCGGTTGCCCCTCACCCCGGTCGAGCCCGGGGTGGCCCGGTGAGCCCGGACGCCCTGACCGGCGCCGCGAGCACCGGCGAGCAGATCGCCTTCTTCGTCCTCGGCCCGCTCGCCCTGCTCGGTGCGATCGGCATGGTGTTCGCCAAGAACGCCGTGCACTCCGCGCTCTGGTTGGCCTCGACCATGCTGTCCATCGGTGTGATGTACCTGGTCCAGGGGGCTCAGTTCCTGGGCTTCGTGCAGATCATCGTCTACACCGGCGCGATCATGATGCTGTTACTCTTCGTGCTGATGCTGACCGGTCGGGCGTCGGGAGACTCGATCATCGAGGTGCTCCGCGGCCAACGGATCGCTGCCCTTATGATCGGCATCGGCCTGGTCGGGCTGCTCGCCACCGGGCTGGTGCGCGCCCTGTCCGGTATCGCACCGGTCGGCTTGGCCACGGCGATCGCCGCCCGCGGGGAGATGGGTTCGATCGCCGAGGAGCTGTTCACCACCTTCCTGTTCCCGTTCGAACTGACCAGCGCGCTGCTGATCACCGCCGCCCTCGGGGCCATGGTGCTGGCGCACGTGGAACGCACCCCCGGCCAGAAGCGCAGCCAGAAACACATGGTCGCGGCGCGGATGCGGTCCGGCCGGATGTCGCCGCTGCCCGGCCCCGGCGTCTTCGCCACCTCGTCGTCCAACGCCACCCCGGCCCTGTTGCCCGACGGCAGCATCGCGTCGGAGTCGGTGTCGGCCCTGGTGGAGCAGAGCGTCAGCGAGCAGGTCGCACGGCGGCACCGGGAGTCCCGGGACCTGTCGCCGCTCGAGCACACCGAACATGCTGGTGACACCGGCTCCCGGACGTCGGAGCTCGCCGCCGGCCGTCCCGAACCGCGTTCGGATCGGGAGAACTGATGACCCCCACCTGGTACCTGCTGCTGTCCGCCCTGCTCTTCGGCATCGGCGCCGTCGGTGTGTTGGTGCGGCGAAACGCCATCGTCGTGTTCATGTGTATCGAGCTGATGCTCAACGCGGTGAACCTGACGCTGGTGACGTTCTCCCGGATCAACGGCAACCTGCACGGCGAGGTGATGGCGTTCTTCGTGATGGTCGTCGCCGCGGCGGAGGTTGTCGTCGGGCTGGCGATCATCATGTCGATCTTCCGCAGTCGCCGCAGCGCCTCCATCGACGACGCGAACCTGCTCAAGTACTGACTGTTCGCGTACCGACCGGTGGGCGTACCTGCAGTCTGCCCAGACTCACCTGAGCCGAGGAACCCAGAACAATGACCGTTCTCACCCAGGCCGCAGCCGCGGTCGAAGGCACCTTCGCGGCGCCCGCCGCGACCGGCGTCTCGTCGGCCGCGCTGCTGCTCGTCGCGCTGCCGCTGCTCAGCGCCGCGATCCTGCTGATCGGTGGTCGGCGGCTGAACGCCGCCGGCCCGTACCTGGCGGTCGCGATGGTCGCGGTGCCGTTCGTGCTCGGTGTGCTGATGTTCTTCCAGGTCACCGGCCTGGCCGACGGGGATCGGATCGCCGATGTCCAGCTGTTCTCGTGGATTCCGGTGGACGCCCTGCAGGTCGACTTCGGGTTGCGCATCGACCCGCTGTCGTTGACGTTCGTACTGCTCATCACCGGCGTCGGGTCGCTGATCCACGTCTACTCACTCGGTTACATGGCCCACGACCCCGACCGTCGACGGTTTTTCGCCTACCTCAACCTGTTCGTCGCCGCCATGCTGCTGCTGGTTCTGGGCAACTCGTTCGTGACGCTCTACGCCGGCTGGGAAGGCGTCGGCCTGGCGTCCTACCTGCTGATCGGCTTCTGGTCCTACCGGCCGGCCGCGGCGACCGCAGCCAAGAAGGCCTTCGTGATGAACCGGGTCGGGGACGTCGGCCTGGCCATCGCCATCTTCCTGATGTTCAAGGAGCTGGGTACCACCAGCTTCGACGGGGTGTTCGGCCAGATCGGGGCGCTCGCCGAGACGTCCCCGGCCACCGTCACCGCGATCGCCCTGCTGTTGCTGCTCGGGGCCTGCGGCAAGTCGGGCCAGGTTCCGCTGCAGGCCTGGTTGCCCGACGCGATGGAGGGCCCGACCCCGGTGTCCGCACTGATCCACGCGGCCACCATGGTCACCGCCGGCGTGTACCTGATCACCCGCTCGTACCCGGTCTTCGACCTGAGCGCGGACGGTCGGCTGGTGGTCACCATCATCGGGGCGGTGACGCTGCTGGTCGGATGCATCGCCGGCTGCGCCAAGGACGACATCAAAAAGGTGCTGGCCTACTCGACGGTGTCCCAGATCGGCTACATGTTCCTGGCCGTCGGTCTCGGCGCCGGCGTCTATGCGCTGGGCATCCTGCACCTGCTGACTCACGGCTTCTTCAAGGCCGGGCTGTTCCTCGGGGCCGGCTCGGTGATGCACGCGATGAACGACGACGTCGACATGCGCCACTACGGGGGGCTGTGGCGCCTGCTGCCGATCACCTTCGGCACCTTCACCCTGGGTTACCTCGCCCTGATCGGGTTCCCCTTCCTGTCCGGCTTCTACTCCAAGGACCCGATCATCGAGGCCGCGTTCGCCGCCGGTGGAGTCCGCGGCTGGCTGCTCGGCGGGGCCGCGTTCATCGGGGCCGGGCTGACCGCTTTCTACATGACCCGGCTGATGCTGATGACGTTCTTCGGCGAGCAGCGGTGGAAGGGCCACCAGTCCGCCGACGGGCACGACTACCACCCGCACGAATCGCCGCTGACGATGACCGTCCCGATGATCGTGCTCGCTTTCGGGTCCGTGTTCGCCGGATTCGTGCTGGCGAGCGGGGAGCGGCTCGCGCATTGGCTGACCCCGTCGGTCGGCGAGTTCGCGGAGCCGCACCCGGAGATCCTGTCGCCGGTGGTCATCACCGTCGCCACCCTGGTGGTGATCGCTCTCGGCGTCGCGGTCGCGTGGTGGAAGGTCGGCAGCCGGCCGGTGCCGGTCGTCGCCCCCCGTCAGGTGCCGCTCCTGATCCGGTGGGCCCGCGCCGACGTTGGCGGCAACGCGATCAACGAGGCGCTGTTGGCCCGGCCCGGCATCGCCGTCACCCATGCGCTCACCGAGATCGACACCACCGTGGTCGACCGCACGGTCACCGGCAGCGGGACCGTGCTCGCGGCTTTCTCGGCCAGAGCCCGTCGTACCCAGACCGGCTTCGTCCGGTCCTACGCCCTGTCGATGCTCGGTGGGACCTTCGTGGTCCTCGCCGCCCTGCTGCTGGTGAGGTTCGTATGACGAGTCCGGTTCTGCTCATCGTCGTCGTGCTGTTGCCGCTGGTCGGCGGCATCGCCGTCGGGGCCATGAAGGCCGCCCCCGCCGGTCAGGTCAAGCTGATCGCGCTCGGCATCTCGCTGGTCGAGCTGGTCGTGGTGGCGCTGATCTGGGCCGGCTACACGCCGAGCGGGACCGGTTACCAGTTCGCCACCTCGCTGGACTGGATCCCGGCCCTCGGTCTGGGGTTCTCGGTCGGGATCGACGGCGTGGCGCTGGTGATGATCGCGCTGATCGCCGTGCTGGTGCCGATCGTGCTGGGCGCGTCCTGGGAGGAGAAGCTGCCGGCCGGGCGCACCATCGGTGGCTACTTCGCGCTGCTACTGGTCCTCGAGTCGACGATGATGACCGTCTTCGCGGCCACCGACGTCTTCGTGTTCTACGTCGCGTTCGAGCTGATGCTGATCCCGATGTACTTCCTGATCGGGGCCTTCGGCGGGCCGAAGCGGACGTATGCCGCGACCAAGTTCTTCCTGTACTCGCTGTTCGGCGGCCTGATGATGCTGGCCTCGCTGATCGGGCTGTACGTGAGCAGCAAGGACTACACCCCGACCGGGGTGGGGACGCTGGACTGGGCCGAGCTGCGGGCCATCGCGAACCAGATCCCGGAGTCCACCCAGCTGTGGATCTTCGCCGGCTTCGCGATCGCCTTCGCCATCAAGGCGCCGCTGTTCCCGCTGCACAGCTGGCTGCCCGACGCCGGTGCCGAGGCGCCCGTCGGATCCGGGACGTTGGTGGTCGGGGTGCTCGACAAGGTCGGCACCTTCGGCTTCCTGCGGATCTGCCTGCCGCTGCTACCCGCCGCCTCGGCCAAGCTGGCCTGGCTGATCATCACCCTCTCGGTGATCGGCATCTTCTACGGCGGAATCGTCGCGGCCGGCCAGAACGACCTCAAGCGGTTCGTCACCTTCACCTCGATCGCCCACTTCGGCTTCATCGCGATGGGCGTCTTCGCCTTCACCACCCAGGCGATGAGCGGCGCGGTGTTCTACATGGTGGCCCACGGTCTGGCCACCGGGCTGCTGTTCCTCGTCGTCGGGATGCTGACCAGCCGCGGCGGCTCGCGGCTGGCCTCGGACTACGGCGGGGTGGCCAAGGTGGCTCCCATCCTGGCCGGGATGTTCCTGATCGGGGCGTTGGCCACCATCGCCCTGCCGGGCACCAGCTCGTTCGTGGCCGAGTTCCTGGTCCTGCTCGGGACGTTCAAGACCCTGCCCGTCTGGGGGGCGATCGCCACCGTCGGCATCGTGATCGCGGCGATCTACATGCTCTGGATGTTCCAGCGGACGATGACCGGCCCGGTCCGGGGGGTCGGTGTGCTGCTGCCCGAGCCTGACCTTTCCCTGTCCATCGCCCCCGCCACCCCGCAGATCCTGCCCCCGGCGGCGTCCGGAGGTGCCGTGCTGACGGCCCGCCACGCGGCGCCCGAGGCGGTTCCGCATGCCCCGGCCCAGCCTCTCCCGAGGCTGCGCTTCAGCGACCTGACCGGTCGGGAGATCCTGGTCCTGACCCCGCTGGTCGCGTTGATCCTGCTGCTCGGCGTGTACCCGAAGCCGGTGCTGGACGTCATCAACCCGACGGCGGCGCAGATCGTCATCGACTCCGGACACACCGATCCCGCCCCCGCCATCGAAGGAGCGAACCCGTGACCGCGGTGACCCTGGCTGCACTGGACTCCACGGTCCAGCTGGCCGCCGCTCCTGTCTCGGTGGCGCCCATCACCGTGCCGAGCATCGCCTACGGCGCCATCACACCGATCCTGATCGTGCTCGGCGGGGCCTGCCTCGGGGTTCTCGTGGAGGCCTTGCTCAAGGCCCGCCAGCGCTACGCCGCGCAGGTCACCCTGACGGTGGTGACGATCGTCGCTGCGGGGGTGTGGACCGTCGTCCAGGGCGCGGGTGGGCACTACGCCGTCACCTTGGGCGGTGCCCTCTCGATCGACCAGGCCACCTATCCGATGTGGGGGGTGCTGCTGGCGCTGGCGCTGGTGTCGGTGCTGCTGATGGCGGACACCCGGGCCGAGCCCGGAGGCGCGTTCGTCGCTCAGGCGTCCTCGCTGGCCACCGTCCGCGAGCGGGCCCGGACGGGGGTGATCGCGCCGATGCAGACCGAGGTCTTCCCGCTCGCACTGTTCGCGGTCGGCGGGATGATGGTCTTCCCGGCCAGCGCGGACCTGGTCACCCTGTTCGTCGGGCTCGAGGTGCTGTCCCTGCCGCTGTATCTGATGTGCGGGCTGGCCCGTCGTCGCCGGCTGATCTCGCAGGAGGCCGCGGTCAAGTACTTCCTGCTCGGCGCCTTCGCCTCGGCCATCCTGCTGTACGGCATCGCGCTGCTCTACGGCTACGCCGGCAGCCTCCGCTACGCCGACATCGCGCTGGCCACCCAGGCCGGCGGCCGGACCGACGCCCTGCTGTTCGGTGGGCTCGCCCTGCTGCTGGTCGGCCTGCTGTTCAAGGGCTCGGTGGGACCGTTCCACACCTGGACCCCGGACGTCTACCAGGGAGCGCCGACCCCGGTCACCGCGTTCATGGCCGCCTGCACCAAGGTCGCCGCCTTCGCCGCGATGGCTCGGGTGCTCTACTCCGCCTTCGGCCCCAGCGTCTGGGAGTGGAAGGGCACGTTGTGGGGGGTGGCGATCGCCTCGATGCTGATCGGCGCGATCCTGGGCATCACCCAGACCGACATCAAGCGGATGCTGGCCTACTCCTCGGTGGCCCACGCGGGCTTCCTGTTGCTCGGCGTGATGGCTCTCACCAGTGACGGGATCACGGGCACCTTGTTCTACCTGCTGACCTACGGCTTCGCCACCATCGGGGCACTGGCGCTGGTGATGCTGGTCCGCAACGCCGACGGCGAGGCGACCCAGGTGTCGCAGTGGGCGGGTCTGGCCCGGCGGGCGCCGTGGGCGGCCGGGCTGATGACGTTGTTCCTGCTCTCTTTCGCCGGCATCCCGCTGACCAGCGGTTTTATCGGCAAGCTGACGGTTTTCAGTGCCGCGATGGAGCAGGGGATGGGCCCGCTGGTGGTGGTGGCGATGGTGGCGACCGCGATCACCGCGTTCTTCTATCTCAAGATCGTGGTCCTGATGTTCTTCTCCGAGCCCCGCGACGGGGGCCCGGCCGTGACGCGGCCGAGCCCGTTCATACTCGCGGTGGTGGTCGTCTGCGGCCTGGTCACGCTCGGTTTGGGTCTCTATCCGAGTGTGGGCCTCGACGTGCTGGCCGTCCAGGTTCCGCTGCTGTCGTAATGTCGTGAGTGTGACTGCTCCTCGAGTGATGGCCGGGATCGAGCTCGCCGATCCGGCGCTCGCCCGGCGGGTGGCCGCCGGGCTCGCCGCGGTGGAAGACCTGTTGGACCACGAGCTGCAGTCCGAGTTCGGGTTCGTCACCGAAACGGCGTCGCATCTGATGCACGCCGGCGGTAAGCGGTTCCGGCCGCTGTTCACCCTGGTGGCCGCCGGTGTCGGGCCGCACCCGGATTCCCCCGAGGTGGCCATCGCCGCGGCCGTCGTGGAGCTGGTGCACCTGGCCACGCTCTACCACGACGACGTGATGGACGAGGCCGAGGTCCGGCGGGGCGCGAAGTCGGCCAACGCCCGCTGGGACAATTCGATCGCCATCCTGACCGGTGACTTCCTCTTCGCGCACGCCTCCCGACTGGTCGCCGACCTGGGTCCGGATGCGGTCCGCATCATCGCCGAGACGTTCGCCGAGCTCGTCACGGGCCAGACCCGTGAGACTGTCGGCCCCGGTCCGGCCGGCAGCGCGATCGAGCACCACCTGCTGGTCCTGCACGAGAAGACCGCCTCGCTGATCGACACCTGCGCCCGCTACGCCGGGATGTTCTCGGGCGCCAGTGCCGGCGAGATCGCTGCGCTGCGTCGCTACGGCCGCGCCGTCGGGGTGGCCTTCCAAATCGCCGACGACATCATCGACATCGTGTCCGCCGACTCGGGCAAGACCCCGGGCACCGACCTGCGCGAGGGCGTCCCGACGCTGTCGGCGCTCTACACCATCGCGGCCGGCACCGACCAACGATTGATCGACCTGGTCTCCCGCCCGCTGGATGACGAAGCCGATGTCGCGGAGGCGGTCACGTTGCTGTCCGCGTCGGACGGCATGGTGCAGGCCCGTCAGACCCTGGACAGCTACGCCACCGAGGCGGCCGAGGCGCTGGCCGACCTCCCGCCGTCGGCGGCCCGGGACGCGCTGACCTCGCTGACCCGGTTCGTGGTCGAGCGAACCCGCTAGGCAACCCCGACCGATGGCCGCGAGCTGCGGGAGTGTCGGACTGCGTCCACGGAGTAGACCGCCAGCGCCGCCCAGATGATCGCGAAACCGACCCACCGGGACGGCGCCATGTGCTCGTGCGCCCAGAACACGCCGAGCAGGAACTGCATCGTCGGCGTCACGTACTGCAGGAACCCGACGACCGACAGCGGCAGCGTCTGAGCGGCGACCGCGAAGGCCACCAGCGGGACGATCGTCACCAGGCCCCCGGCGGCGAGCAGTAGCACGTGGCCGGTGCCGTTCCCGCTCAGGCTGGACCTGCCGGCGAGCTGCAGCCAGGCCAGGAAGGCCAGCGCCGCCGGCGCCAACACCAAGGCCTCCGCGGTGAGTGACTCGGTCGCGGCCAGCGGGACGACCTTCTTGACCAGCCCGTACAGGGCGAACGACACCGCGAGGGTGAGGGCGATCCAGGGCAGCCCGCCGGTGCCGACCGCGATGACCAGCACGGCGACCCCGGCGATCGACACCGCCACCCATTGCATGAGGCGCAGCCGCTCTCGGAGCACCACCACCGCCAGCGCCACGCTGACCAGCGGGTTGATGTAGTAGCCCAGGGCCGCTTCGACCACCTTCCCGTGGTTGACGGCGAAGATGTAGACCCCCCAGTTCACCGCGATCAGCACCGCGGCCGCGCTCACCTGCAGCCAGGTCCGGCGCGGCAGGCCACGGAGGGCGTACCAGTGCCGCGCGACGGTGAGCACGATCGCCATGAACAGCAGGGACCAGACGACGCGGTGGGCCAGGATCTCGGGCGCGGTGGCCGGCTCGAGAAACGGCCAGAACAGCGGGAACAGGCCCCAGATGCTGTAGGCGACCAGTCCGTAGACGATGCCTCGACGCATCAGGCCGCCCCGGCGGTCATCGGTGGTAGGAGCACGCTCAGCGGTAGTTGGTGAACTGCAGCGCGAGGTCGAGGTCGGCGCCTCTGAGCAACGCCATGACCGCCTGGAGGTCGTCGCGCTTCTTGCCCGTCACCCGCAACTGGTCGCCCTGGATCTGGGCCTGCACACCCTTGGGACCCTGCTCCTTGATGAGCTTGGCAATCTGCTTCGCCTTGTCGGACGGGATGCCGGAGATCAGCTTGCCGGTGACCTTGAAGATCTTCCCCGACGACTGCGGCGTATCGATCTCCAGGGCCTTCATCGAGATGTCCCGACGGATCAGCTTCTCCTTGAACACGTCGATCGCCGCGGCGCAGCGCTCCTCGGTGTCGGCGGTCAGGGTCACTGCGTCTTCGCCGGCCCACACGATGCTCGCGTTCACGCCGCGGAAGTCGAACCGTTGGGACAGCTCCTTGGCCGCCTGGTTCAGCGCATTGTCGGCCTCCTGGTGGTCGACCTTGCTCACGATGTCGAACGATGCGTCCGCCATGTCATCTCCTCGTCTCCGCCGAATCCCGGCCGCCGCCGTCTGCGTGCAGGCGCGGCCCCGGACCATTGTTCACCCCGGGACGCGACGTTCCGGACCGTCGAGTCCCGGTTGCGCCGTCCGACGCGGCCGGGAGGTTGGGTCAGTCCGCCCGGAGATGCTCCCAGCGGCGGATTTCTCCCCGGGCCCGGCCACTTGTACTATCACTCACCGGGGTTCCGCCACCGCCGAGCGGGGACGGATGCGACCTGGCAGGTTGCCCGAGTGGCCAAAGGGAGCTGACTGTAAATCAGCCGCGCAAGCTACGGGAGTTCGAATCTCTCACCTGCCACCGCAGTGCCGTTGTCCAGCGCCCCGCTGTCCATGCTGGGAGGGACGGCCGTCCTACGGCCGTTACCCTGCGATCACTCGTTTGCATCAGCGATTCTCGGTCGCTGACC
>JBDSLP010000082.1:0-20727 GCA_039916325.1 Nakamurella sp. | reverse complement strand
GCGGTGGCGCCGCCGACCGCGGCGATCCTGGTGTCGGCGGGGATCGACCGTCCGACGCCGAGGACGCCGGCCCGGCGGACGATCGCGCCCACCCCGTGGACCGACGCGAACCCGACCCAGCCGTAGTCCCCGGCCGCCAGGGCCAGCACAGCAGCATCCAGGGCCCCTTCGTCGGCCGGGGGACCGATCGCGAGCAGCGGCACCGCGACCGGGACGGCGCCGGCGGCAATCAGGGCGTCGACGGCGGCGCCGACGCTACCCTCGGCCCGGGGGATGAGGATGCGCCGACCGGCCAGGACGGCGGTCACGACCGGGCCGCTCCGAGCAGGACCGCCGCGCCCCGGTCGAGCAGGTCGTGCGCGAGCCGGCGGCCGACGCCGGCCGCGTCGTCGGCGGGCCCGGTCGCCATCGAACGGATCTCGCGATGACCGTCGACCGCGATGACCGTGCCGTGCAGGGTCAGGGCGCCGTCGGCGACGGTGGCCAGCGCGGCCACCGGTGCACTGCAGCCGGCCTCCAGTACCGCGAGAAGGGTGCGCTCGGCCACCGCGGCCGCCCGGGTGTCGGCGTGGTCGACCGCTGCCAGCGCCGACGTGAACCACTCGTCGCGCTCGCGGCATTCCACCGCCAACGCGCCCTGGGCCGGTGCGGGCAGGAAGTCGTCGGCGTCGAACAACTGGGTGATCTGGTCATGACGGGACAGCCGCTCCAACCCCGCCCGGGCCAGCACGACGGCGTCCAGGGCGCCGGACGACACCAGCCCGAGGCGGGTGTCGACGTTGCCCCGGATCGGGGCGACCGTGATGTCGTCACGGAGTCGGCGCAACTGGGCGACCCGCCGGGGGGATCCGGTGCCGACGAGGGCCCCGGCCGGAAGGTCGGCCAACCGGAGACCGTCGCGGGCGCACAGGGCGTCGAACGGATTGGCCCGCTCGGGCACCGCGACGAGCCGGATCCCGTCCGCGGCGGCAGTCGGGAGATCCTTGTAGGAGTGCACGATGACGTCCACCCGCTCGGCCAGCAGTGCGGTCCGGACCGCGGTCACGAACACTCCGGTGCCGCCGATGGTGGCCAACGGCGCACTGTTGACGTCACCCTCGGTCTTGATCCTGACCAGCTCGCATTCGATCCCGGCCGCGGCCAGGCGATCGGCGATGTGACCGGACTGGGTGGTGGCCAGCACGCTTCCCCGGGTGCCCAGCCGCAGGACACGACGGGTCATACCGGAACGTCGACCGCGCCCGCGATGCCGGACGCGACCAGGCGCTCCGGAGCCACGTCCAGTCCTGCCCAGTCGGACGCCGAGTCCACTGCGGCGGTGGTGGGCTGCGGTCCGCGCAGGTTCCGGCAACAGGTTCGACCGCACCGGTCCGGGGACGGCCCGGCGTCGGTGACGGCCACCTTCGGCAGCGAGGGGTCCAGCCGCTCGGCGATCAGGTCGGCGAGGGCCGCGACGAATCGCGGATCGACGCCGGGGGTGGCCACCCGGGCGAAGAAGAGTCCGTGCTCGCCGGCCGTATCCTTCGCTTCGTTGTCCAGATCCCAGACCACCTCGACGTGGTCGGAGATGAAGCCGATCGGCACCACGATCACCCCGCGACGGCCCAGCGCCGGCAGCCCGGAGATCACCGCGTTGATGTCGGGCTCCAGCCACGGCATCTGTGGGGGGCCGGAACGGGACTGGTACGCCAACTGCCAGGTGACACCGGGCAGACCACGGGACGCCAACTCGCCGATGACCACGCCACAGGCGGCCAGATGCTGGCTGACGTAATTCCCCGGGGCCGGCGTACCTTCCGGTCCGGACGACAGCGCCATCACGTCAGGGATCGAGTGCGTGGTGAAGACGATCTCCAGCTCTGCGGGGGCGATCCCGGATTCCAGGGCCCGGGTGACCGCTGCGGCCGTGCCGTCGGCGAACGGCATCAGGAAGCCAGGGTGGTTGTAGTAGTGACGGATCTTGTCGATCCGTACCTCGCCGACGAGATCGGTGGCCAGCAGGGCTTTCCCGAAATCCTCGCGGTACTGACGGCAGCCGGAGTAGGACGAGTATGCCGAGGTGGCCAGTCCGAGCAGCCGGTCCTGTCCCGCGGCGTGCGCCTCGGTGATGACGTCGGCCACGTACGGCGCCCAGTTGCGGTTGCCCCACAGCACGGGTAGGGCGACGCCCCGATCTGACAGCTCGTCGTGCAATGCGTCTCGCAGGGCGCGGTTCTGGTCGTTGATCGGCGAGACCCCACCCAGCGCGAGGTAGTGGTGCGACACCTCGAGCAGCCGGTCCTCCGGGATACCGCGCCCGCGGGTCACGTTGCGCAGGAACGGCATTACGTCGTCCGGACCCTCGGGCCCGCCGAAACCGGCCAACAGCACAGCATCCCAGCCCGGGGTGCCGGGGTCGCTCATCGGAGCACCTCGACGGCGCCGGCGGCTCCGACCAACCGGCCGGTGTAGAACGGGACCTCCTCGCGGACGTGCAGTCTCGCCTGGGAGGCACGCAGATGACGCATCAGGTCGACGATGTCGTACAGCTCGACCGCTTCGAGCGCCAGGATCCACTCGTAGTCACCGAGGGCGAAGGCGGCCACGGTGTTGGAGAGCACCTGGTCGTACGAGCGACCCATCACGCCGTGCTCGACGAGCATCGAGCGGCGCTCGGCGTCGGGCAGCAGGTACCAGTCGTAGGACCGGACGAACGGGTAGACCGCGACCCAGCCGGGGGCCTCCATCCCGGCCAAGAACGCCGGTACGTGGCCCTTGTTGAACTCGGCCGGCCGGTGCAGACCCATGGCCGACCACGCCGGGGTGGTCGCGCGACCGACGGCGGTACGGCGCAGCTTGCGGGTGGCGACCTGTAGCGCCTCAGCGGTGCCGGCGTGCCACCAGATCATCAGGTCGGCGTCCGAGCGCAGGGCGGAGACGTCGTACAGGCCCCGGACGACGACGTCCTCGGCGGCGAGCTCGGCGACGAGCGCCTGGAGCTCGGCGACGGCCGGCTCGGCCCCGCCCTCGAGGTCGCCGACCCGGGCCAGCACGTGCCAGCCGGTGTAGCGGATCTGCTCGTTGATCTGGCGCGCGGTGACGCGCGCGGGGGCGGCGTGTCCGGGGGTGTCCGGGGGCGTCGCACTCGAGGTGGCGTCCGGGACGGGGGGAGTGCTGGTCATGGGTTCATCCTTCCTCACTGCGGGACCTGCCCGCGGGTGGCCGACAGCACACCGATCCGTGCATCGAGGGCGGCAGCGGCGCTGCGGGCGTGGGCCACCACCGCGGCGAGGCCGGTTCCGGCGGCCCAGCCGCCGGTGATCACCATGCCGTCCGGTGGGGTGGGGACGTCCGTGTCGGCGGTGCCGCCCACCGGCCACCGGTCGAGTCGCCAGTCGAGCAGGTCGGCACGGTCCAGGGGCACCCCCAGCAGCTCGGCGGCGTCGGCCAGCGCGAGACGGGGGAAGGCGGCAGCGCCGGGGAGATCGCCGGAACCGATCCGGCCGTAGGACAGTCGCAACACATGGCGCCCGGACCCGGCGGCCTCGGCCAACCAGCTCCACTTCGCGGTGGCGTGGGTGATCGCCTTCGCGCCGACCTCGGTGACGTCGGAGGAGACCAGCAGGCCGGTGCCGCGGGGCGCGACGTTCAGCGCGTCGGAGCGGACGACGAGCGAGCACAGCAGTACCTCGCCCGTCGACCAGGCGACGGGCGGAGCTCCGAGCAGGGCGCGGCCGGCCGCGGCCGGCACCGCCAGCACGATGCCGTCGGCCCGCTGCGCCCCGGTCGCCGTGGTGGCCCGCCAGCCGGCCCCGTCCCGGCCGAGGTGCGTCACCGGGTCGTCGGTGGCGATGCGGCCGCCATCGTGTCGGATGGCCTCGACCAGTCCCTCAACCAGCGAGAACATCCCACCTCGGAGCCCCGCGACCTGGGCGCCCGGGGCCGTCGAGCCACCCCGGACGGCGTCGGCGGCGGCGGCCAGGGTGCGATGGTGACCGAGGGCTGCGCGGGCCCTCGGCGGCAGCCGGGCGACCGGCAGCGCCGTCGGGGGCGTCGAGTAAACCCCGCCGATGACCGGCTCGACCAGCCGGTCGAGCACCCGGGAACCCATCCGGGCCCGGACCACCGCGCCGATCGTGTCGTGCCGACCGACCTGGGCCGGCAGCAACCGGTCGGCCGTGGCCCGCAGTACCCCCGGCCAGCCGATCACCCGGCGCAGGTCAGTGGCGAGCAGCCGGGACGGAATACCCAGCCAGCCGCCCGCGGGCAACGGCGCCGACCCGGAACGGTGCCGCACCCACGCCGGAGTGGGCCGGGGAGATTCGACGTCGAAACCCAGTCCGAGGTCTTCGATCAGTGTCCGGACGGCACCGCCGCCGACTGCGAACGACTCGGCGCCGACGTCCACGGCGAGACCGTCCACCACGGCCCTGGCCACGGTGCCGCCGACGACCGGGCCGCCCTCCAGGACGGTGACGCGGTACCCGGCCCGGGTCAGCTCCCAGGCTGCGACCAGCCCGCCGATCCCGCCGCCGACGACCACCACGCTCGACGCAGCTGACGACACCTCCTGCGAGCCCGCAGGTTTCATGGCTGGTCGTGGACGAATGCCACCAGTTCGGTCAGCACGTCGGGGTCGGTGTTCGGCGGCACGCCGTGACCCAGATTGACGATGTGGCCGGGAGCGGCATCACCCTGACGCAACACCTCGAGGGTATGGGCGTGCAGCGCGTCGCGACCGGCGAACAGCGCTGCCGGGTCGATGTTGCCCTGGAGCGGCACGGACCCACCCAGCCGCTCGTTGGCCACGCCGAGCGGGATCCGGTGGTCGACCCCGATGACGGTCGCCCCGGTGTCGCGCATCGCGGCCAGCAGCTCGCCGGTGCCGACCCCGAAGTGGATGCGGGGGACCGGCAGGTCCGAGACTGCATCGAACACCGCCGCGGAATGGGCGGCGACGTGTTCGGTGTAGTTGGCCAGCGATAGGCCGCCGGCCCAGGAGTCGAACAGCTGGACCGCCGAGGCGCCGGCCAGCACCTGGGCGCGCAGGAAGGTCGCCGTCGTGCGGGCCACCCAACCCGCCAGCTCGGCCCAGGTGTCGGGCTCGGCGTACATCATCGCCTTGGTGATCAGGTGCTCCTTGGAGGGACCCCCCTCGACCAGGTAGGAGGCGAGAGTGAACGGTGCCCCCGCGAAGCCCAGCAGTGGGGTCGAGCCCAGCTCGGCGGTGCAGATCCGGATCGCCTGGGCCACCGGAGCCAGCGCGTCCGGGTCGAGCTCGGGGAGTCGACGGATGTCGTCCAGCGTGCGTACCGGCTTGGCCACCACCGGACCGACGCCGGCCACGATCTCGACGTCGATGCCGGCCAGCTTGAGCGGCACCACGATGTCGCTGAACAGCACCGCGGCGTCCACCTGATGACGGCGGACGGGCTGCAGGGTGATCTCGGCGGCCAGGTCCGGCTTCAGACACGAGTCCAGCATCGCGATGCCGCGACGGATTTCCCGGTACTCCGGCAGCGACCGGCCGGCCTGGCGCATGAACCAGATCGGCCGCGGTCCGGACCGCTGCCCGCGGCACGCACGGGACAGGCTCGAACTGCCGGTGTCGGCGACGTTCACAGGGTGGTCGGCAGGCAGCATCGTGGTCTCAGTCATGACCGCCCCATTGTTCCAGGTACCGCGGTACCCGCCGGCCGCCGTCGGGCTCGCGGCGGCCGGTGCCCGCGATTCCGACACCGGTCACGTGCAGCCCGTCACAGTGGGTCGCTCGGCGGCAAACCTGCAGGTCGGACGGGTGTTGCTTAGGGTCGCCTTAGTGGAGGCCGGCCGGGTTCGTCGGTACGCTCAGGCTGTGCTCATGCTCCTCGGCGTCTCCCACCACGATCTGGAGCTGACCGATCTGCAGCGCCTGTCCGCCGGCGCGGAGTCCATCGCCGAGACCCTCCTCGCCGCCGACGGCCCGATCGTCCCCGGCCGGGTCATCGCCGGCGCCGCACTGACCGGTACCGCAGTCGACGGCCCCATTCGTGGCGCGATCGCGCTGGCCACCTGTAACCGGGTCGAGATCTACGTGGAGGCCCGCCGTTTCCACGATGCGGTCGACACCGTCGCCGCGGCGCTGGCCGAGGCCGCCGGGATGTCGGTCGAGGCCGTCGCCGCCCAGCTCAAGGTCCGCGTCGGAGCTCCGGTCGCCGCCCACCTGTTCGCGGTGGCGGCCGGCCTGGACTCGATGGTCGTCGGCGAAGCGGAGATCTCCGGCCAGGTATCCCGCTCGCTGCGGCGGGCCCAGCACCAGGCCACCGCATCACCGGTGCTCAACCAGCTCTTCCAACGGGCTTCCCGGACCGCGAAACTCGTCCAGTCCCGTACCCGGTTGGGGGCCGCAGGTCGCTCCGTGGCGTCGGTCGCGCTGGACGTCGTGGAGTCCGCCCACGGTGCGCTCGCGGGCAGGACCGCGTTGATCATCGGCACCGGTTCCTACGCCCGGGTCGTGGCCAGCGCCCTGCGGGCCCGTGGCTGCACCGACCTCCATGTCTTCTCACCCAGCGGCCGGGCCGACCCCTTCGCCCAGACGCACAGTGCCCGTGCGGTCGCAGCCGCCGAGCTGAGCACCGTGCTCAAGGAGATCGACCTGGTGGTGGCCTGCAGCGGCACCACCGGTGGTGCCCTGAGCGCGGATGTGATGACCTCCAGCGGTCGGGACCGGCCGTTGACCGTCGTGGATCTCGCCCTTCGGTCCGACATCGGTGACGATGTCCGCGCCCTGCCGGCGGTGCGGGTGGTGGACCTGCACACGGTGGCCGCGAACGCCCCGGGGGAGCAGCTCGAGGCGCTCACCGCTGCGCAGGACCTGGTCATCGCCGCGGTGGCCGAGTTCGAGGACAGCCAGGCCGTCCGGGCGCTCGATCCCGCGGTCGTGGCGCTGCGCTCGCACGTCTCCGGGGTGGTGGCCAAGGAGATGGACCGACTGCGGGTGAAGTTCGATGTCGAGGTCGCCGCCGAACTGGAACAGGCGCTGCACCGGGTGACCCGGTCGATGCTGCACACGCCGACCCTGCGGGCTCAGGAGCTGGCCCGGTCCGGCAACGGGGCCGGCTACGTCGCGGCGCTGCACACCCTGTTCGGCATCGAGCTGACACCGACCTCCGACTGAGTGCGCACCGACGTTGTCGGTGCCGCCTGGCAGGATTCCCCCATGCCCCCGAACTCGTCGCTGGTGCTCGTCTCCGGTGAGGAGTCCCTTCTCGTCGACCGCGCGGTGACCGCGGCGATCCACCGGGTCCGGAAGGTCGAACCGGGGGCCGAGCGCCGCGAGTCCGCGGCGACGGAACTCACCCCGCAGTCGTTCTCGGACCTCGTGGCGCCGAGCCTGTTCGCGGAGCCGCGAGTGGTCGTGGTGCGCAACGCCCACGAGGCCGGCAAGGACCTCGTCGTCGCGCTGACCGGCTATCTCACCGACCCGGTGGACGGCGTGACGCTGGTCGTGCAACACGCCGGCGGGGCCCGCAACAAGGCCCTCACCGACGCCGTCGTCAAGGCGGGCGCGACCGTCGTCCAGTGCAGCAGGGTCACCAAACCGGCGGAGCGGCTCGAGTTCGTCAAGGCCGAGATCCGGTCGGCGGGCGGCACGACCACGCCCGATGCGGTGGCGGCCCTGGTCGACACGGTCGGCAACGATCTGCGGGAGCTCGCGAGTGCGGCGAACCAGCTGGTGTCCGACACCGGAGGGTTGGTCGACGAGTCCTCCGTGCGGCGGTACCACCGTGGCCGGGCCGAGGTCACCGGGTTCAGCGTCGCCGACAAGGCGATCGCCGGTGACATCGCCGGTGCGCTGGAGGCGGCCCGGTGGGCGATGCAGGTCGGGGTGGCGCAGGTGCTCGTGGCCGACGCGCTGGCCGACGGGGTGCGCACGGTGGCCCGGGTCGCCGGGTCCGGCCGGGTCGGCAGCGCCTATCAACTCGCGTCTCAGCTGGGGATGCCGCCGTGGAAGGTCGAGCGCGCCCAGTCCGCCGCCCGGCACTGGTCCCCAGCTGGTCTGGCCCGGGCGGTGGCGATCACGGCGCGGCTCAACGGTGAGGTCAAAGGACTTGCGGCTGATCCGGACTACGCCATCGAGAAGGCCATCCTGGATGTCGGTCGGGCCCGCCGGATGCGCTGAGCGGTCGGCCGAGCTCCCCGGGGCGGCGCCAGATCCCGAATGAAGGCCGCACCCGGACGAGAGCCTGCGATCGACCCTGCCACCCCCGGACACGCGTCGAGGGCGACGCCGGTGTGTAGCGGCGCCGCCCTCAACGGGTGGAGGGGATCGGAGCGGGACGCTCGACGACCCCGAGTGGAACCCTGGGTCAGAGGGACTTGACGCGCAGCGCCATCGCCGACTTCCGGTTCGCGGCCTGGTTGGCGTGGATGACGCCCTTCGACGCGGCCTGATCCAGGTTGCGCGAAGCGACGACCAACTCGCGCTCGGCGGCGACCTTGTCACCGGCTTCGGCAGCGGTACGGAAGCGGCGCACGGCCGTCTTCAGGGCCGATTTGACCGACTTGTTGCGCAGCCGCGCCTTTTCGTTGGTCTTGATGCGCTTGATCTGGGACTTGATGTTCGCCACGCGGAGTTAGCCTTTGTCGTCAGGTGGAGCTCGAATGAAGTCATTGCTGTGCTTGAACGCTGTGTGCTTGAACGGTGCTTCAACGCTGATTGCTTGAACGCTGATTGCTTGAACGCTGTCTGCATTAACGCTGTGTCGCTGTGTCGCTGTGTTGCTGTCAGGTTTACGGCCCGGGCGATCGGGGATCCGATCCCGTCTCACGGAATCGGCTGCCATCCGATCGACGGTCGACTCGACGCACAATTTGCCAGCCTACCAGTCGGTCGGCGGCGGTCTCAAATCGTCGCTGGTCGGCCGGAATGTCCGGCGGGTACCGCCAATCGCCGCGGACCCCGCAACGACCGCGGAACCCGACCCGGTGGTTCGGTCACCGGCAGACCAGAGCGTCCGCCGACGGCTCGCCACCGGCGGCCAACGCCGCGACCACCCAGCCCACCACCGCGGGAGTCCGAGCCATGTTCTGATGGGCCACGACCAGTCCGGGACACTGCCGATCGACGACGACCGAGCGGACCCGGTCCGCGGGCCCGTCCGGGAGCTGGCTCTCCCAGGGCGTCACGACGGCATCCGTCGAGGTGACGGCGACCGCATACCGGACGAAGCCGTCCAGGTCACCCCCGGCGGCCAGCTCGGTGAGCAGCGCCGAGCCGGCAGTCTGGTCCACACATGCGGGGCACAGCGCTGCAGGTACCGAGCTGACCAGCGACGACGTGGTTCCGTGAAAGCTGGGGGAGATCAGCACGGCGGTGCCCACGGAGTCGGTCGCCCCGCCCAGCCGTAGCGCGGTGCGCAGCACCAGGCCGCCCTGGCTGAAGCCCACGACGTCCACCGTCGCCGCTCCGGTCCGGTCCCGGACCTCCTGGATGACCGCCGCCGCCTGGGCCGCTGAGTCACGGACCGGTCCGAGGCCCGACCGTCCGTAGTCGGCCCCGTAGACGCACACCCCCGCGTCGCGCAGCGCGGGGACCAGGTCGACGAAGTCGACCGCGATGGTCGAGAGGGTTCCGTGGAGCAGCACCACCGGCGGTCGGTCCGAGACACAGCCGGTCTCGTTCACACCGTCGAGACCGACGTCGCCCAGAGGGAACGATGCCGATGCCGATGCCGATGCCGATGCCGGTGCCGGTGCCGGTGCCGGTGCCGGTGCCGGTGCGGTGCTGCGGTCGAGGGTGTCCCGGGCGGTGCAGCCGACCAGCAACACCGCGGCCAGCCCGGCCGCCAGGGCCCGCTCCCGTAGCCTCGGGAGGCCCTGTCCACTGCCGCGTCCGAGGAGGAACATGCGTCCCATCGTGCCCGTTGCCGGTCTCGCGGCGGTGTTGGCCGTCCCCGGCGTCGCGCACTTCACCCACCCGGCGCCATTCGTGTCCATCGTCCCGCGCTCGCTGCCGCGACCCGAGCTGCTCGTCGCCGCCAGCGGCGTCGCCGAGCTGGCCTGCGCCGGGCTGATCGCCCATCCCCGGACGCGCCGGATCGGCGGTCTCGGCGCGGCTGCGCTGTTCGTGGCGGTGTTCCCGGCCAACGTGTCGATGGCCCTGCGGTCCGGCGACGGTCCGATGGCCTACCGGGTGATGGCGTGGGCTCGCCTGCCGCTGCAGATCCCGTTGATCGGCTGGGCGCTGGCCGTGTCCCGCCGCTGACAACGCGCCCGGGTTCGGCGATCAGACCCCGCGGACCCGCTGATGCCCAGGCCCACCCGTCGTCCGTGGGACGATGGACCCAGCAGTCGGTCGGGTCCGGGTCAGCTCTGCGCGGCTCACCCGCACCCGGCCGGCCGGCAAGCCCCACCCCTGCAGCAGAAAGACGGAAGTGACCCAAGCCTCGCGTGCGCACATCACCTTCACCGCGCCTGAGCGCATCCGGAATTTCTGCATCATCGCTCATATCGACCACGGCAAGTCCACCCTGGCCGACCGGATGCTGCAGCTCACCGGAGTCGTCGACGCCCGTGCCGCCCGTCCGCAGTACCTCGACCGGATGGACATCGAGCGTGAGCGCGGCATCACCATCAAGTCGCAGAACGTCCGCCTTCCCTGGGCCGTCACCAACGCTGCGGGCGAGTCCGAGGAGTTCATCCTCCATCTGATCGACACCCCCGGTCACGTCGACTTCACCTACGAGGTGAGCCGCTCGCTGGCCGCCTGCGAAGGCGCCGTGCTGCTGGTCGACGCGGCGCAGGGCATCGAGGCCCAGACGTTGGCCAACCTCTACCTGGCGATGGAGAACAACCTCACCGTCATCCCGGTGCTGAACAAGATCGATCTGCCCGCCGCCCAGCCCGAGCGGTATGCGGCGGAGATCGCCCACATCATCGGTTGCGACCCCGATGACGTGTTGCGTGTGTCCGGGAAGACCGGCGTGGGCGTCAAGGAGCTGCTCGACAAGGTCGTCGCCGAGATCCCGGCCCCGACCGGCCGGGCCGAAGGCCCCGCCCGAGCGATGATCTTCGACTCCGTCTACGACATCTATCGCGGCGTCATCACCTACGTGCGGGTCATCGACGGTCGGATCTCGCCCCGCGAGCGCATCCAGATGATGAGCACCAGGGCCACCCACGACCTCCTCGAGGTCGGCGTCATTTCGCCGGAACCCGTGCCCACCAAGGGACTCGGCGTCGGCGAGGTCGGGTACATCATCACCGGCGTCAAGGACGTCCGGCAGTCCCGCGTCGGCGACACCATCACCTCGGCGGTCAAGGGGGCGACCGAATCGCTCGGCGGCTACCGCGATCCGCAACCGATGGTCTACTCCGGGCTGTTCCCGCTGGACGGCTCGGACTTCCCGTTGCTGCGGGACGCGTTGGACAAGCTGCGCCTCAACGACGCCGCCCTGACCTACGAGCCGGAATCGTCCACCGCGCTCGGCTTTGGTTACCGCTGCGGTTATCTCGGTCTGCTGCACCTGGAGATCACCCGCGATCGCCTGGAGCGGGAGTTCGGCCTCGACCTCATCTCGACCGCCCCGAGCGTGGTCTACAAGGTCACGATGGACACCGGGGCCGAGCACGTGGTCACCAATCCCAGCGACTGGCCCATCGGCAAGATCTCCGGAGTGGAGGAGCCGATCGTGCGCTGCACGATCATCTCGCCCAGCGAGTACATCGGTCCGATCATGGAGCTGTGCCAGTCCCGCCGGGGCAGCCTGATGGGAATGGACTACCTCTCCGAGACCCGTGTCGAGCTGCGCTACACGATGCCGCTGGGCGAGATCATCTTCGACTTCTTCGATGCCCTGAAGTCCCGTACCCGCGGCTACGCCTCGCTGGACTACGAGGAGACCGGCACGGCCGTCGGTGATCTCGTGAAGGTCGACATCCTGCTTCAGGGCGAGCCGGTGGACGCGTTCTCGGCCATCGTGCACAAGGAAGCCGCTTACGCCTACGGGCTGTCGATGACCGAGAAGCTGCAGAAGCTCATCCCCCGTCAGCAGTTCGAGGTGCCGATCCAGGCCGCGATCGGCGCCCGCATCATCGCCCGCGAGAGCATCCGGGCGATGCGCAAGGACGTGCTGGCCAAGTGCTACGGCGGCGACATCACCCGCAAGCGCAAACTGCTGGAGAAGCAGAAGGAGGGCAAGAAGCGGATGAAGATGGTCGGCCGGGTCGAGGTTCCCCAGGAAGCCTTCATCGCCGCACTGTCCACCGATGCCCCCACCGGCAAGGAAGCGAAGAAGTAGGTCATGGGCCCTGCGGTGCTCGGTGCGATCGACACGGTCGAGTCGTGGATCGTGCTGCTCCCGCTGCCGGTCCAGATCGTGCTGCTGCTCACGGTTTTCCTGCCGCTGTGTTGGTTGATCGCCAAGGTCGTGGACCCCATCGTCGAATGGGTGCTGCGGCCGCACGCGGCGTACCGCGGCCGGAGCCGGGACGGCGACTCGTGAGTCGGCCCCTCCCGCAGCAGACCCGCATCCTGATGTCGGTGGTGCTGGTGGCGATGCTGGTACTGGTGCTGATCGTGGCCGTCGTCAGCTGAAGGCGCCCCAGTGGTACCGGATGTGTCTCGCCGGGTGTGTCTCAGTGGATGCGTCGCACTGGTGCTGACTTCGGGATCAGCGCTCGGTCGCGACCGCACCGCCGAGCCGCTCCCTTAGGAACGTCACGGTCCGGTCCAGGAGTCGCTCCGCCGCCCCTCCGGTGCCGGCCAGGTCGAACTGGTACTCGTGGCCCAGTGACGGCACGTGGTCGGTGGCTGCGAAGTGGGTCTCCACCGGTACTCCGAGCTCGACCAGCCGGGCGGCGAACGGAACGGACTGGTGCGGGGTCAGCGGGTCGCCGTTGCCGGCCGACATCAGTGTCGGGGGGAAGTGCGCCGACACCGCGGTGGTCGACGTCATCCGGTCCAGGACGGGGTTGTCGGTCAGCGACCGTGATCCGGTGTAGGCCCAGATGACCTGCTCCACGCCCCAGCCGATGAGTCCGGGCGCGTGCACGAGGCCGGCGAGATCGTAGACCCCGCAGTGCAGCACCATCCCGCGGAGCCGGTCCGGCGGCAGGAACGGAGTCGTCCCGACCGCCGCGGCGAAGTCGGGATTCGTGACCAGTGCCGCGTATTCGGTGACGAGCTGCGCACCCGCGGAATCACCGGCCAGCACGACTCGTTCCGGGTCGAGCTGCCAGCGAGCGGCGTGCTCGGTGAGAAACCGCAGCGCGTCGTCGATCTGGTGCACCGCCGTGGGGTGCTGAGCGTTCGGACCGAGGGTGTAGTCCACTGATACGGTCACGACATCGGTTCGGGCGGCGAGGATCTCGAGGTAGGGGTCGACGTCGGTACTCGACCCGGACACCCAGCCCCCACCGTGCACCCAGACCACCACCGGCAAAGTGCCGACGGCGTCGGTACGCCGATGGACCGACAGCCGGGCGTCGGCATCGTCGTCGCGGTAGGGGACACCGAGCGTGCTGGTCACCCCGTCCGGTACGTGTGGACGCAACTTGGCCGCCATGGCAGCGCCGCCCCGCTCGAAGAGTTCCTTGACCAACCGAACCACCGGCCGCGGCGAGCGGTCGACGACCACCAGCGCCGCTCCGGCGAGCGCGGTCAGCCCCGCCGACGCCCAGCCGGCCGCCCGGCCGGCGGCCCTGCCCCCACCTGTCATGCGTGCCACCTCGCTCCTCGGCCCCGTCCGACCGGCGCGGTGCCGCACACTGGAGGGGTGCCTTCCACTCTGCCTGACGGCGACCCGGTTCCGGCGGACGGAGCTCTCCCCGGGCAGGCGTTCGACGGTCGCGACGATCGGACGCTGAGCTTCTACGTGCACGTCCCGTTCTGTGCGACCCGGTGCAGCTACTGCGATTTCAACACCTACACCGCGACCGAGCTGGGTACGTCGGGGGCCTCGGCCGCGGACACCTGGCTCGCGGCGGCGTTGACCGAGATCGACCTCGCGGCGAAGGTCCTGGACGATCCGCGGCCGGTGTCCACGGTGTTCGTCGGCGGCGGCACTCCGTCGCTGATGGGGGCCGGAAAGTTGGCCGCGGTGCTCGCCCGCATCGAGGACCGCTTCGGGCTGGCCGCCGACGTCGAAATCACCACCGAGGCCAATCCGGAGTCCACCGACCGGGCCCTGCTCGACGGGCTGCGGGCGGCCGGTTACAACCGGATCAGCCTGGGCCTGCAGTCGACCTCGGCCCGGGTCCTTGCTGTGTTGGAGCGGCGCCACACTCCCGGGCGCGCGTTCGAGGCGATCGCGGCGGCCCGCGCGGCGGGGTTCGAGCACCTCAACCTGGACCTCATCTACGGCACGCCGGGGGAGTCCGCGGACGACTTCGCCGCGTCGCTGGCGGCGGTCACCGCTTCCGGCGTGGACCACGTCAGCGCCTACTCGCTCATCGTCGAACCCGGGACGCGGCTGGCCCGCCAGGTCCGGGCCGGACTGCTCCCGATGCCCGACGACGACGTCCTCGCGGATCGCTACCTGCAGGCCGAGACCGCTCTCAGCGCAGCGGGTTTCGGCTGGTACGAGGTCAGCAACTGGGCGCGCACGGACGCCGCCCGGTGCCGGCACAACCTTGCCTACTGGACCGGCGGCGACTGGTGGGGCATCGGTCCCGGTGCGCACAGCCACGTCGGCGGGGTCCGCTGGTGGAACGTGAAACACCCGGCCCGCTACGCCGCCGCACTGTCTGACGGCCGGTCACCCGGGCACGCCCGGGAGATCCTGACCGCCGACGCCAGGGCCTGGGAGGACGTGCTGCTGCGCCTGCGGTTGGTCGCAGGACTGCCGTTGGACGTGCTGTCGGCCACCGGTCGCGCGGCCGCCAACGTCGCGGCCGGTGAGAACCTGCTCGACGTCGCCGCCCTGGACGCCGGCCGCGCCGTGCTGACCCTGCGCGGGCGGCTGCTGGCCGACGGTCTGGCCCTGCGCCTCCTCGACTGAGGATGGCGTCGGGGAATGCGGCTGCGGCCCGGGCCCGGACACGCTTGACTGATCTGATGTCGCTCCTTCCTCTGCAGACGCCGCGGTTGCGGTTACGGATGATGCGGACGGCCGACGCGGGCGCCCTGGCTTCCTACCGCAACGACTCCGACGTCGCCCGCTTCCAGAGCTGGGACCTGCCGTTCACCGCGGGTCAGGCGGTCCAGATGTTGGCCCGGCAGGACGACGTCGACGGGCCCACCGCAGGACGCTGGGTTCAGATCGCCCTGGAGACCGCCGACGGCACCGTCGTCGGTGACACCGCGGTCGGTCTGGACGCCACCGGCTCGATCGCCACCCTCGGCTACACCGTGGCACCGCCGTGGCAGGGGAACGGCTACGCCGGCGAAGCCGTCGGCGCTCTGGTCACGGCGCTGTTCGGACAGACGTCCGTGCACCGGATGGTGGCCAGTCTCGACCCGGACCACCGCGCGTCGATGCGGGTCGTCGAGCCGCTGGGGTTCCGCTACGAGGGGCTGGCCCGGCACTCGGAATCGATTCGCGGCGAGTGGTGCGACGACCTCCGGTTCGCCCTGCTCCGCGCGGATCACCTCGCCTGGACCGAGCGACCCCGCGACCGGCCGTCCGCGGTCTCCCTGCTCCCGGTCACCGCCGACAACCTCGGTGCGGTGAGGCGTCTGGAGACGTTCCGGTTCCAGCGGAGCTTCGTCGCCCCGATGGGGGTCACCCTGGCCCAGGCGCTGGTCCCTGGCACCGAGAACGGCCATCCGGTCCGTCCCTGGTTCCGGGCCATCGCCGCCGACGGCGAGATCGTCGGCTTCGTGCTGTTGGCCGCGGCCGCCCCCGGCAACCCGGAGCCCTACCTGTGGCGGTTCCTGATCGACCGTCGACACCAGCGCCGCGGAATCGGAGGACGGGCGATCGCGGCACTGGTCGCGGGACTCCGCAGCGAGGGGCACCTGAGCCTGGTCTGCTCGTGGCAGGACGGACCCGGCGGCCCGCGCGCCTTCTACGAACGTCTCGGATTCGTTCCCACCGGTGAGATGGACGACGGCGAGGTCGTCGCCCGGCTGGCCGGCGCCGCATTCCGCAGCTGACCTGGCGTCACCGGAGCGGGAACGTCCGTCAGCCGGCGGTGCCGCGGAGCTCGTCGAGGTCCAGCACCCGGACGTGGATGACGGTCCGCTGTTGCAGCGCCGCGCGGAGCGCCCGGTGCAGGCCGTCCTCGAGGTAGAGCTCGGACTCCCAGAGCACCGCATGCGGGAACAGGTCGCCGTAGAACGTGGAGTCGTCGTCGAGCAGGGTGTCCAGGCGGAGTTCGCGCTTGGTGGCGGTCAGCTCGTCCATCCGGACCTGACGCGGCGGGATGCGGGCCCAGTCCCGGGTGGAGAAACCGTGGTCCGGGTACGGCCGGCCATCCCGTACGTCCTTGAAGATCATCCGGTCCCGGCCCTCCCGTCGGTTCCCGCACACCCTAATGCTGCGCCTGAAGACCGGGCGCGTTGCTGGCTACACTTGGCACTCGCCGGTGCCGAGCGCCAATTCCGCGTCGGCCTGAGCCGGTCGGAACGTACCGGCCGCCGACATCCCGCACCCGGTGAGGAGGACCTGTGAGCGCCGACGACCGCCGTTTCGAGGTCCTCCGGGCCATCGTCGCCGACTACGTCGCGACCCACGAGCCGGTCGGTTCCAAGGCTCTCGTCGAACGGCACCAGCTCAACGTCTCCGCGGCGACCATCCGCCACGACATGGCGGTGCTGGAGGAGGACGGCTTCATCGCGCAGCCGCACACCTCGGCCGGCCGGGTGCCGACGGACAAGGGCTACCGGCTGTTCGTCGACCGGTTGGCCGCGGTCAAGCCGTTGTCTCCGGCCGAGCGGCACGCCATCCAGCGGTTCCTCGCGGAGTCCGTCGACCTGGACGACGTGCTTCGCCGTAGCGTCCGGCTGCTGTCCCAGCTGACCCACCAGGTCGCCGTCGTGCAGTACCCGACGCTGACCCGAGCCACCGTGCGGCACATCGAGGTCGTGCCGCTGGGTCCGGGCCGGTTGCTGATCGTCGTCATCACCGACAGTGGGCGGGTCGAGCAGCGGGTGGTCGAGCTACCGGCCGACGCCACCGAGGAATCGGTCGCGCTGTTGCGGATCAAGCTCGCCGAATCCGTCAACGGGCGGCGGTTGGCCGAGGCCGCCGCCGCGGTGGAGCAGCTCCCGGGCCAGGTGTCGTCCCGGTCGTCGGGGCTGTTCTCCGCCGTCGCCGCCGTGCTGACCCGTACCTTCGTCGATTCGCCGGAGGAGCGCCTGGTGCTCTCGGGCACCTCCAACCTCTCCAGCGCCTGGATCGACCAGCCGTCGACGCTGCGCGGGGTTCTCGAAGCGCTGGACGAGCAGGTGACATTGCTCAAACTCCTGGCTCTGGCCACCGCCGATTCGGTCACCGTCCGGATCGGGGAGGAGAATGACGATGCCAACCTGGCGGCGTCGGCCCTGGTCACCGCCGGGTACGGCGCGGGGTCGACGGTGATGGGTGGGTTGGCCGTCGTCGGCCCGACCAGGATGGACTATCCCGGGACGATGGCGGCGGTCCGTGCCGTCGCCCGGTACGTCGGTGAACTGCTGGGGGAGCGCTGACCGCCGGTGGCGGGTACAGGCATCACAGCACCAGTGAAGACATGAAGTGATGCGGGATTCTCCCCGCCGGAAAGGTCAGTGTGCAGAGAGTGGCTCGCGACTATTACGGGTTGCTGGGTGTCCAGAAGGGCGCCTCGCAGGATGAGATCAAGCGTGCGTACCGCAAGCTCGCGCGCGAGTTGCATCCGGACGTCAATCCGGACCCGGAATCCCAGCACAAGTTCAAGGACGTCTCCACCGCCTACGAGGTGTTGTCGGATCCGGCCAAGCGCCAGATCGTCGACCTGGGCGGCGATCCGCTGTCGTCGGGCGGAGGTGGCGGTGGCGGTGCCGGTGGGCAGGACCCGTTCAACAACATGGGCTTCGGCGACATCATGGACGCCTTCTTCGGCGGCGGCGCCCGGTCCCGCGGACCGCGCTCGCGGGTCCGACAGGGTGAGGACTCGTTGCTGCCCGTCGAGCTGACGCTGGAGGAGTGCGCGACGGGGGTGGCCAAGGACCTCACGGTCGACACCGCCCAGGTCTGCACGCTGTGTCAGGGCGAGGGCACCGCGGAGGGCACCAGCCGCGAGACCTGTGACACCTGCAAGGGAGCCGGGGAGATACAGCAGGTCCAGCGGTCGCTGCTCGGCCAGGTCGTCACCTCGCGGCCCTGCCCGGTGTGCCGCGGTTACGGCGAAGTCATCCCCGATCCGTGCCGGCAGTGCAACGGAGACGGCCGGATCCGGGCCCGTCGGACCGTACGCGCCAACATCCCGGCCGGCGTCGGGGACGGAATCCGCGTCCGGCTGCCCGGTCAGGGTGAGGTCGGACCGGGCGGTGGCGCCCCCGGCGACCTGTACGTCGAGGTCCGCGAGAAGGCGCACGAGATGTTCACCCGCGACGGCGTTGACCTGCACTGCACCGTGCATGTCCCGATGACCGCGGCCGCGCTGGGCACCTCGATGACGCTGGCCACGCTGCTGGACAACGAGGATCTGGACATCCGGCCGGGCACCCAGTCCGGCACAGTGCTGACCCTGCGCAACCAGGGCATGCCGCGGTTGCGGGGGACCGGCAACGGCAACCTCTTCGTGCACATCGAGGTCGTCACCCCGACCAAGCTCGAGGGTCGCCAGGCCGAGCTGCTCCGCGAGCTGGCCACCTTGCGCGGCGAGGAGCATCCCGAGCTGATGGAGCGCAACCACGGCGGGCTGTTCTCCCGCATCCGCGACACCCTCGCCGGCGGGCACTGACAGTTGGCTGTCCCGGCCGGGATCGCGCTGTTCGCGGTCGAGGCGGTACCCGCGGCCGGACCGTTCGTCCTGGACGGTCCGGAAGGACGGCACGCCGCCACCGTGCGGCGGAGTCGGGTCGGTGAGCGGCTCGCTGTCACCGACGGCACCGGCCGGTGGTCGGCCGGGCCGGTGCTGACGGTCGCCCGGGACCGGCTGACCCTGGACCTCGGGGACCCGGTCACCGAGCCGCAGCCCCGGCCATCGGTGACGGTGGTGCAGGCGTTGCCCAAGGGCGAGCGGTCCGAGCTCGCGGTCGACCTGGCCACCGAGGCCGGCGCCGACGTGATCGTGCCGTGGGCGGCGTCACGATGCGTGGCCCGCTGGGTCGGGGAGAAGTCCGCCCGCGGCGTCCACCGCTGGCGGCAGGTCGCGCGGGAGGCTGCGAAGCAGTCCCGGCGCACCCGCTTCCCGTCGATCGACGACCTGCACGACACCCGCGCCCTGACCAGCCGGATCGCCGCGGTGACCGCGACCGGTGGGCTCACCCTGCTGCTGCACGAGGCCGAGTCGCTGTCGGTGGCGGCCGTGGAGCTACCGACCGAGGGCGAGCTGATGATCGTCATCGGCCCTGAGGGTGGCATCAGCCCCGAGGAGATCTCCGCGTTCACCGCCGCCGGTGCCGTGGCCGTGCGGCTCGGTCCTGAGGTGCTGCGGACCTCGACGGCGGCCGCGGTGGCGCTGGGGGCCATCGGGGTCCGCACCGCGCGCTGGACCTGAACCGACGTCGCGATTTCCCCTGCCGTGCATCTGTCTTCGACGTGGTCGTGGTATCCGCCCTGTTCGACGGCGTCCCTGACCTGTTCCCGGGTGGGGAGTTTTCCCGTGGATGGGGCAAAGAGTCGGGCGAAGCACGGTTCATCGACCGCTGCGTACCGACGGGCGAGAGAAGAGACCGATCATGGAACTGAGCAGAAGACGATTCCTGGGTGCCGCTGCCGCGACCGCCGCACCGCTGGTGCTGGCCGGCTGCGGGTTCTCCACGGCCGGCTCCGAGCCGTCGACCACCACCGACACCCTGTCGTTCACCACCTGGGGAACCGACAGTGAGCTGGCTGGTTTGCGGGCGGCCATCGACGGTTTCCAGAAGGCCAACTCCGGTACCACGGTGACGCTGAACGCGGTGCCGTACGGGCAGATGTTCACCAACATCGACGCCCAACTGCAGGCCGGGAACCCGCCGGACATCTTCCGGGTGCCGTACTACACGTTCGGCAGTTATGCGGGGCGTGACCAGCTGCTCGACCTCAGCCCGCACCTGCCTGCGGATTTCAACAGCCGGTTCACCCCGGCGGCGTGGGCCGCCGTGCAGAACGCCGGCAAGCCCTACGGCGTCCCGCACCACACCGACACCTCGGTGATCCTCTACAACAAACCGCTGTTCGAGGCGGCCGGAATCACCTCGGTGCCGACGACCATCGAGTCGGCCTGGACCTGGGACGAGTTCGCCGCGGCGGCCCAGCAGCTGCGGGACTCGCTGCCGGCGACCCAGTTCCCGCTCGCCTACAACTGGCAGGGCAACGGCGTCACCCGTTGGCTGAGCTGGTTGTTCGAGTCCGACGGACGGTTCCTGGCCGAGAATCTGGTCACCCCGGCAGTCGATTCCGACGCCGGCCGGGCGGCCATCGACTTCACCAGGAGTTTCTTCACCAAGAGCTTCATACCGCCCAACGCCTCGGTGAAGTCGACCACCTACGCCCAGGACATCTTCTTCTCGCAGACCTCGGCGATGGCGTGGGGCGGTGCCTTCCTGATCCCGGACGCCGACAGCACCCTGGACTTCGAGTGGGGCGTCACGTTCCCGCCGCGCAACGTCCGGAGCGCCGGCGATTTCGGCGGCAACGCCCTGGTTGCGACCGCGCA
>JBDSLP010000081.1:0-13177 GCA_039916325.1 Nakamurella sp. | reverse complement strand
ACCACGGCGATACCGGTGGACAGCGTCTCGGACAGCAGGCCGCCGGCCAGGAAGAGCGCTGAGCCGACGGAGACGACTCCGCGGGCCCACATCGAAAGGTCTGAGCCGTTGCTGACGCTTCGCAAACCCGCGAAGAACCCGATCGCGAACACGAAGATGAGGTTCGAGAGGGCGAAGAACACCACCATCTGGTCTACCTTCGTACCGTCTCGCAGGTACGCCGAGAACGCGCCAGCCGCGCCGGCGTCCCAGTAGCTCGGGATTCGTTGGACAACCTGCGACAGCGGGCCATTCACCAGGATCGCTGCCACCATCCCGATGCCGCACCATCCCGTCACCCGCCGCGCGCTGCTGTCGAGGTTGCTGGCTCTGCGCCCTGGCTCCTGACCTGTCGGCTCCTTCGTCGTTGCTCGCTCGGGTTTCATCAATCACTCCTGATGTAGTCACGCTATAATGAGTGTAGTTTTACACTATCGAATGGCCCACGGCTACACTCTTGGCGTGACTTCAGCCTCAGGTCGACCGACGCATCGCCAGCGTCAGGCGCAGGAGACCAAGGACCGGGTCGTGGCGGCTGCCCGCGAGTTGATGGCCCGTGACGGATGGGCCGCCACCACGATCGACGCGGTCGCCAAGGAGGCCGAAGTCGCACCCCAGACGATCTATGCCGCCTTCGGAAACAAGCGGGCCCTGCTCGACGAGATGCGAGCGGTCATGCTGCGCGACTCGAAAATCCCCCAGCTGATGGCCCAGGCCACCGCAGAACCCAACGCCTCCCGCCGCCTCAGACTCTGGGCGCGGCTCGTGCGTCAACAGATGGTCACCAGCTACGACGTCATCTCCATCCATCGTCAAGCCGCCGCGTCCGACCCTCAGATCGCCGCTGACTATCGGAAGGTGCTCGACAACCGGGCTCGAGCCTTCGCAGAATTCGTCCATGACGTGCGCGCCGATCTGGCGCCCGGTGTCGACGAGTCAACCGCAACCGACCTGCTGTGGTGTTTCTCCAACGAGGAGATCTACCGCGAGCTCGTCCAGGAACGAGGCTGGTCGACAGACCGCTACGAACAATGGCTCGCAGACACCCTCGTCGCCCAGCTCCTCATCACCCGACCCGTCACGGCGTAACGGTCGAACGCGGTCCCACCAGGGCCACGACAGTTCTTTCACGCGGGCCGCCGCGCCCACGTGGCCTGGATTCGCGACCACGGCGATCCGGCGAGAGATCAAAGCGCTACCGCACGAAAGGGGGCTGAGCCGATGACGCAGGGTGGCTCACCCCGTCCGACCATGCCGCTTCCCGGCGCCGCCGGTGTCAGGCGACGTTCCTCACCGCGTAGCGGAGTTTGATCACGCCGTTGTCGAATCGTCGGTGGTCTAGCAGCTCGAGGCCGAGTCGTACGCCTCGAGGAAGCGACGGCTTGCCGCCGCCCACCAGGACCGGGCACAGCAGCAGCACGCACTCGTCGACCAGACCGTGCCGGAAGGCTTCCGCCGCGATTCCCGCGCCTCCGATGCTCAGGTCCGAACCGGAGGTCTCCTTGAGCCGCCGCACCGCCTCGGGCTCGAACTGCCGCTCGATCCTCGTGCGCGCCGTCGAGACGTCGGTGAGCGAGGAGGAGTAGACGACCTTGTCGGCGTCACGCCAGATCTCGGCGTACTCACGGACCACCACGGGCTCGTTCGTCAACCAGTTGTCGCTCTCCCAGACGCGCATCGTCTCGTACATGCGTCGCCCATACAGCGACGTGCCGATGTGCCGTTCGTGCTCGTTCCAGAACGCGTGCACGTCCTCGTCAGGCACGGCCCAGTCGAACGAACCGGTCTCGTCCTCGAGGAAGCCGTCGAGCGAGATGTTGGCCGCGTAGATCAGCTTGCCCATGGAGCCCTCCGCCCGGACGTCGGTTGAAGCATGCAGCATCACGCCGACACCGACAACAGGCCTGAGCGGAGTGCGAGATCATCGAGCGCCCTGCCGAAGCGAAGGTACGGGCCGCTCCCGACTGCGACGTAAGCAGATGCCGTCGGCTCGCCTCGTGGCTACTCGAAGCGACCTGTGAGGGGCCTTCGGCGCGGGCCGGCTCGGTTCCGTGACCAGCGTGGAATGCTCCGGTCCGCGGGCACATCGTCAGCCGACCGGGGGTCGCCCGTCGGTCCGTCTCCTCGTGCTGGCCATTGCGGTGGTGGATCTTCGCCACCGGCGTCTCATCGCCATAGTTCTCGGAGTAGCGGGTGGGGCCGCCACGTGCTTCGGCCCAGTACGCGGCGAGCCGCTCCGTGTGGTCGGGGCTGCTGGTAGGGGGGTCGGCAATGGGTTGTGGGCCGGATTGCGCGCCATCCTCGATCGCGCGGTTCTTCCCCCGGCACTGGCCGCCGGGTCGGGTCAGGTGGGCAACAGGGCTTCCAGGGCGAGGTCCAGTGCTGCGACGAGCGCGGCGTGCTCAGCGGGCGGGGTGTAGAGCATTCGGATTGCGATGCCGTCGACGAGGGCCAGCAGCGCATCTGCAAGCTCCGCGGGGTTCGCCTCCGATCGGAGCCCGCCGTGGGCGCGGGCGGCGGCGAGGTCATGCACCAGGGCGTCGCGCACTGCTCGATCCAGGTTCAAGGGGATATCGCACAGGGATTCGTCGACGGCCGCGCGCAGCAGGTAGGAAATCCAGACCAATGATTCGCTTCGCCGTTCATCGTCCAGCGGAAGGGTCTGCAGAGCGGCGATGCGTTGCTGCGCGACCAGGGTGTCATCGCCGGCGCCGGGCCCGTCGGCTGCGGCCCGCATCCGTTCCACCACGGTAGCCACCACGTGCTCGAAAGTTGCGCGCAACAACTGCGTCCGGGTCGCGAAACGCTTCTGCACCGCCCCAGCCGAGCAGCGGGCCCGGGCCGCGACGCGTCGGATCGTGGCACCTTCGAAGCCGTCCTCCGCAATGACGGCGACGACCGCCGCCAGGATCCGGCCCGCAAGTTCGTCCTGATCCGCCTGCTTGCCACTCGACGCAACATCCTCCATGAGATACGATCGTATCTCATGGAGACCAGCCCCCGAACACCCGCTGAAACGACCCCGCAGACCCGGGCGACCGACGATGACCGCATAGCGACCGCCACCGTGCTCGGGGACGCCTTCGTGTGCGGAGCGTTGGCCGCCGATGAACACGAGCAGCGTCTGTCACACGCTTGGGCCGCGCGCTACACCAGCGAGCTCAGCGCCCTGACCGGTGACCTGCCCGCATCGGGCCCCACCGATGTTGCCCGGGCCCAGCAGCATTCCGATGTCCGGGAGTGGATGACCGAGTGGCGTTGGTGGTCCGGCGCAGCCATCATCATGTCCGCGCTGTGGGGAATTCAGGCGATCCGCTCGGACCCCGGCTTCTTCTGGCCACTGGTGCCGCTGGGAATCTGGGCGGCGGTCCTGATTGCGGTGGCGATCTGGCCGCGCCCCGAGGACCACTGACGCGGCCGAACTCCGGCAATAGGGGGAGTGACCAGGGATTTGACCGGCTTGCCCGGCCCGATCGGACCGGGAAGACGGAGCGAGGCGGGCGTCCTCGTCGGAATGGCCCGCCCATCGGGTTCGCTGGGGGCATGCGCAGGCCGCGGATCACCACGACGCTGCCCGCGGGTACGGTCCGCGGAAGGCGTACGGAGCGGGAATGAACCGGCCGGACGAATCGACGCGCGGACGGGAGGCGCCAGCATGACGTTCGCGACGAGACCCGACCTGACCGGTTCGTTCGGGATGGTCTCGAGCACGCACTGGCTCGCCTCGGCGTGTGGGATGGCGATGCTCGAAGCGGGCGGCAACGCGGTGGACGCGGCGGTCGCGGCGGCGTTCACCCTCCAGGTGGTGGAGCCCCACCTCAACGGTCCGGGCGGTGATCTCGTGCTGCTGATCAGCGAGCGCGGGGGTGACCCGGTCGTCCTGGGCGGGCAGGGGCCGGCACCGGCCGGGGCCACTATCGGTGAGTACCGAGCTCGCGGCCACGCGGTGGTGCCGGGCACCGGACTGCTGGCCGCTGCGGTCCCGGGCTCGGTGATCGCCTGGCTGACCCTGCTGCGTGACTCGGGGACCGCCTCGGTCGAACAGGTGCTGTCCTACGCCATCCATTACGCCGGGTACGGCTACCCGGTGCTGCCCTCCATGGCCCGGACGATCGGCGCGGTGGCTGACCTGCTGCAGACCGAGTGGCAGCCGTCCGCGCCGATCTACCTGCCCGGTGGCCGTGTGCCGCTGGCCGGTGAGGTCCTGAGGAACCCCGTGCTGGCCGCGACCTACCGACGGCTGGCCGCAGCAGCCGTCGGCCCGAGCCGCGAAGCCGCGGTGGACGCCGCCATCACCGCCTGGTCCCAGGGCTTCGTCGCCGAGGCGGTCGACGCGTTCTGCCGCACCCCCTGGCTGGACACGTCCGGATTCCGCTCGACCGGAGTGTTGACCGGTCAGGATCTGGCCGATTGGCGCCCGGGCTACGAGGCGGCCGTGGTGACCCCGTTCGGGCCGTGGACCGTGGCCAAGGCGCCCGCGTGGACCCAGGGGCCGGCCTTTCTGCAGCAGCTGCGGTTGCTGGCCGGGACCGAACTGCGTCCGGGGACGGCGGCATTCGTCCACCAGGTGGTCGAGGGAGCCAAGCTGGCCTTCGCCGACCGGGACGCCTGGTACGGCGACGTTCCCGACGTGCCACTGGATGAACTACTGAGCGCGTCGTACGCCGAAAACCGGCGCCTCCTCATCACCGACACCGCGTCCCGGGAGATCCGTCCGGGATCCCCGGGAGGTCGGACACCCCGACTGCCCGACTTCTCCACCGCGCCGGCCGGGACAGCGGCCGGAACCGGGGAGCCGACGGTCTCCCGCACCGGTGAGAACCGAGGCGACACGTGCCATGTCGCGGTCGCCGACCGATGGGGGACGCTCGTCGCGGCCACCCCCAGCGGCGGCTGGCTGCAGTCGTCACCGGTGATCCCGGAGCTGGGCTTCCCGCTGGGTACCCGGCTGCAGATGACGACGCTGCAGCCCGGACTGCCGACATCCCTGACGCCGGGCCGGCGACCGCGGACGACGCTGTCCCCGACGATCGTCCTGCGAGAAGGCCGTCCGGAGTTCGCTTTCGGCACGCCCGGAGGTGACCAGCAGGACCAGTGGCAGCTCAACTTCTTCCTCCAGCTGGTGCTCGGGGAGGCCGACGACGGCCCCGGCGGGCCGGATCTGCAGCGCGCGGTCGACGCGCCCATGTTCCACACCACCCACTTCCCGAGCTCCTTCTATCCGCGGCACGCCTCCCCGGGCCAGATCGTGGTCGAGGAGCGGTTCGGAACCGAGGTGATCGAGCAGCTGCGCCGCCGTGGACACGAGGTCGTCGTCTCCGCACCGTGGTCACTGGGGCGCCTGTGCGTCGTCGGCCGCGACCGGACGGGCCGGCTGCACGCCGCGTCCGATCCGCGGGGACGACAGGGGTACGCGGTCGGTCGCTGAGCGCCTCACAGGGCCGGCCGCCAGGGGCCCGTGCTCGGGAGCACCTGAATCAGCCGGTGCGCTCCACGGAGAAGGTGAACCCGGCCCGGCGCAGTCGATGGGTCAGGGCATCGCCCATCGCCACCGCCGGGGTGAGCACGCCGCTGCGGTCGGGCAGCTCGTCCTGGGCCAGGGACAGTCCAGCCTGGGCGAGCATCACCGAGGTGGCGGCGTAACCGGGATCACCCGGGGCAGCGACGATTCCGCGATATCGGGCGCCGGATGTGGTCACCGCGCGGAGTTCCAGCCGGAACGAGCCCTGCTGCTGCACCTTCTCGCTGGGTCCCTGGCCGGGGTCGGGCAGGACCCTGTCCAGCAGCGGACGCAGCAGTGGGGTGCGCAGCCCGCCGGCCACCGCCGCGCTGACCAGCGCGATACCACCCGCCACCACGGGCGCCAGTGGCGAGCGGCCGGTCCGGACCGCTTCGGAGTAGCGCAGGCGCCGCCCGTAGCGATGGCTCAGCAACGCGTTGGAACGCCGCACGATCCGAGTGTTGAACGATGCCATCACAAACGGGGCGGTCCAGGTCCCGTCATCGAGTCGGCGGGCCAGGAACGCGTCCGGCTGCGGGCCGAGGTCGGGCTCGGCGTCCCGGTCCGGACTCAGCAGGTAGGGGTCGGCCAACCGACGGGTCAGCGCGGGGTTCGCCCGCACCGCGTCGACCTGCCCACGGATCGAGTCGATCGTGCCGCCGCTGAAACCCCCCTTGGCCGAGACGACCAGCAGCAGGACCTCGGACAGTTCTCCCACTCCGTCGGCGGCCGTCCGGTCGGCGACCATCTGGACCCCCAGATCGGAGGGCACCGAGTCGAAGCCGCAGGCATGCACGATACGGGCGCCGCTCTGCTGCGCGACTTCGTGCGCGGAGTCGATGCACTCGCGTACGAAGAGAGCCTCACCGGTCAGATCACCGTAGGACGTGCCCGCCTGCGCGCACGCCATCACCAGCGGCAGGCCGTGGCGGGCGTAGGGGCCCACGGTGCTCAGCACGACGCGGGTGGACCGAGCCAGCTCGGCCAGCGCCGACGGGTCGCCCGAATCGGCCACAACCACCGGCCAGTCGACCCCGAGCTCGTCGCGGACCGCGGTCAACCGGTCCCGGGAGCGCCCGGCCAGTGCGATGCGTACCCCGGTCCCGGCCTGCGCCAAGCGCCGGGCCACCAGCCGCCCGACGAATCCGCTCGCCCCGAACAACACCAGATCATGCCCACGGTCGCTCACCGGGTCCAGGCTACGAGCCGTCCGGTCCGCCAGCCGGCACACGCGCCAGGGTGCTCGCCGCCGTGACGACGAGCTCGTTCGGCGAGGCGACGTCAGCTGCGCCCGCCGTAGCGGGTAGGACATTCGCATGACCGAACCGAGCCCGCCCACGCCGTTCCACGATCTGGACGCCTACATCGAGCTTCCGCGCACCTCCGGGTTCACCCTGTCCCCGGACGGCACCCGGTTGATCACCACGGTGTCGACGCTGGACCCGGCGCGCACCGGCTACGGGGGTGCCGTGTGGGAGGTCGACCCGGCCGGCCTGGCGTCGGCCCGTCGACTGACCCGGGGCGCCAAGGGCGAGTCGGCGGTCGGGTTCACGGCGGCAGGTGATGTGCTCTTCACCTCCGCCCGCCCGGATCCCGACGCCGAGCCGGGCACCGGCGGGGACGACGTCCCGACCTCGTTGTGGCTGTTGCCCAAGGACGGTGGCGAGGGCCGTTTGCTGCTGACCCGCCCGGGCGGCCTGGCTCGGGTGCACCCCGCGAAGAGCGCGGACGTCCTGGCGTTCTGCGCAGACGTGCTGCCCAATGCGGTGCCCCACGGTGACGACGAGCGGTCGGACGCTGCCCTCCGCACTGAACGCTCGAAGCTGAAGGTCTCCGCCGTCCTGCACACCGGGTACCCGGTCCGGTACTGGGACGCCGACCTGGGCCCCGGGTCGCCGCACCTGTTCACCGCCGGCACGCGGGCGGACGGCGCCGCTGAGGTGACGCCCGCCGATCTCACGCCGCAGCCCGGCCATGCGCTGCGGGAGGCCGACCTGGACCTCACCGCGGACGGCCGGCAGATCGTGACCACCTGGCGACGACCGCAGGCTCGCGGGTCACTGCGCAGTGAACTGCGGCTCGTCGACCGGGGCAGCGGCGCCATCTCGGTGCTGGTGGCCGATCCGGGCGCCGACCTGTCGCACCCCCGGTTCAGCCCCGACGGCACCCAGCTGGCGCTGTTGCGGGAGGCGGACTCGACCCCGCACCAGGCGCCGCGCACGTCGCTGCAGATCATCGACGTCAACGGCGGTGGGGTGCAGGACGTGGCCGCCGGCTGGGACCGCTGGCCGTCCTCGATCCGCTGGCTCCCGGACGCCTCCGCGCTCGTGGTCACCGCCGATGACCACGGACGCGGTCCGCTCTTCCTGGTCCACCTCGCAGACCCCGGCCGCGGCGTCGAGCAGCTGACCCACGACGACGCGACGTTCACCGACGTCCAGGTGGCGCCGGACGGCTCTGCCCTGTACGCGCTGCGCACCTCCTACCTGGCGCCGGCGCACCCGGTGCGGATCGGGCTTGCCGGCGATGACCGCGGCCACGTCCGCACGCTGCTCGCGCCGGCACCGTCCCCGGCCCTGCCCGGCAGTCTCGCCGAGATCACCACCCAGCTCGACGACGGCATCAGCGTCCGCGCCTGGTTGGCGCTGCCCGTCGGCGCCGGGCCGGAACACCCTGCGCCGCTTCTGGTCTGGGTGCACGGCGGCCCGCTCGGCTCGTGGAACGCCTGGTCGTGGCGGTGGAGCCCGTGGCTGATGGTCGCTCAGGGTTATGCCGTGCTGCTGCCCGACCCCGCGCTGTCCACCGGCTACGGCCAGGACTTCGTCCAGCGCGGCTGGGGCGCGTGGGGCGCTGCGCCGTACACCGATCTGATGGCCATCACCGATGCGGCGCAAGCCCGTGCGGACATCGACGCGGCCCGGACCGCGGCGATGGGCGGATCGTTCGGTGGCTACATGGCGAACTGGATCGCCGGGCACACCGACCGCTTCCGCGCGATTGTCACCCACGCGAGCCTGTGGGCGCTGGACCAGTTCGGCCCCACCACGGACGCCGCCTACTACTGGCAGCGGGAGATGACCCCGCAAATGGCGGCGGAGAACTCGCCGCACCGTTTCGTCGGCGACATCGTCACCCCGATGTTGGTGGTCCACGGCGACAAGGACTACCGGGTGCCCATCGGTGAGGGCCTGCGGCTCTGGTACGAGCTGCTCAGCGACTCGCAGCTGCCGGCCGACGACGAGGGTCACACCGCGCACCGGTTCCTGTACTTCCCCGACGAGAACCACTGGGTGCTCAAACCCCAGCACGCGAAGATCTGGTACCAGGTGGTGTCCGCCTTCCTGGACCGACATGTGCTGGACGGCAGCGGCTCCGAGCTTCCTGCGGTGCTGGGAGCCGCGCCCGCCGCCCGGTAGGCGCCCAGGTCCGATGGGCCGGTGATCCCCAGCGTGGTGAGCCGGGCCGCACCCTGGTCGGCGGTCGAATCAGCGGGCCGACCAACCGCCGTCCATGGTGTAGCTGGCCCCGGTGACCATGGCCGCATCGTCGGCGGCGAGCCAGCTCACCAGTGACGCGACCTCGGTCGGCTCGACCAGGCGCTTGATCGCACTCTCGGTCAGCATGATCTTGTGCAGCACCTCCGATTCCGGGATGCCGTGCACCGCAGCCTGATCCGCGAGCTGCTTCTCGACAAGCGGGGTACGGACGTATCCGGGATTGACGCAGTTGCTGGTCACTCCGTGCGGGCCGCCTTCGAGGGCGGTTACTTTCGACAGCCCCTCCAGGCCGTGCTTGGCGGCCACGTAGGCGCTCTTGAACGGCGACGCCCGCAGCCCGTGAACCGACGAGATGTTGATGATGCGGCCGGTGCCGCGCGCGTACATCCCGGGCAGAGCCGCCCGGATCAACAGGAACGGCACCTCCAGCATCAGCCGGATGATGGCGCGGAAGTCGTCGGGGGAGAAGTCCTCGATCGGGCTGACCCGTTGGATTCCGGCGTTGTTGACCAGGATGTCCACGTCACCCAACACCTTGGCCAGGGCCTGGTCGGCTACCGCGTCGGGCGCCAGTAGGTCGACCGCCCAGACGGATGCACCGACCTCCTCGGCGATCCGGCCCGCCGCCTCGGCGTTGAGATCGGCAACCACGACGGTCGCCCCCTGGGCGGCCAGGGCCCGGACGCAGGCCTCCCCGATACCACCGGCGCCGCCGGTGACCAGCGCGCGTTTGCCCTGCAGTGCATTCGACATGAACCCGTGCTCCTCTTCGGTGCGGACGGCCCGCGCGGGAATCGCGGTCGGTGGCTCGTCGGCGGTGGCCGACTGTAGCTGACCCGCTGCCGTTCAGGACCCGAGCAGCCGGGCCAGCTCCACCAGGCTCGAAGCGGTCACTGTCGGGCTGGTGAAAGAGCCCGGATACGGGGCACCACCCCGGTTCACCCAGGCGGCGCGGAGGCCGGCCCGGCGGGCACCGTCGATGTCCCATGGGTGTACCGCGACCAGCATCATGTCGGCGGGATCCACCCCGCAGGCCGCAGCCGCGTAGGCGTACGCCGCGCGCGTGGGTTTCCATCCGTCGGCATCGTCCACCGAGAGCAGCTCGTCGAATTCGTCCCGCAGGCCGGCACCGGTCAACAACCGCTCAGCCACCTGGCTGGCACCGTTGGTGAGGGTGACCAGCCGATACCCGGCGCTGCGGAGCGCGCGGACCCCGTCCGGCACATCCGGGTGCACCTCCAAGGCGCCGAACCCGGCCATCACATGGTCCACCGCGGCGTCCAGTTCCCGGTCCAACGGCATCCCGGCCAGTAGCCCGCGCAGACCTTCCGCAGCCAGCACGGCGAAACTCCCGGCCGCGCCGACCGCAGCCAACGCGAACCCGTCCCGCAGAACACCGGCGAACCACACCCGCATCAGCAGCGGCGGCGCACCCACTTCGGTGAACCGGTGAGCCAGCGGCTCCAGGTCGGACAGCGTCTCGTTCACGTCGAACACCACGACCGACGGTCGTTCACTCATCAGGACCACCCTTCCGGCAATGAGAACTGAGGCTCGACAGCGGCCTTCACGGGTCGAGGCCAAGGAACCGGGCCGCAGCCTGCGCGGTGCGGTGACCGGAGGCCAGTGCGCCCTGGGTCGACGGGGTGTCCTGATGGTCTCCGCACACGAACAGGCCGTCTGTCTGTGCGACAGGTCGACGGATCGGTAGGGGTGCCCGGGTGAGCGGCAGGGCGTTCCGGACGTCGTGCCGGACCAGCAGATCCCACGGGGCGGTGTCGGTGTGCCAGAGCCGGCTGGCCTCGGCGAGCGCCTGCGCGTCGGTCAGGTCCGCTGTCGACAATGTCGTGAGCTGGACGAGGTCCCGACCCGGCGGGGCGTAGCTGGGGGCGGCGGCGGAGACGACCGCGGTGTTCACCACCGGACCGCGCCGGCCGTCGACACACAACAGCCGGTCCTGCGGGAGCCCGAGCGGGGTGCTGAACCACCACGTGGTCAGCCCGCCGCTGGGGCGGGCGGGGGCCAGGTCCAGGGCAGCGGCGGCGGGCAGATCGGTGGCGATGACCACGGTGCGGGCCGCCACCGACCCCTCGGCCGTCCGGACCACCGGCCCGGGGCCTACGGCGACGACCTCGGTGCCGGTCTCCACGGGGGTGCGGAGCCGGTGGGCCAGCTGACCGGGCAGGGCCTGCATCCCGCCGCGGGGGAGGCCCGGGGTGCCGAGCAGGAACGACCGGATCAGCAGCCGGACGAAGTGCGCCGACGCCTCGGACGGGTCGTCCGCGAGGACCCCGCTGAGGAACGGCTCGAGGACCTCGCGCCGTAGCCGGCCCTTCACCCCGACCGCATCCCAGGACTGCGCCAGGGCCTGATCGGCGGTACGGATCGCCTTCTGCGGGGCGATCAGCGTCGGGGTGATCCACCGCACCAGCCCGAGGATGTCCCGGACATCGAGGAGTCCGCTGCGCAGCGTCGACCACAGCAGCCCAGGGGCGCGGCGGGGGTCGGCCAAGACCACGCTCCGGTCGTCCCGGTCGACCCGGACGCCGGCGGCGAACTGCTGAAGGCCCAGCGCAGGAAGGTCCACCGTCCGCTTGACCTGCGGGTACGCCGGGTTCAGCAGCTGGAAGCCGACGTCACACAGGAACCCGTCGATCTGTTCGGTGCGGATCCGGCCGCCGACGTGGCCGGCTCGTTCGAAGACCCGGACGTCGAGACCGCGGGACTCGAGCTCCGCCGCGCACAGCAGACCGGCCACGCCGGCTCCCACCACCACCACATCCGGCCCGCTTCCCATCAGCCCAGACTGCCACCTCGGTCCGGGCCGGCATGATCAGTGCTGTCCTTTCCGGTCCGTCACCTCGGGTCGACGAGGATGGCTGCCGAGGATCTCGTCAGCCATCAGGCGGCCTATCCACTGCGCGTACCGCTCGTCGGACCAGCCCCGCCGACGTACCGTCAGATCCCACACCTCGGGTGCGTTCAGCGTCCAGATCGTGTCCCGGGCTTCGTCGGGTGTGCAGCGAAGGCGACCTTTGGATTCGATGTCGGTGACGACCGCGGCCGCCGCGCCGAGTCGCTGCTGTGCGGCGGTCCGGACGACAGCGGCCAGTCTCGCATCGCCCGGCGCCGCTGCCGCCATTGCCAGGAGCAGCGGTGCCGCCCGGGCGTTGACTCGCGCGCATCGCCGGGCGTACATCGCCAGAACCGTGCGGGGGTCGGGTTCGGCTTTCATCTGCCGCACCTCGGGGCGCTGGGCGACGGGAACAGGCTTCTCATCCCCTCCGGCGACGTAGTCGAGCAACAGCCGGACCAGGCTGGGCTTGTCGCCGAAGGTCTTGTACAGATATTCGACCGACACCCCGGCCGCCGCCGCGACATGGGCCATGGTGGTCGCGACATAGCCTCCTGCGCTGATGATCTCGACCGCTGCATCCAGGACCCGGCGTCGTCGGTCGGCGGCCGCACGTTGCCGTCCCGCGACGTCGTAGCGGCGGGGGTTGACGGTACGGCCCACGCGTCGCATCCTTTCGTTACATACAACCTGTATTCGATAGGACGGTACCCGGTGATCCTCCAGCTGCTCACCCTTTTCGCGCTGTCTGTGACCGCATTGTTGGCCGGGGTGCACCTTGCGGGCGGGCTCGGGCTCAACCCGGCCATGCGATCGCTTGACGGTGCCTCCTACCTGGCGATCAAGACCGCCGCCGACCGGGAGTTTCCCCGGTTGGCGCGGCCGCTCATGCTGGCGGCGTTGGCGGCCGGGATCGCCGTCGTCGTGATCGCGACGGTCGGCGGTCACCGGTCGGTGGTGGTGGCCGCCTCGGTTGCGTCGGGCGCGTTGGCGGTCACGTTGCTGGCGATCGTGCGCGGCGACCTGCCGATCAACCGCCGGATGGCGTCCTGGTCCGCCGACGGGCTGCCCGCCGATTGGCAGCAGGTGCGCGCCCGGTGGGAGCGGTTCTTCACCGTGCGGGTGGTGACCACGCTGATTGCCGTGCTGGCACTGGCGGTTGCCGTCGTTCTCGCTCGTGACGCCTGACGTCTCCTCGGATCCTTGCTGCACAGGGTGACGCGACGACTACCCTGGAGTGATGAGTCGGCCTGGGGTGAGCCCCGGTTCAGCGGAGGCTGAACCACG
>JBDSLP010000080.1:0-9770 GCA_039916325.1 Nakamurella sp. | reverse complement strand
GTGCTGGTCGACGGGGTCGACGTCCGCCGCCTCGATCCGGACCTGCTGGCCCGGCTGGTCGCCGTGGTGCCACAGAAGCCCTACCTGTTCTCCGGCACAGTGGCCACGAACCTGCGCTACGGCAATCCGGACGCCTCCGACGACGAGCTCTGGTCGGCCTTGCGGGTGGCACAGGCGGAGGACTTCGTGCGCGAGATGCCCGACGGCCTGGACACCGCGATCGCCCAGGGCGGGACCAACGTCTCCGGCGGTCAACGGCAGCGGCTCGCGATCGCGCGCGCCCTGGTGCGTCGGCCCGAGATCTATCTCTTCGACGACTCGTTCTCAGCGCTGGACCTGGCCACCGACTCCCGGCTGCGGGCGGCGCTGCGGCCATGGGTCCGCGACGCCGCGGTGATCATCGTGGCCCAACGAGTGTCGACCATCATCGGGGCGGATCGGATCGTGGTGCTCGAAGACGGCCGGGTGGTCGGCACCGGCACCCACCACGAGCTGCTCGAGACGTGTCCGACCTACGTCGAGATCGTCGGATCCCAGCTGACCGCCGAGGCGTCGGCATGACCACACGCAGCGCGCCCTCGGTCACCAAGCCGACGGGGCCGACGACCGGACCACCGACCGGACCACCGACGGGCCCGCCCGGTGGTCGTCCCGGTGGCCGACCGGGCGGTGGCGGCCCGATGGGCGGGATGGGGATGCCCGTCGAGAAGGCCCTGAACTTCCGGGTGTCGGTCCGGCGGCTGTTGGCCATGCTGCGACCCGACCGACTCAGCGTCGCCGCGGTGATGGGCCTCGCAGTCATCAGCGTGGCTCTCAACGTCGTCGGGCCCAAGATGCTCGGCACCGCCACGGATCTCATCTTCAACGGAGTGATCAGCCGCTACCTACCGGCCGGCACCACCCAGCAGGATGCGGTGGCCGCCGCGATCGCCGCCGGCGACCCGAACCGCGCCCAGCTGCTGTCGGCGCTGGACCTCACCCCGGGGGTCGGGATCGACTTCTCCAGGCTCGGCTGGATCCTTCTCGGGGTGCTCGCGCTGTACGTCGGAGCGTCGCTGTTCAGCTGGCTCCAAGGTTTCATCCTGAACGGGATCATCACCCGGACGATGTTCAACCTGCGCTCCGACGTCGAGGCCAAGCTGAACCGGCTGCCGTTGTCCTACTTCGACTCCCGCACCCGCGGCGAAGTGCTCAGCCGAGTGACCAACGACATCGACAACGTCTCGCAAAGCCTCCAACAGACGATGAGCCAGCTACTCAACTCGCTCCTCACCGTCGTCGGGGTGCTGACGATGATGTTCATCATCTCGCCGCTGCTGGCCCTGATCGGCCTGGTCACCGTGCCGCTGTCGGCGGTGGTCACCGCGCTGATCGCCAAGCGCAGCCAGCCCAAATTCGTCGCCCAGTGGCGCACCACCGGCGAGCTCAACGGCCAGATCGAGGAGGCCTTCACCGGGCACTCGCTGGTCACCGTCTTCGGACGGCAACGCGAGGTCGAGGAGCAGTTCACCGTCAAGAACGAGGAACTGTTCCGGGCGAGCTTCGGCGCGCAGTTCGTCAGCGGCATCATCATGCCGGCGATGATGTTCATCGGGAACCTCAACTACGTGCTCATCGCCGTTGTCGGCGGGCTACGGATCGCGTCCGGCTCGATGACGGTCGGCGACATCCAGGCGTTCATCCAGTACTCCCGGCAGTTCACCCAGCCGCTGACCCAGCTGGCGTCGATGGCCAACGTCCTGCAGTCCGGGGTGGCATCGGCCGAACGGGTCTTCGAGCTGTTGGACGCCGACGAGCAGCTTGCCGATGTGGTCTCGACCGATCTGCCGGTCACCACCCGTGGCGAGGTGCGGTTCGAACACGTGGACTTCTCCTACCGCGCCGACACCCCGTTGATCACCGACCTGTCCCTGGTGGCCGAGCCGGGGCAGACGGTGGCCATCGTCGGCCCGACGGGCGCAGGCAAGACCACCCTGGTCAACCTGATCATGCGGTTCTACGAGATCGACGGTGGCCGGATCACCGTGGACGGGGTGGACATCCGGTCCATGTCACGCCATCAGTTGCGCTCCGAGATCGGCATGGTGCTCCAGGACACCTGGCTGTTCGGCGGGACCATCTACGACAACATCCACTACGGCCGCCTCGACGCAACCCGTGACGAGGTGATGGAGGCTGCCCAGGCGACGTTCGTGGACCGCTTCGTGCACTCCCTGCCCGACGGCTACGAGACGGTGATCGACGACGAGGGCGGAAACGTCAGCGCCGGCGAGAAGCAGCTGATCACCATCGCCCGGGCGTTCCTCGCGGGTCCGGCGTTGCTGATCCTGGACGAGGCGACCAGCTCGGTGGACACCCGGACCGAGCTGCTCGTGCAGCGCGCGATGGCGGCGCTGCGGTCGGAGCGGACGAGTTTCGTGATCGCGCATCGGTTGTCGACCATCCGTGACGCCGACCTGATCCTGGTGATGGAGTCCGGTGCGATCGTCGAGCAGGGCACCCATGAGGAGCTGCTGGACGCCGACGGCGCCTACGCCCGGCTGTACCGATCCCAGTTCGCCGGGGCCACCACCGAGACGGATTAGCTGCGCGGACACAGGCATCCGGTCCGGACCAGCGGCGCGCTGACGCACGCGTCCGGTCACATCAGCCAGGACGCAGTGAGCCGTTGAACGGCGGCCCCGTCGAGGTCGGCGAGTTTGAGCCCGACGAACCGGGTCGCCCCGTCGGAGGTCTGGGAGCGGAACGGCAGCGGATCCGCCGAGAGCACGCCGGCGATGACGTCGCCGACCTCGGCGGCCGGCTGGGCGGCGGCGAACGCCACCCCGGTCCGGTCGAGGTAGGCCGCCATCGGTGCCGCGTACGGCCCGGCGGCACTGACCAGCGCCTCGACGTCCAGACCGAGACTGCCGATGAACTCACTGGCCACTGCCGCCGGCTCGACCACCGCCACCCCGACGCCGACGGTCGCCGCGACCGGAGCGAGCGCTTCCATGAAGCCCTCGACCGCGAACTTGGCCGCGCAGTAGGCCTCGTTGAACGGCTGACCGACCACGCCACCGACGCTGGTCACCGTGACGACCCGACCGCCGGTGGTCCTCAACAGAGGCATCGCCAACTGGGTCAGCGCCACCACCCCGAAAAAGTTGACTTCCATGCTCTCGCGGATCGCGCCCATCGGGTCGGTCTCGACGGTGCCGACGTGGGCCGAGCCCGCGTTGTTGACCAGCGCGTCCAGCCGCCCGTGATCAGCCATCACTCCGGTCAGGCAGACCCGGGCGCTGTCGGCGTCGGTGACATCCAACGCCCGGACGTCCACCTCGACCCCGACGTCCGCGGCCGCCGCCCGCAGCCGACCCGCCCTGGACGGGTCACGCATGGTGGCCACCACCGTCCAGCCGGCGCGGGCCGCGGATACCGCAGTGGCCAGGCCGATACCGCTGGAGGTACCGGTGATCAGGACGACATGGCGGGGATCGGTGGACATCGGAGTCTCCTCGGATCGATGCGGTCCGGCCCTGGTGGACGTCACCGACGTCGAGGCCGCGGTCGGGATCAACCGTCCGCCACCGTAGTCCGGCCGGTCCCCCGTTGTCGCCGGCTGTGCTCACGACACCCCCTGCACCGGAACCGATCTGACGAACGGTGCGGCTGTTCTGGGCTGCCGTGCGGCGGCTACCGCACCGGTCCGGCGCGTCAGCTCCCGCCGCACCCCGCACCCACGCTTCGTGTTCACAGTGGGTGATCTCTCATCCGACCGGGCCCATCCCCGCGCGCTGACGCCGTACTGTGGATGCCGTAGGTGCACCCACGATGGGTCCCTGCGGGTCGTTGCTGAGTGTGGCCAGCACAGCGGCCAACCCCCAGTTGCGGCGGCCGGAGTGCCGCCTTCACCGCAGAGGAATGCCTCTTTCCATGACTTCCCCCCGTTCCACTTCCGCACGTTCCAACTCGTCCTCGTACAACCGCCGCCCCGACGCTCCCGCGCCGCGGCAGAGCTCGTACTCCACCGAATCGTTCCGCAACGCCACGACGGGCGAGCGGGTCGTCACCACCACCGACAACACCGCCGGCTCCGGCGGCCGCAGCGAGCGTGGCGGCCGTGGCGGCCAGCCCCGCAGCGGCGGCCAGGGCCGTGGCGGCGCACCGCGCACCGGCCAGGCCACCCGTACCCAGGGTGGTCGTGGCCAGGCCCCCGCCAGTGGTGCCGCCACCCCGTCCGGCGGCCCGAAAGCCCGTGGCTCGGAAGCGATCCGCACCCGCCAGCAGCTCGACAAGGCCGACCGTCGCAGCGAGAAGGGCCAGGGCGGCCGCCCGCAGTCCGTGTCCGCACGGTTGTCCACCCAGGCCCTGTTCGCCAACGAGCAGAAGGTCACCACCGCTGACGGCCGCTCGTTCGCCGAGCTCGGCGTCCCGGCTCCGCTCGTCCCCGCGCTGACCGCGCTGGGCGCGGCGTCGCCGTTCCCGATCCAGTCCGCCACCCTCGAGGCCACCCTGGCCGGCAAGGACGTGCTGGGTCGCGGTCGCACCGGCTCCGGCAAGACCATCGCATTCGCCATCCCCCTCGTCGCCCGCCTGATGGGTGGCCGCAGCAAGCCCGGATTCCCCCGCGGCCTGGTGCTCGTTCCCACCCGTGAGCTCGCGCTGCAGGTGGAGAAGGTCATCGCGGCCCTGGCCAAGCCGGTCGGGCTCAAGACCATGGTCGTGTTCGGTGGCGTCGGCTACGGCGGGCAGACCGCCGCACTGCGTGCCGGTGCCGACATCGTGATCGCCTGCCCCGGCCGTCTCGAGGACATCATCCACACGGGCAGCGCGAACCTCTCCTCGGTCGAGGTCACTGTGCTGGACGAGGCCGACCACATGGCCGATCTCGGCTTCCTGCCGGGTGTCCGTCGACTGTTGAAGGCCACCGATCCGACCGGTCAGCGGCTGTTGTTCTCGGCCACCCTAGACAACGGCATCTCCGTCCTGGTCAACGACTTCCTGACCGATCCGGCCGTGTTCTCGGTCGACGACGCGCAGTCCAAGGTCGAGACCCTGGAGCACCACGTCTTCGCGGTGAGCCGCGACGACCGCAATCAGGTGGTCCGTGAGCTGGCCGATTCCGGCGACCGTCGACTGCTGTTCACCCGCACCAAGCATGCGGCGCGCAAGTGGGCCGAGCAGCTGACGAAGTCCGGGATCAACGCGGTGGACCTGCACGGAAATCTGAGTCAGAACGCCCGCGAGCGGAACCTGGCGGCGTTCTCCAGCGGATCCGCGAAAGTCCTGGTCGCCACCGACATCGCGGCTCGAGGCATCCACGTGGACGACATCGCGCTGGTCGTGCACATCGACCCGCCGACCGAGCACAAGGCCTACCTGCACCGCTCGGGCCGAACCGCGCGCGCCGGTGCCGCCGGCACCGTCGTGACGATCATGCTCCCGGAGCAGCGCAGCGACGTGCAACAGCTGATGCGCCAGGCCGGGATCACGCCGACCACCTCGGTGGTCACCCCGGGCGCCACGATCATCGGCCAGCTCTCCAACTGAGTGCTCTGATCACCCCGAACGCTCCCCCGGCTCCGCCTCGTTCCCAGGCGCCGGCGGGGACGTTCGGCGTTGTGGCCGGTGTCGTCATGTCAGATCGAGCCGATGATCCCGACCAGCTGCGCGAGCTGCACCTCGAACAGGGCGTCGTAGTCCCGGGTCACCCCGACCGAATGTCCGAACACCTCGAAGCTGACGACGCCGAACAGCGCGGCCCACGCGGTGAATCCGCGGACCAGTAGGTCCGGGGGCACCGACGCACGACCGAGATCACCCAGCATCACGACGATGTCGTCTCGCAGCTCGTCGCCGAGCAGCGGTGAACTCGACGGCGTCCAGCCGCTGCCGGCCGCGATATCGGCCAGGATGTCGACCAGCACCGCGCTGAGCCGGACCACCGGGATCACGGTCTCCGGGGGTGCCACGTACCCGGGTATCGGACTGCCGTAGAGCAGTGCGTATTCGGCCCGGTTGGCTCGCGCCCAGTCCCGCACGGTCCGTGCGACCGTCTCGAAGCGGTCGGCCGGACGGTCCCGCGACACCCGGCCCTCGGCCGCGACGACCAGGTCGGCGAGGGTGGAGTATCCGTCGACGATCAGCGCTGTCAGCAGATCGTCGCGACTGGAGAAGTAGCGATAGATCGCCGAGGACACCATGCCCAGCTCCCGGGCCACCGCCCGCAACGACACGTTGGTCCCCTCCGTCGCCAGCTGGCGGCGGGCGCACGCCTTGATCTCGTCGGTGGTTTCGGCGCGGATGCGGTCGCGGACGGTGCTCATCCGTCGAGTATGACCCGAATTGGAGCAGACGCCACAAATGTGAGCGGTGCTCTTGACGCTTCGGTGCAGCTGGTCCATGCTGGACGTACACTTGGAGAGCACTGCTCTCCCCATAGAGCAGGAGTCACATCATGGCGCTACACGTCGTTCTCGGAGCGGGACCCGTCGGCACCGCGATCGCCGAGGAGCTGCTCCGCCGCGGCGAGACCGTTCGCGTCGTCACCCGCAGCGGCTCGGGCCCCGACGGCACCGAGCGAATTTCCGCCGACGCTACCGACGCCGACGCCCTGATCGCCCACACCGCCGACGCCGCGGTCATCTACAACGCGGTCAACCCACCGTACGACCAGTGGCCGACCGCCTGGCCGCCGCTGTCCGCCGCCACGATCGCCGCCGCTGCGGCGTCGGGCGCGGTATTGGCTGTCGTCGACAACCTCTACGCCTACGGTCCCGTCGACGGGCCCATGGCCTCGACCACCCCGGACCGCCCGAGTAGCGTCAAAGGTGCCGTGCGACAGCAGATGTGGCAGGACGCCCGGTCGGCTGCCGAGACCGGGAAGATCCGCGCTGCAGTCGCGGTACGCGGCTCGGACTACGTCGGACCGGGCCCGTCGCTGCTCACCATCCTGATCATGGACAAGGTGCGGGCGGGCAAGACCGCGATGGTGCCGGCCGATCTGGACGCGCCGCACACCTGGACCAACCCGGGTGACGCCGGACGCCTCCTGGTCGCCGCAGCCATGGACGAGCGCGGCTGGAACCGGTACTGGCTGGTGCCGAGCCCGCCGGCGGTGTCGATGCGCGAGCTGGCGGCCCGGGCCGCCCGTATCGAGCGCACCCCCGCCCCGAAGCTGCGGTCCCTGCCGTTGTGGACGCTGCGACTGGCCGGAGTGTTCAACAGCATGGCCAAGGAACTGGTCGAGATGAACTACCAGTTCCGCCGGCCGTTCACGATCGACACCGCCGACACCGTCGCCGTTTTCGGCGATCACCACACTCCGCTGGACGATGGCATCCGACAGACCCTGGGTACTCCGGCGGGCGTGGCGGGGGTCCCCCGGGTGTCGTGAACGAACCCCGTCCGGCGCACGTCGCCGAATCAGCCACCGCATCGGCGCCGGTCAGGCCCAACCTCCGCCGCGGCCGCGCTTGACGTCGCTGCGCCGCTTCTTGGCCGAGAGTCGGCGCTCCTTCGAACCGCGAGTCGGGCGGGTGGCCCGTCGCGGCGGGGGCGGCGGCGCAGCGGCCGCACGGAGCAGATCGACCAGCCGTACCCGAGCCGCCCGGCGGTTGGCCAGCTGGGTGCGGTGCTCCCCGGCCGCGATCGTCAGCACCCCATCGACGAGGCGTCCGGCGAGCGCGGCGAGAACCCGCTCCCGCACCGTGCTTCCGCTCGCGGCGAGCGCAGCGGACGCGGCGACATCGAAGGACAGCTCGACCCGGCTGTCGGCGGTGTTCACCCCCTGGCCGCCCGGCCCCGACGAACGGGAGAACCGCTCCGTCAGCTCCACACCCGGGACGACCAGGGTCCGGGAGACGGGCAGGTCGTCAGGCATCCACCCAGTCTCGCGCAGAGCGTCGATTGTCGAGCGCGTGCACCAGGGGGAACGAACGGTTGTCGTGCGCCGCGCGCAGGAGACGGGCGCTCTGCTCGGTCGGTGGACTCCAGGCAACAAGGTGCCGTCGCCGACGGGACGGGTGCCGCTCACCGATAGCGGCGCGGCACCGTCCAGGGGCTCCCGAAGATCGCGTCGAAGCGTGTAGAAGTCCTGGGTGCGGTGACCGACCCGACCGGCGTCACCTGCACGAAGTGACACGACCCGGAGTACACGAAGAACGTGTAGTCCTTGGGGAATGTCACCGGAGGCAGCACTGAGGAGGCGGTAATCGCGACCAGCTGGCCACGGTCCGCCGCGGCAGGACGGACGGGGGCGTATGCCCAGCTGCGTGCGGCCGCCGGCAGCGCGGTATCGGTATCCGTAGCGGGGACACGATCACCACCGACGAGCCGTAGCTCCGGACCGCCGACTTGTCCGCAAAAGTGACCTGCAGCGGCCGGTGGTCGCGGAGCATCTTGTAGCGCATCTTCTCCCGGAAGGTGCGGGGGCGGGCCGTCCGCAGCAGCCGCACGACCCGGATCAGTCGGCGATCATGACGGCCCGCGAGGCTACGAACGGCGGCTGAACCGGTGGTGCAGTGTCCTCCTGACCGGGGCTGCGGACCGGTCATCACCCAGGGAACCTCACCTTTGCTTCGATCCAGCTTCTCCATCGGGCTCGGGCCCGACCGCCTCACATCAGGCGAAGTACGCGGCCACAGCGTGGTCGGTGACGTCCTCCCAGCGGTCGGGTGACCATCGCGGCGTGCGGTCCTTGTCGATCAGTGCCGCCCGGATACCCTCCGGCAGGTCGGGGTGCCGGGTGAACTCACTGCTGACCCGCAGGTCCTGCGCCAGCACGTCGACCACGGCGGGCAGCTCCGCCGCCCGGCGGATCGCCGCCAGCGTGACCACCACGGCGGTCGGGGACATCGTCCGCAGGGTGCTCAGGGCGGCGGCCGCCCCAGGCTCGGGCCGCGCGGTCAGCGCGGCGGCGATCTCGCCGATGCTGTCCCGGGTGAAGGCGTCGTCGATCCACCGGCGGTCAGCGGCCCCCACCGAGGCCGCCGGCGGCGCCGACCCGTCCGCCACTGACGGCACCCAGCCGGTACGCATCCGGTCCACCAGATCGGCATGCCCGTCCAGTGGCCAACAGAGGTCGGCCAGTCCGGCGGCGATGGCGTCCCCGGCGTTCAGCCGAGCGCCGGTCAACGCCGCCCAGGTGCCGAGACCGCCGGGCATCCGGGCGTACCAGTAGAGGGCCCCGACGTCGGGGGCGAGTCCGATCGCCGTCTCCGGCATGGCCAGCGACGACCGCTCGGTGACGATCCGGACGCTGCCGTGCACCGAGACGCCGATCCCGCCGCCGAACACCACCCCGTCCATGAACGCCACGAACGGCTTCGGGAACGAGGCGACCGTCGCATTCATCTCGTATTCGTGGGTCCAGAACTCCAACGGCACCACGGTGTTGCCGCGGATCCCGGCGTAGAGCAGTTTGATGTCGCCGCCGGCGCACAGTCCCCGCTCGCCGGCGCCGTCGATGAGGACGGCCGTGACGGCGGGATCCTCGGCCCAGTCGCGGAGCGCGGTACGCAGGTCGGCGATCATCGTCGGCGTCAGGGCGTTCATGCTGCGCGGTCGGTTCAGGGTGAGGTGCCCGAGCGCACCCTCCACCCGGGCCAGCACCTCGGGTTCGCTCATCCGACCCACGCTAGTGGGCCGGACGAGCGTCCGGGTGTCGGTGCGCCGGCGCATCAGTCACGGGAGGCGTGGGCGCAGCGGGCAGTCAGCCGGCGGCCGGCACCGCGGGCGGTACCGCCGGCGGCACCGCGGCCGGTGGCGTGATCGGGGTCGTGACCACC
>JBDSLP010000079.1:0-7548 GCA_039916325.1 Nakamurella sp. | reverse complement strand
GTCGGTGTACCAGCGCTTGATGTCGGTCATCGAGCCGTCCTGGTAGTCCGGGCGGTCCTTCGAGAGCGCTCCGTTGCGGTCGCAGCCGATGATGTCGCGGTAGCCCTGCGCCGAGAGCAGCCGGATGATGGCGTGCCCAGCCGCACCGACGCCGCTGATGACGACCTTGACGTCGGCGGGGGCCTTGCCGACGACCTTCATGGCGTTGGTCAGCGCGGCGAGCACCACGATGGCGGTGCCGTGCTGGTCGTCGTGGAAGACCGGGATGTCCAGCAGATCACGAAGGCGGCGTTCGATCTCGAAGCAGCGCGGCGCGGAGATGTCCTCCAGGTTGATGCCGCCGTACACCGGGGCCATGGCCTTGACGATCAGCACGATTTCGTCGACGTCCTTGGTGTCCAGGCACACCGGCCAGGCGTCCACCCCACCGAACTGCTTGAACAGCGCGGCCTTGCCCTCCATCACCGGGAGGGCTGCGGCCGGACCGATGTCGCCGAGACCGAGTACCGCGGTGCCGTCGGTGACGACAGCGACGGTGTTGCGCTTGATGGTCAACCGACGGGCGTCCGCCGGGTTCGCCGCGATCGCCAGACATACCCGCGCCACCCCCGGCGTGTAGGCCCGGGACAGGTCGTCACGGTGCTTGAGCGGGACCTTCGGCATGACCTCGATCTTGCCCCCGAGATGCAGCAGGAACGTCCGGTCGGAGACCTTACCGACCTCGAAACCGTCCAGCGCGCGGAGCGTCTCGGTGATCTCATCGGCGTGTTCGGCGCTGCGGGCGTCGCAGGTGACGTCGACGACGATGGTCTCGCGGCTGGACTCCACCACGTCCAGTGCGGTGAGTGACCCGCCGGCGTCGATCACCGCCGAGGCGAGCTGCGCGGTGGCCCCGATGACCGGCGGCGCGGACACCCGGATCGTGATCGAGTAGCCGGGGCTGGTCGCGGCCATGTGAGCTCCTGAGGTGACGTCGTTGTCGGTGCGGATCCCCGTTGATCCTTCCCCGCGGCCCGCTCGCGTGCACCCCCGACCCGCCCACGACGGCGCCGGATGGCTCAGTCCCCGGGGACGGCGGATCGATGGGCGCAACGAAGGCAACCCCTTACCTCCACATCACCTGTACGACCGGCACGCCTGTTGCAACAGGTGCGGGGGTTGCACAGTTGGTGCGGAGGCGCCCGTCAGGTGCCGCAGAAGGTCTGGTAGCTGCCGAAGTCGACCGGGGCGGGCCCGGCGTAGCGCTCGAAGCCTGGCCGCTGGTCGAACGGGCGGGTCACCGCGTCCAGCAACCGGTGCAGCGGGTCGAGGTCACCGTCGGTCGCTGCGTCCAGGGCCTCCTCGACGAGGTGGTTGCGTGGGATGTAGACCGGGTTCACCCGATCCATCGCGTCGGGGTCGGGCCCCAGGGCCCGCCAGCGCGCCAGCCACTCGTCGAACGCCGCCAGGTCCAGGAAGAGTCCCCGCGCGGGCTCGGCATCCCCTCGGGCCGCGGCACCCAGCTCCCGGAAGAAGGACGTCCCGTCGACGTGACTGTTCTGCAACTGGGCGAGCAGATCTGCCGCCAGCGCACCTGCGTCCGCCTCAGCCGAGAGCCCCAGCTTGGCCTGCATCCCGGCCGACCAGGCTGCCTGGTAACACTCCCGGAAACGCCCGAGCGAGTCGACCGCGAGCGAGACCGCCCGGTCCTGGTCGTCGTCGAACAGCGGCAGCAGGGCCTCGGCCAACCGGGCCAGGTTCCACTCGGCCACTCCGGGCTGATTGCCGTAGGCGTAGCGGCCCTGGGTGTCGATCGAGCTGAAGCTCGCCGCCGGGTCGTAGGCATCCAGGAAGGCACAGGGCCCGTAGTCGATGGTCTCGCCGGAGATCGTCATGTTGTCGGTGTTCATCACACCGTGGACGAACCCGACCAGCATCCACCGGGCGACCAGCGACGCCTGGACGCCGATGACCGCATCGAACAGGGCCAGGTAGGGATTCTCGGCGTGAGCCGCCGTCGGATGGTGACGGACGATCGCTGCGTCGGCGAGTCGGCGCAGCAGCGCGAGGTCCGCGGTCCCGCGGGCGAACTGGAAGCTGCCCACTCGCAGATGACTGCTGGCCACGCGCGCGAGAACCGCTCCTGGAAAGGTCATCTCGCGCCGCACACCACGTCCGGTGGCGACAACGGCGAGCGCCCGGGTGGTCAGGATCCCGAGCGCGTGCATGGCCTCGCTGACGACGTACTCGCGCAGCATCGGAGCAACCACCGCGCGGCCGTCCCCGCCTCGCGAGAACGGTGTCCGACCCGATCCTTTCAGGTGCAGGTCGCGCAGATTCCCGTCCCTGTCGACGATCTCGCCGAGCAGCAGAGCACGACCGTCGCCCAGACGCGGCGAGAAGCCACCGAACTGATGCCCGGCGTAGGCCTGCGCAACCGGGGTCGCCCCGGCCGGGACAACGTTCCCGGTCAGCAGCCCCACGCCGGCAGCGCTGTGCAGGAACTCCACGTCCCATCCCAGCTCGGCCGCCAACGGCTCGTTGAGCACCAGCAGCTGCGGATCCGGCGCATCCTCGGCCGACCACGGGACACCCAGTTCCGGAAAGGCGGCGGCGAACTCACCGCGCAGGGTGACGGCCGTGACCGGGAGGGCGCTCATGGCCTCCAGCCTACGGACGGCCCGGGGCCTGGGCCGTCGCGGCGACCCAAGCCGAAACGGTCAGGTCAGGAAGCGGAAGGTCGGTGAATTCGGGTCGAGCTTCTCGATCTCCAGCGGGCTGTCGTCCATCCGACGCAGCAGCGACGGCAGGCCGTCGGCCGACCCCAGCTCGATACCGACCAGCGCCGGGCCGGTCTCGCGGTTGTTGCGCTTGACGTATTCGAACAGCGAGATGTCGTCGTCGGGCCCGAGTACTCCGTCCAGGAAACCACGCAGAGCTCCCGGCTCCTGCGGGAAGTTGACCAGGAAATAGTGCTTGAGGCCGTCGTGGACCAGCGACCGTTCGAGGATCTCGCCGTACCGCGACACGTCGTTGTTGCCGCCGGACACCACGCACACCACGGTGCTGCCGGGGCGGACCCGGACGACGCCGGGATCACGGTCGGTGCCCAACGCCGCGGTCGCCAACGCGCCGGCGGGCTCGGCGATGATGCCCTCGGTCTGGTACAGCGCCAGCATCTCGGTGCAGATCGCTCCCTCCTCCACGGTCAGCACCTGGGTACCGGTGGCGGCCACGATCGGGAAGGTGTGGTCACCGACCCGGCGCACCGCGGCCCCGTCGACGAACGGGTCGATGTGCTCCAGGGTCACCGGGTGTCCGGCTCGCAGCGCCGCGGTCATGGACGCCGCCCCCGCCGGCTCGACGCCGATCAGCGCTGCGCCGGGGGCGCGTCCCCGTAGATAGGTGGCCATCCCGGCGGCCAGACCACCGCCACCGATGGGCATCACGACCAGATCCGGGGTCACGCCGAGCTGGGCGAGGACCTCCCGCGCGACCGTGCCCTGGCCGGCGATGGTGCGGGGGTCGTCGAAGGGGGCGACCATGGTGGCCCCGCTGTGCGTGGTGTCGGCCCTCGCCGCAGCGGCCGCGTCGTCGTAGGTCGCACCACCCAGTACCAGTTCGACCCAGTCACCGCCGTGGAAGCGGATCCGGTCGCGCTTCTGCCGCGGGGTGTTCCGCGGCAGGTAGATGCGGCCGAAGATGCCCAGCGTCCGGCAGGCGTAGGCGAAGCCCTGCGCGTGGTTGCCCGCGCTCGCGCAGACCACGCCGGCGTCCCGTTCGGCCTGACCGAGCCCGCTCATCAGGTTGAAGGCACCCCGCAGCTTGTACGACCGGACCACTTGGAGGTCCTCGCGCTTGAGCCAGATATCGGCGCCGGTCATGGCTGAGAGCCGCTCGCTGCGGTGCAGCGGCGTCTGGACGACGATTCCCTCGAGCAGGTGTGCCGCCGTGTCGATGTCGGCGACGGTCACCGCACCTGCACCTGCACCTGCGCCTGCGCCTGACTCCGGAGCCGGGCCGGCAGTCACGGCAGCGAGCGGGGTCGTCACGACGGCTGCGGTTTCGGGCACCGTCCAATCGTGCCACCGATCCGGGGGCGGCCCGCCACCCGGCCCTGCCCCACACCGCCCACATGGGCCCGGCCGTACCGCAGCCCCGAGTGTGGAATCGAACACGATCACACACGGCATAGTTTGATCGCGTTGACCTTTTGCACCGTGGTGCACGAAACTAGGACAGCACGGCAGGCATCCCGGGGGGACGTCGAGGAAGGGCCGATCGGTGACACCGGTCCGGCAGGACAGAGGGGGAACACACGTGCTCGCACCACAACGTCAGGCGCGCATCCTGGAGGAGATCCACCGCTCCGGTGGGGTCAGGGTGTCCAACCTGACCGACATCCTGGGGGTGTCGGACATGACCATCCGACGGGATCTGGACGCGATGGCCCGGAAGGGCTTGTTGTCCAAGGTGCACGGCGGCGCGACCGCGGTGGACACCGCCTCGGCCGTGGAGCCGGGGTTCGAGGCCAAGGTGGTCCGGGAGACGGCCGAGAAGCAGGCCATTGCTGCCCGCGCCGCGTCACTGGTCCGTCCCGGGATGGCGATCGCCATCACGGCCGGCACCACCACGTGGACGCTCGCCAACCATCTGGCCGCCATCGCGAACCTGACCGTCGTCACCAATTCGCTGAAGGTCGCCGAGGTGCTGCACGGCCAGGGTCGGCGCGATCTGACCGTGGTGTTGACCGGCGGTATCCGCACCCCGTCCGACGGCCTGGTCGGTCCGATCGCCGTCCACGCGATCCGTTCCCTGCACGTCGACATGACCATCATGGGCGTGCACGGCATCGACGAGCGCGCCGGGCTCACCACCCCGAACCTGCTCGAGGCCGAGACCAACCGGGCCTTCGTCGACTCCGCGCGCCGGCTGGTGGTCATCGCCGACAACACCAAGTGGGGCGTCGTCGGGCTGTCCCAGATAGCCACCCTGGACGCCGTCGGAACACTCGTCACCGACGACAAGTTGCCGCTCGCGGCCGTCGCCCTCCTCCGGGACCGGATCGGCGAAGTCATCTGCGTGTCCAAGGAGAGCTCGTCCTACCTGATGGACGCGAACGGTTACTGACCCTCCCCTGACCGCACGGCCCCGGGGTGCGACGATTCCCGACAGACGTTGAACACGCGCCGCCCTCTGGCGGCCTGATGACAGGTGGTGCGCAGGTGCGGGTACTCGTTCTCGGCGGTGCGGGATACATCGGCTCAGTGGTGGCCCGGTTCGTCCTGGAGGCGGGACACCGGGTGACCGTGCTGGACGACCTGTCCACCGGCCACCACGACGCCGTGCCGGCGGAGGCCGCCTTCGTCCAGGGCGACATCTCCAGTGCCGGTGAGCTGTTCGCCGACGGTGACTACGACGCGGTGATCCACCTGGCGGCCAAATCACTGGTCGGCGAGTCCGTGGTGAATCCGTCGTTGTACTGGCACACCAACGTGGAGGGCAGTCGGGCGCTGCTGGACGCAATGACGAGATTCGACGTGCCCCGGTTGGTGTTCTCCTCCACGGCGGCCACCTACGGCGAGCCCGACCAGGTTCCCATCACCGAGGACTTCCCGACCAAGCCGACGAACACCTACGGAGCCACCAAGTTGGCGGTGGACATGATGATCACCGGTGAGTGCATCGCCACCGATCTGGCCGCTGTATCGCTGCGCTACTTCAACGTGGCCGGCGCCTCCCACGGGGTCGGCGAACGGCACGGCACCGAGACGCATCTCATCCCGATCGCGCTGGAGGCCGTCCTCGGCAAGCGCGACAAGCTCACCGTCTACGGCGACGACTGGCCGACCCCGGACGGCACCCCGCTGCGCGACTACGTGCACGTGGCCGACCTGGCCCGGGCGCACGTGCTCGCCCTGACCGCGGCCGACCCGGGCGAGCACCTCATCTGCAACCTCGGCAACGGCAACGGCTTCTCGGTCAAGGACGTCATCTCCACGGTCGAGAAGGTCACCGGGATGGAGGTCCCACACGCCTTCGGTCCGCGCCGGGCCGGCGACCCGACCCGACTCGTCGCCTCCGCCGCCCGGGCCAAGGAGCGCCTGGGTTGGGAGCCCGAACTGGATCTCGAGGCGATGGTCACCGACGCCTGGGCGTTCCTGCAGAGCCGCCAGCAAGCCTGACCCCGTCGCGGCTGCGCCCGTCGCGGCCCAGCTGCCTCAGGTCAGTGCCGCCAGCAGCTTCGTCTATCGCTCCGGGGTGAGCACGCGACTGCTCATCCACCCGACGGACCTCAGGACGGGGCAGGCCGGCGGCTTCAGCGAGGGCAGCGGACCGGTCCAGCAGTCCACCGAAGCTCAGCTCCCGGCCAGGATCTACACGGTGTCGCGCCGGATGTCGCGCAGTGCCCGCTCGCAGCCGACTTTCTGTGGGCTGTAGTGCTCACCGTGGACGACGGTCACCCCCGGTCCGGGCGGTTGCTGCGTCGGGCTCTCCTCGGTCACCGGCAGCGCCCAGCGCAGTGTCGTCGACGTAGACCGACGCACTGGAGACGACGACGACGACCTGCATCCCGCACCTCCATTCGGTGCGACCGACGGGCCGGCAACCCCTATCCTGGCTCGGATGACGGCGGCGCACATCGAACGGGTCACCGACGCCACGGTGGTGCAGGCGGCCGCGGACCTGTTCGACAGCCCGCCGCTCGCCACGGCCACGGCCCGGTTCCTGGCATCTCCCGACCACCATCTGCTACTCGCCCGCGACCTCGAGGGCACCGCGGTCGGAATGGTCACCGGCGTCGAGACGACCCATCCCGACAAGGGCACCGAAATGTTCGTCTACGAACTCGGAGTCGCACCGGCGGCTCGGCGTCGGGGGATCGCCACCGCGCTGCTGCGGGCGTTGGCCGAACTCGCTCAAGAGCGCGGCTGCTACGGGATGTGGGTGGCAGTGGACAGCAACAACGTCGCCGCATTGGCCCTGTACGCGCGGGTCGGCGCACTGGACGACGGGACCTGCGCGGTGCTCGGCTGGTCGTTCAGCACCGACAGCGCCTGAGCCCACGTGGGACGACGACCCCTCTGGTGACCTGGATCACGGCGTAGGGTCGGGGCATGCGGGCACCCTCCGGTGCAACCCGATCATCGATCCAGGTGGCCACCGTTCCCGTCCCGATCACCGACGCCGGGTCGGAGCACACCCACCGTCGGGTCGGTGGGCTGGCCGCAGTCGTGGTCGCCATCGTCCTCACGTTGGCGGCCGCACCGTTGTCCGGCGTCGGCGTCCACGGAAGGGCAACTGCGGCGAGCGTTCCGTTGCCGCCGCCGGTCGGATCCTGCGTCCTCATCGCCGACGACGACACCGCCACCGTGGTGGACTGTGTGTGGCCGCACTCCGGCGAGATCGCCATGACCTGGCGGGCCGGCGTCGCTCCGGTGGACGCGGGATCACTCGGACGCAGCCCGCACTTCAGCGTCGCGCGGTCGATCACCGACGCGAACGCCGACCCGATCTGCACCGGCTGGGCGCAGCGTTACACCGGCTGGGACCGCTATCTCGCCCGCC
>JBDSLP010000078.1:0-15776 GCA_039916325.1 Nakamurella sp. | reverse complement strand
GTTTGCGAAGCGTCAGCAACGGCTCAGACCTTTCGATGTGGGCCCGCGGAGTCGTCTCCGTCGGCTCAGCGCTCTTCCTGGCCGGCGGCCTGCTGTCCGAGACGCTGTCCACCGGTATCGCCGTGGTCCTGCGCTCGACCCCTGACTACCACCTCGACGTCAACTCGGTTCTGCTGCTGCAAGGGCTTTGGTCGACGGCGCTCTCACAGGGGCAGGTGGCTTTGGGCGTGGTCATCGTCACCGTCAGCGCCATCTCCCTGCGCGACAGGAGCCTGCCCGGGTGGCTGGCTTGGTTCGGTGTGGTGGCCGGCATCGTGACAATTCTGCGGTTGGGTCTCATCACCCACATTCCGCTGTTCATCGCAGCGTTCCAACCCACTTTCCTGTGGATCGCCGCCGTCTCGCTCGTCCTGGTCCGAAGCGGCCGCCGGTCCGCGTCCGGCGCACGGCAAGTCACCGCCACGGCACCTCTATCCAGCTCTCGAGATTGACCTCGCGGCACCAACTTTCGCACGGTGTACGTCACGACATATCGCTGATCGCGTGATCGCTCATACCGGGGCTCGATTTCGGACGACCAGCCCCGACCCAGGGGTGTCCATTCTTGCCGATGCCGTACATCCGGCGAACGAAGGCAATGTTCCGAACGCCTTCGAACCGCCCGTGGGGGTGTCTGCGAATGCAGCTCAGGAGCGTTTCGAGGTGGCGGTTCTCAAGTGGTCGCGGTGTTCCCCGGCGTGGTGTCGAGTTTTCGTCGGAACGTGCGGTTCATGGTCACGGGGGTGCCGACGCCGCAGGTACGCGCGATCTGTTCGATCGAGTTGCCGGTGGTCTCGAGCAACCTACAAGCTGATTCCAGCCGAACGGTCTCGACGTCGTCGGCAATGCAGCGGCCGTACCGGCCTGAACAGCGTCACACCAGTTCCCCCACGAAACTGGACGTTCGCCCCGAGCGCGACGCCGATGAAGCCCCTGACGAAGCAGGCATGGCTGGACGTCAGCAGTGGCGACGATATCGTCGGATTTGTCGGCGCGATCCCCCGCTACTGACCTGGGTCACCGCGGCGCAGGCGTAGACCGGCGCGCCTGCACGTTCGCGTCACCCAGATCGAGCTGCCGGATCAGGGCGGACTGGTCCGCTCAGTCTTCGTGTCCACGTGGGGGTGCAGCCCCCCGCAGACACCTCCGGCCCCGGACCCGCACGGAGGCGGGCCGGGGCCGGAGGTGTCGGATCAGCCGGGGCCGATGAGGGAAGTGCAGGTCAGGCGGACGTGACGACGGTGACCTTGAAGGACGCAACGACGCCCGGGAGCAGCTTGACGGTCACCGGGTGCGCGCCGGCGGTCTTGATGTGACCCCCGACGTCAACGGTGTTCTTGTCCAGCGACGGACCACCGGCCGACTTGATCGCCGAGGCGACGTCGGAGTTGGTGATCGAACCGAACAGCTTCTTGCCGTCGGCGGTGGCACGCGCGGTGATGGTGACCGCAAGGCCCTCGAGCGCCTGCTTGACCTCGTTCGCGTGGTCCGCGTTGCGGATCTCGCGCGCGATCTGCGTGCGCTTCATGGTGGCGATCTGCTTCTCGGCGCCCTTGGTGGCGACGATGGCCTTGCCCTGGGGCAACAGGAAATTCCGGCCGTAGCCGTCGCGGACCTCGACGATGTCCCCGGGGGCACCCAGCTTGGCAACGTCCGCAGTGAGGATGAGCTTCATCAGTGTCCCTTTCTCAGCGCGCGGTCGAGGTGTAGGGCAGTAACGCCACTTCGCGGGCGTTCTTGACCGCGATGGCGATGTCCCGCTGGTGGATGGTGCAGTTGCCGGTGACGCGACGGGCGCGGATCTTGCCGCGGTCGGAGATGAAGCGACGCAACAGGTTGACGTCCTTGTAGTCGATCGGGGTCGACTTCTTCGAGCAGAAGCCACAGGGCTTCGTGCTCACCTTGCGGGGGGGAGGCTTGGGCATTGAAACTCCAGTTTCGAATCAGATTCAGGAAAGAACAGAAGGCACAGGAGGCATAGACATCTCAGAAGGGCGGTTCGTCCGAGTAGCCGCCGCCACCACCGGCCGGCGGTGCCGACGCCCACGGATCGTCGGCCTGGCCGGAGCCACCGCCGCCGTAACCGCCGCCACCACCAGTGTTCCCGCCGCCGCCGCCGCCGCCCCCGCCACCGGCAGGCCGGTTGGCGCGGTTGACCTTGGCCGTGGCGTAACGCAGTGAGGGGCCGATCTCGTCGACCTCCAGCTCGATGACGGTGCGCTTCTCGCCTTCCTTGGTGTCGAACGACCGCTGCTTGAGCCGACCCGTGACGACGACTCGACTGCCGCGGGTGAGCGACTCCGCCACGTTCTCCGCTGCCTGACGCCAGATGTTGCAGCGCAGGAACAGCGCCTCACCGTCCTTCCATTCGCTACTCGCGCGATCGAAGGTGCGAGGGGTCGACGCAACGGTGAAGTTCGCAACGGCCGCCCCGGATGCGGTGAACCGCAGTTCGGGATCGGCGGTGAGGTTGCCCACCACTGTGATGATCGTGTCGCCAGCCATGACCGACCCTTACTTCGTGGTGGTCGGGCGGATGATCTTGGTGCGTAGCACGGACTCGTTCAGGTTCAACTGACGGTCCAGCTCGGTCACCGAGGCTGACGGTGCGGTCACGTTGATCACCGCGTAGATGCCTTCGGCGTTCTTCCTGATCTCGAAGGCCAGGCGTCGACGTCCCCACACCTCGACACTCTCCACCGAACCGCCACCCTGACGGATGACGTTGAGGAAGGTGTCGATCGAGGGAGCGACGGTGCGCTCGTCGAGACTGGGATCCAGAATGAGCAGAAGCTCGTAGTGACGCGGCGCTGTGGATACGCTCACGAACACCTCCTATGGGCTCATCGGCCGCGGTCGTTCCGCGACAGGAGGGTGTTGCAGGACGGAATCAGGTCGACCCGTCCGGGCACAACTTTCCCAGGGTACCAGCGGATCGCGAGCCACAGCACCCGACGCGACCCCTCAGCTCAGGACGACCCAGCCGTGGGCCGGCACCCGCACCGACCCACCGTCGAGCTCGGCCTGACCGGCCAGCACCTGGGAGACCTCGAGGTCGGCGAGGACGAGCTCGGCGTCGTCGAGGTTGAGCGCCACGACCAGGCGGTTCTCGCCGGACCGGGCCTCGTAGGCGTAGCCGGTGTTGGTGAGCGACAGCTCGGCGGTCGTGGCCTGATGCAGCCACGGATGCCGCCGGCGCAGGCTGATCAGTTCCTGATGCCGGTGGTAGGTCGGCCAGCCGTCGGGGGCGAGATCGTCCGGGCCGGCCGGGAACGCCGGTCGGATCGCGTCGTCGCCGCCGAATCGCTCCTCCTTCAGGCCGGTGAACCCCCGCTCGTCGCCGTAATAGACCGCCGGCACCCCGCCCACGGTCATCAGGACGACCAGGGCGTGCAGGTGGTGCCGCGCGTCGGTGATCTGGGTGGCGAGCCGGGTGACGTCGTGATTCCCGATGAACGTCATCGGAACGAACGTGGCCAGGAACTCGTTGTGACGCGTCATCGACCAGGCGAGCTCGTAGAAATTGCCTTCCTGGATCCCGTTCCCGATCGCCTTCCACAGCTCGTACTGGGTGACCGAGTCCATTCCGGAGGCCGCGACGATCTCGGGGTAGTCGCCGTGGATGACCTCGCCGACGATCCAGGCGTCCGGATGGGCCCCGCGCACCCGCGGCAGCACCTGCGCCCAGAACGGCTCGGGCACGGTGTAGGCGGCGTCCAGCCGCCAGCCGTCCGCCCCACGCGACAGCCAGTGAGTCATCACGTCCACGATGAGCTCGACCACGGCGGGGCTCTGGTGGTTCAGCGCCACCAGCTGATCGTGACCCTCGAAGTTGCCGGCTGACGGCGCGGGGTCACCCGGCGTCCATCCGTCCGGCCAGTCCAGCCGGAACCATGACGCTGTCGGCGACGACGGACCGTCCGTCAGGGCAGCGGCGAACGCCGGATGGGCGCGACCGACGTGATTGAAGACGCCGTCGAGCAGCACCCGCAGGCCGCGGGCGTGCGCAGCCTCGACCAGCGCGTCGAAATCGGCATCGTCACCCAGGCGGCGGTCGATCGCAAAGAAGTCGATCGTGTCGTAGCCATGTGTCTCGGACGCGAACACGGGGCCGAGAGCGATTCCACTGCAGCCCATCTCGATGACGTAGTCCAGCCACGGCTCGATCCGGCCCAGGGCGTGGACCACAGCGGCGGACGGGTCGCGCTCCGTGCGCGCCCCGACGAACCCGAGCGGGTACACCTGCCACCAGATCGCGTGCGCGGACCACTCCTGAGACATGTGACGAACTCCTACTGATCGCGACGCAGTGGATAGTGAGCAATTCTCATTACCCAGGTAATCTACCCACCATGGCCCGTGTCGATCGTCGTCCCCGTCAGCGGCTCCCGATCGCCCAGCGACGGGCGGCGATCCTGACCGCCGCGCAGGCCGCGTTTGCCACCGCCCCCTACGATCAGGTCAGCCTGGCCGGCATCGCCACGACCGCAGGTGCGTCGGAAGCGCTGGTCCACCGCTACTTCGCGACCAAGAGCGAGCTCTACGTCGAGATCGTGGAGCACGCCGCCGCCGAGCTCGAGAAGCGCTGGCGAGCGGCCGCGGCCGCCGCGGGTGGACCGAGCGCCGACGGTTGGACCCGGGTGGCCCTGGCCATCGACGCCTACCTCGACTTCGTCGCTGTCTCCGGCGCGGGCTGGGCAAGCCCGCTCCGCGCGCCCGACGCGGGCTTCAGCCCCGCCCGGCAGGTCCGCACCGAAGCCCGTGAGCGCTTCGTGGGCTACGTCCGCGATACCTTGGACCGTCCCGCCGGAGACGCCGAGAACCAGGCCCTGCACGGCTATCTCGGGTTCCTCGACAGTGCGGCACTGACCTGGTCCAGGGCCGGCTGCCCGGACGGCCAGCGGTCCGGGCTGATCACGATGGCGCTCGGCGCGCTCAGCGGGGCGCTGGCCGCACTGGACGCCGAGGACGAGTAGTCGCCCACCAGTAGTCCCGCGGGTGGCCCTGGTCAGACGGTGAAGGTGAACGTCGGCGCCGCGATGCCGGTGGACGACAGGTTCTTGTTGTCGTAGGTGAGGGTGTAGTCGCCGGTCCCCGGCAACGGGACCACGAAGGTCAACACGTTGCGTTCGCTGTCCGACACCGTCCCCGGATACAGGGCGTCGCAGCAGTACTCGCTCCGCTGGTCGGCGACCACCGCGTTGCCGTCGGGACCGGTCACCGAGAACTCTTCGCGTCCGGTATTCCAACCGCTGGCGTTACAGTCCGCCGCGCAGGTCAGCTTGACCCGGACGTTCAGCAGCGCCTTGCCCTTCTCGCCGGACTGGTAGCTCGGCGTGAAAGACCCACTCACCACGTCCACGATGATCTGGCCCTGCGTGAGCGTGCCGGTCAACGCGAGTGACTGTGGTTCCTGGCTCTTGACGTCACCGCTGTCGGCGAACGGGATCTGCGTCTGGTTGTCCGAGGTGTCGCCCCAGACCAGCGTGACCTGGTCGATCGCCTCGGCCGGGGTCAGCGGCGCATCCGGCACGACGCTGAAGGTCACGGTGCCGGCACCCTTGGCGCCACCTGGAATGGTCGGAGTGTCGAAGAAGCCGTCCACCACCAACCCGCCGAGCTCCACGCTGCCGCTGGACGGCGAGTTGTTCTCGACCCCCAGGTTCTGGTAGGTCATCGCGACCGTCACGTCGATGTCCGTGCCGTACCCCGGCTCGGCCGTCACCTTGCCGACCGTGATGGCGAAACCGTCGTACCATCCGGTCTTCCCGATCTCACGGGTTACCGGCGGCACCACAACGGTCGACGACGCCGCGGCCGCGTTGGACCCGACCGGATCCGAGCCTGCCGGATCCGCCGGAGCCTGGGTCCCGGCAAGGTCGGCACTAGCGGCGGCGGCCGCGGCCGCCGCCGCGGCCGAGATTTCGTTGGCCAGCGCAGCCGCCGAACCCGCCGTGTCGCTGGGCCCACTGCAGGCACCGAGGACCAGCGTCAGACCCAGCCCGAAAGCCAACCGAAAACGCAGATGACGGTGATGCACGGCGGTCTCCTGATGGGTGCAAATCCTGACGTCCTTCGTCCGACCCGCGGAGCGTAAGCCTGCCCCCACTCCGCTGCACAGGATCTTTCGGGCAGTCTTGGCCTTCGGAGCGGTAGCGGACCGATCAGGCGCAGTGCACGCAGCGGGTCGCGGTCGGCAGTGCCTCCAACCGACCCGCTGCGATCACCCCGCTGCAGCGGGCGCAGATCCCGTAGCGGCCGGCAGCGGAGTGCGCGATCGCCGCCTCGACGTCGACCAGCCGCCTCGCCGCGACCCGGCGCAGCCCGTCCAGCCGGGCCCACTCCGCCGACAGCGGACTGCCCTCCGGGTCGTGCTCGTCGTCGTCCACCCGGTCCGTCCGCAGCCGACGCATCTCGGCCAATGCGGCCGTGGTCGCGGCCAGCTCGGATCGGGCGTCGCCGAGCAGGTCAGACAAGGTCACGTGAACCCAGCGGCAGCCACGCCAGCACGTCCTGGATCGTGGCATCCCAGTACGCCCAGTCGTGGGCACCCGGGCCGAAGTCGCTGGTCAGTTCGACATCGGCAGCGGCGCAGGCGTTCACGAAGCGGTGGTTGTCGTCCACCAGGTAGTCCTCGGTGCCGCACGCCACGTAGAGCGCGGGCGGGTCGGCGACCGTCCCGAGCAGGTGCAGCAGATCGTCGTCGGAACCGGCGACCACGCCGTCAGCGAACAACCGCTGCATCATCCGCGGATCCTCGGCGCGGTGCCGGTCCCGCTGGATCCGGGCCAGGTCCAGCGCCCCGGAGAGCGACGCCGCCGCCGCGAACCGATCGGGCCGGCGCAGCGCCCACTTCATCGCCCCGTAGCCGCCCATCGACAACCCGGCGACGAAGCGGTCTTCCCGCCGGTCCGACACCCGGAACATCGACTCCACCTTCGTGGGCAGCTCGTCGGCGAGGAACGTCCAGTAGTCCAGTCCGAGGGCCTCGTCGGTGTAGAAGCTGCGGCTCACCGAGGGCATCACCACGGCCAGGCCCAGCGTGTCGACGTAGCGCTCCAGCGCGGTCCGGCGCAGCCAGGCGGTGTGGTCGTCCGACAGCCCGTGCAGCAGATACAGCACCGGGAAGCTGGGGGCGGCTGCGGCCGCGGGGGCACCGCCCATCCCGGTCGGCGACGACGTCCGCTCGGGCAGCAGCACGGCCATCGACGTGCTGACGTTGAGCGCGTCGGAATAGAAGTCACACCGGATCAGGGCCATCGTCGCCGCCTCCACTCGGTACGGAAATCCTCATGTGGCGCACCAGGTCTCGGTACCGGCGGCGGTACTCAGAGCCACGTCCATCGGGCGGACGACGACGCGCAACAGCACGGCGTCGAGCCATTCGTCGGCGTCGCAATCCAGCACGGCCGGAGCCACCTCCGGCGGGATCGCCGGCGGGTACATCGTGTTCGTGAGGTCGGTCAGCGCCTGGGCGGTGAAGGTCGACGTGGCCTTCATCGTGTTGCTGCCGGCCGTGGTGGAGCTCTGCAGGACGGCCACGAAGAAGCGCCCTGTCCAACCCACCGAGTGAATGTTGTACGGCGACCAGCCGAAGTCGCTCCACCCCTGCTTGGATCCGTGGTCGCCGGTCACCGCGTTCAGCCCGAAGGTCTGGTCGAAACCGTCGGCTGCCGTGGGCTCCGACGCCGCCATCCACTGCATCAACCACGGCCCGACCACCTGATCCTGGGAGATCCCCCACAGGAACCGGGCCTGGTCGTCGGGGGTGATCTTGCCGGAGCCCCAGTTGCGGGAGCTCGCGTTGTTGGCGTTGGTGGTGCTGACCAGGCCGTACCGGTCGGCGATGGTGGGCACGATGTCGCGCCGCCACAGGTCGGACTGGATGGTGTCGTCGGACACCGCGATCATGGTCCGGAGCGCGCCGGCCGTGTCCTCGTCCGGCTGACCGTCCGCCTGGATGAGGTAGTAGGCGGCGGTGAACAGCTTCAGGATCGACTCCGAGTTGAACACGGCCTCGCCGTTGTGGGAGGCCAGCACGGTGCCGTCGGCGCGATCGACGACCGTCACGCCCTGCCGGATGCCCTGCGCGGCGGCGTTGTCCACTCCGGCGTCGACGACCGCCTGGACACCCGGCTCCGCCGCCGAAGCCGATGCCGATGCCGATGCCGCCGCCGTACCCCACACCGACGTCACCGACAGCGCGGCAGCAGCCACGAGCGCCACCCACCGGCGGCTCCGGGGACGGGTGGTGCATAGGGTCACGTGTGCTCCTGCGATACGGGATGACGAGCAGTTCTCGTCTTCGGGCGACCGTCCCAGTGTGCCCGCACCTGCTGTGACCCGGCGACGATCCACCCGTCGGTCCGGTCACTCACGGGGCGACGTCACCACATCGTCGCCATCGTCGACCCTGTCGAACACGGGGTCCCCGAACGCTTCGGGAGATGCGGGGTGGACGCGGCCGAAGCCCAGCAGGGCCGGCAGGGACGGCAGCGACAGCCGGTCCGGAGCATCCGTGAACACCCCGCCCGTGGGGTCGTCGTCACCGGCTTGGCGGACCGGATCGAGAGCCGGCCGCAGGATTTCCCGGATGACCATCACCATCAGCATGATGACGAGGCCGTCCCGGACCAGCGCCACCGTCTGGAACGGGTAAGCCGAGATCAGCGCGTACCGCGCAGTGCTGTCGCCGCGGGTGCCGAAGGTCAACATCAGCAGCCACCACAGCGCCGCCTCGGCAAGCTGCCAGACCAGCAGTGGCCGCCAGTGCGGTAACGCCAGCACGGCCAAGGGCAGCAGCCACAACGAGAACTGCGGGTTCCAGGTCTTGGTGATCAACAGGAACGCGGCCACCGTGAGGAACATCAGCTGGGCGAGCCGCGGCCGCCGGGAGGCGGCGAGCCCGAGCCAGCCGATCAGCAGGACCGCGACGACCAGCAGCACGGCGACGATGGCGTTCAGCAGTTCAGGCGCTTGGCCGGGGGCCGGATCGCGGGTGAGCAGGGTCGAGCCCGACCAGGACGAGAACACCGACCACAGCGTGGTGAACTCCGGCCTCCGGTCGACGTTGGTGGCGTAGAACCGACTCCACGCGGTCGGATCGGTGAGCATGAACGGCAGGTTCACCGCCAGCCACGCGAGGACTGCAGTGAGGGTGGTCTGCAGCACCGGACGCTGCCGCCCGGTGCGCAGAGCGAGTACCACCAGCGGGACCAGGAACAGGACCGGGTACAGCTTGGCGGCCACCGCCAGACCGAGGAAGACGCCCGCCCAGACCGTCCGGGACCGGGACCAGGACAGCATCGCCGCAGCGAGCAGCGCGATCGGCAGGATGTCCCAATTGGTGAAGGCATGCACCACCAGCAGCGGTGACAGGCACATGATGGCGGTGTCCCACGGTCGGCGGCGGGAGATCTTCAGTGTGCTGGCCACCGCCCACAGGTAGATCAGCCCGAGGGCGACCGCACCGAAGGTGAAGAACGCCCCGACGTCCAGCGGCGCGGGAAGCAGTCCGGTCCCGTCGGCGATCTTGAGGTAGGCGCCGGTCACCCGGGCCACCAGCCACATGAATGCGGCGGTCAGCGCCGAGTAGGGCAACGAGGGCATGACGGTGCCGTCACTCGCGTAGTGCGTCGCGAACGGCGAGATCGACTGGTTCAGTCCGTGGATCTGGTAGGCCGGGACGACGTCGTTGTAGCAACCTGAGATCCACTGGCGGTTCGCGCTGGAATCCAGGACGAACGTGCCGTTCGCGCCCGCCGTCTGCTGGATGCACGGCGATTTCGCCAGCCACCCGAAAAGCAGGAACAGCAGCGCCATCAGCAGGCAGACCCGCAACGGGGTCAGCACCAGTAGGCGGCCGACCTGGGCGTGCCGGCCGAGTGGGCCGCCGATCGACTGCGACGCACGCCGAACGGTGGGATCGGTCCAGCTGGGCACCACGCGCTCGTACGGATCGAGCGTCGCGCTCGGATCGGTCGCCGACGGGTCAACCGCAGGCCTGGCCGTCCCCTGATCGGCTCGCTTGCTCACCGCACGGATGCTACTGGGCGCGCTCGTGGCCACGGCGCGACCTCGACCGGGCCTCAGCCGCGTGCGCGCCGGGCCTTCGGGGAGCGCTCGCCGTCGTGGCCCATCACGAACGAGGACACCAGGTGGTTCCAGTGGCAGGTCCGGCAGACCTCGACCAGGTAGACGTTGAACTCGCTGTGCCCCTGCGCCAGCTTCTCCAGCTCCGGCGGGGTGCGCGCGGAACCGGCGGCGGCGCCGATCTCGTCCCCGTAGATCCAGTGGACGTGGGTCAGGTTCTCTTTCCGACACACCGGGCAGGGAACGTCGCTGGCCACCCCGTGGAACTTCGCGGCCTGCATCAGGTACGGGCTGGCCTCACACACCTCCGACACCGGGACGCGACCACTGGTGACCTGCGCGAGCACCGAACGACGCCGGAGGGCGTAGTCGACGAGGCCGCGCTGGGTATGCACGGAACGAGCGTACGCGCGCCCTTCCCGCCCGCTGAGGGCAGTTCCGGCCGTGCTGTGCGGCCCGCCTATCGTGGGACCATGACCGACCCGTTGAGCCTGCGGCTGGCCCGGGAGCAGGCCGAGCGACGGCTGCCGTCGATCTCCGCGGCCTGGGTCCGGGACGGCGAGATCCGATGGCAGCACGCGGTCGGGACGCAGGACGCGCGGCCGTACGGCGCCGCCGTGACCCCGGACACCCAGTACCGGATCGGGTCGATCACCAAGACCTTCGTGGCGGTGCTCGTGATGCGGCTGCGGGAAGAAGGTGCGCTCAGTCTGGACGACGAGCTCGAGCAGTTCCTGCCCGGCACGGCCATGCCGACCGCTACCGTGCGGTCGCTGCTCAGCCACGCCGCCGGGATGCGCGCCGAGACCGAGAATTCCTGGTGGGAGCGCACGCCCGGGGTCGACGAGCAGGAGCTGCGTCGCCAGCTGATCGCCCGGGATCTCGCGGTAGGCCGGTTCCATTACTCCAACGTCGGGTACGGCGCCCTCGGCGCGGTGGTGGCCCGGCTGCGTGGCCGGAGCTGGCTGGACTGCGTCCGCGATGAGATCCTCGGTCCACTCGAGATGACCCGGACCACGAACCGCCCGCAGGCTCCGCACGCGTCCGGCCTCGCCGTACACCCCTACGCCGACCTCGTTCTCGCCGAGCCCGAACACGATGCGGCCGCGATGGCGCCGGCCGGTCAACTGTGGTCCACCACGGGCGATCTCGCCCGGTTCGCGGCTTTCCTGCACGCCGGCCTCGACGGGGTGCTGCCCGCCACGGCGCTCACGGAGATGAAGCGACCGCACAGTTGGGACGACGCTCCCGGCGCCGCCTGGACGCGCGCCTATGGGCTCGGGCTGGACGTGGTCAATACGGCCGGGATCCGGGTCCACGGGCACGGCGGCTCGATGCCGGGATTCCTGGCCGCGCTGCGTTTCCGGGCCGACGGCGACGGACTGGTCGTGCTGGCCAACACCACCCACGGGCTGAGCACCACGTTGGTCGGTGACCTGTTCGACACCGTCGACCGGCGGTTCCCCCGCACCCCGGAGGTCTGGCACGCCCGGCCGGCCGACGCCGCGCTGTTGGAGCTGACCGGCGAGTGGTTCTGGGGTCCGTCACGGCTCGCACTGCACGTCCGGGCCGACCGCTGGCTCGAGCTCTCGCCGGTCGTCTCCGGACGCGGCGCCCGCTTCCGACCGACCGGACCGGACACCTGGGAGGGCCAGGACGGCTACTACCTGGGCGAGACGTTGACGGTGGTCCGACCGGTCGGACGGCCGCCCCACCTGGACCTGGCATCCTTCCGACTGTCCCGGACCCCCTACGACCCGGAGGCCGACATCCCAGGCGGAGTGGACCCTCTCGGCTGGAGTTGATCCGCCGCGTCGTCCTGCCGGGCCACAGGGGGTCGCCCGGCGCGCGGAAGGCGACCGCCCACGGTGCCGAGTCGAAGAACTCAGCCGGCCGGGGCGACCTCGAGCAGCGTCCAGGCCTCGACGTCACCGCAGTAGACCGCACGCGGCGGCTGCACGATGCGCACCTTGACGCGATCCCCCTCGACGAGCGGGCCGCCCCCCGACAGCGTGAGAACCCGTCCGTCGTCGGCGGTCACGGTGGAACAGGAACCTTCGCCGGCAGTGGTCACGGTGCCGACCACCCAGAGCCCGGTCAACTGGTCGCTGGGCAGCGACGGCGGCGCTGTCGGGGGCTGGATCGTCGGTAACACCGTGGTGGACATCGGCCGCGTCGCCAGATCGGTGGGCCCCGTCGGGACCGACGGCGCGGGCGCTTCGGCAGCGTTGGACCCGGGCACCGACTCGACCGGGCTGGTCAGGGGCTCGGTGCCGGGGCCGGAGCTCGACGTCGGCGGCGTACCGACGCCTTCGGTCGGCTCGTCCGAGCGGGAGCCGGCACAGCCGGCGGCGGTGAGCGCCAGCGCGCCGACGAGAAGGATAAGGCGGTTCATCGTGTTCATACCTCTCCGACGTCGTCACGGGGCAGATCGGTTGCATGGGACGGCATCCTGCTGTTGCGATCCGGGTGCTGGGCTCACCTGACCCGAGAACGCCGACGGCGCCCAGGGTCTCCCCGGGGCGCCGTCGGTGTGATCAGGTCATGCGTCTCCGGTCAATGGGTCGAGCCCAACCGGATCGTCGCGCCGTTGGCACGTTCCTTGAGCACCTTGATGGTGACGCCGGCATCGGCCACCTTGACCCCGTGATTGGCCAACTCCGGATCGAAGTAGTTCTTGGTGTCGTTGAAGGTGGGCACCCCGCGCTCGCCGCGGATGTAGCTCGGCTGTCCCGCGATGTGCAGGGTGAACGAGCTGGCCTTCTTCTTGGTGAACGGTGCGTCGTACAGCTGGATGCGGGTCCGCCACGGCAACCCGTCGAGCCGGTACAGGGTCTCGGGCCGGGAGTCGATGTAGAGGTTGCGCCCCTCACCCGGGTGCACGTTCACGTTGTTGTCCGACTGCGAGGTGTCCCAGTACGAGATCAACAAACCGGTCTGGTACGCGTAGTGCTCGACCTTGTCCGGCAGAGCCGGACCGAAACCGAAGTTGTACGGACCCGTCTTCAGGTACTTGTCGTACGCCACGTACGTCCGGTAGCCGGCGATGTAGTAGTTGTCGAACTGCGTCGTCGTGGTGGCGCCGACGGCACTGAAACCGTCCAGAGTCCATCCATTGGGAGGATTTTCGGCGCCGTCGGTGAGCAACGTGGCGTCGCCGGCGGTCAACGAGATGTCGTCCACGAAGATGCCGGACGGGGCCGACGGATCGGTGCCCTGCGCCGCACCGTCAGTGGAGTACAGCACCCGGAGACCGACGGTCTGGCCCGCGTAGGCGGACAGATCGAAGGCGGCGGGCTGCCATCCGTCGCTGACGCCGTCGATCCCGTTGCCCTCGTCGGGCAGCGTGATCGAGCCCGGGATCGCTGCCCACCCGGTGCCGTCGTCGACCTGGACGTAGGCGTAGTCACACGCGTCGGGGCCACAGTCCTCGATGTTCCAGCGGGCCTGGAAGCTCAGGGTCGCGGGCTCTGCGGGCAGCGCGACCTGTCGCGACATGGAGTTCGACAGATCGTCGCCGGCACCGGAGTACCACTGGGCCGCACCGCTCTTCGGCGCTCCGAGGTCCGAGGTGAGCTCTTTCTTGGGCAGGACGACCACCAGAGCCTGGGCGTTCTCGCTGTTGTACTCCTCGGGTCCGAGGTCGATCTTCTTCTTCGTGCCTGCGACCTCGACCTGGTAATCCAGCCAGCCGAGCTGCAGCTTGTTCCAGGCACCGATGTCACCACCGCGATCGCCGATGAACTGCTCACCCTTGGCCCCGAGACGACTCTGGGCCATCAGGGTCCAGTATTCGTTGGGGTTGTCGCCGCCACCGCTGGTGTCGTAGTCGTCCGGCAGACCGAGATCGTGACCGTACTCGTGGTAGAAGACGCTCCGGCCGCCGTTCTCCGGCTGGATGGTGTAATCGCCGATCCAGACGCCGGTATCACCGATCTGGGTACCGCCGAGCTTGTTGTCGCCCGGGCCCGAGGTGCCGACGCCGGTGCTGAATGCGTACCAGCGGTGTGACCAGATGGCGTCCTCACCCTGGTTCGGATCACCGTCGGCCTGATCACCGCCCGCGTGAACGATCTGGAAGTGGTCGATGTAGCCGTCGGGCTCGTTGAAGTTGCCGTCACCGTCGTAGTCGTACCGGTCCCACTGGTCGAAACTGGCCATGTCGGCGGCGATCTCGTCGGCGCTGCGACCCGCGGCCTGCTGATCGGCCACCCACTGGTTGGCGGCATCGGCGACGAGCTGCCAGGTGTTGCTGCAGACGTTGCTCGCACACGGGTAGCCGTCCGAGCGACCGTAGCGGGCCTCGTTGTACTTCACCTTGACCCAGTCGGTCACCTCGCCGCCGACCGAGTAACGGCCGGACGACTGGGACTCGTAGTAGCTCTTCAGGGATTCGTCGGCGGGGTTGTCGCTGAAGTACAGCTTCTGGAAGTACTCCTGGCTGAAGTTCGGGAGCCACTTGGTGCTGTTGTCCACCGCACGGTCGGGCGCGGGAATCTGGTTGACCAGCGGACCGTCGAAGACCGCCGGTCCGGGGATGCTCTTGTTGGTGTCCTGGTCGGGGTAATCAGGGTGCCGCTCGTTGCCGAACTCGGCCAGGATGACGAAGATCCGGTCGGTCTTCTCCCGACCCAGCTCGACGTACTGGTCGGTGCTCTTGGCCTCCGAGCGACGGGCGCCGTCTTTTGCCGTCGGCGCCTCGTCGGCGGTGCCGACCTTGACCACGGTGCTGCCGTTGACCTGCTGGGTCTGGAGCTCCCCGTTCAGAACACCGGTCACCGCCTCCTGGCGGAGCTCGCGGCGCTTGTCTTCCAGCGGGTTGGGCAGGTCATCCACCGTCCGCGTCGTCTCCGGCGTCGTGATGGCGCCCGAAGTGTCTGCGGCGGGGACCGCCGACGCGAGAGCGGGGCTGATCACCGTCCCGCCGAATCCGGTCGCGAGTGACACGGCGAGCAAGCCCGCCACGATCTTCCGCACTCAATTCCTCCGAAGGTGTGGGGTCACGGATGCGCGCGTTGTGACGCACGCCCACGGCCGCATGTGAAAAGGATGTGATCGAGACCGTACGCACAAGAAATCAAGTTGTGAACAGTGGGGCCACATCTGCCGCAGAACTTCTCGTCCGATCAACTAACCACCGAAAATCATCCTTCTGGGTGGAAGCTCGAGTCAGTCCTATCACCGTGTTCAACGCGTTGACTCCCGGCCGAGCGGCGCATTCCCGCTGCTCACTGAACATCAGGGCGCGGCAGGTCCGCATCGCATTCCACCAGGACACCGCGAGTTCCCCCTCCACCCAGCGGGGCGAGCCAGCAGCACCACTTCTGGTCAGTTGGCATTCGAGTGAAGGCAAATGTCCGTTTTAACGTTTACGTCCAAAACCCTTCGGTCGGAGTTCCCCCGTTCGCGTTGCAGGCCGTTGCAGCCGATTCGCTGACCGGACGGTCACGTGGTAGTGACCGCGATCACCCACCGTCACCATCGCCGGATCGACGTGCACCCGAGCGCGGCGAGCCTGCCGCAGACCTCGCCGTGATGGACAGCCACACGTCAGCGGAGCCCAGTGTGGGATCGCACCTCGGGTCGACTTCGAAAAGCCAGGCGTCATCAGAAATCGTTTACATCAGACGCGATCCAGCTCATAC
>JBDSLP010000077.1:0-68841 GCA_039916325.1 Nakamurella sp. | reverse complement strand
ACAGCACAATCGCACCCACTGTTGTCACTTCACCCGGCAGCTGTCACGGAGCCGCCGGCCGCGCCGATCGGGGCGGTATCGAGTCGCGTCGATGTGGACGCCGCCCCCAACCAGGAAGAGTCGATCGACGGCGGGACGGTCGTGGCCGGCGCCGCCGAAGAGACGCCGGCCTCCCGCGTGGCCCCGCTGGTCGGCCGTGCCGCTGAGGCGGCCGTGCCGGCCGATCCCGAGGTCCAGCGGTTCGTAGCCGGCCCGTCCGCGCCCGAGCCGTCCCCGGCGTCTCTGTCGGCCCCGACGACTCCCACCACTCCTACGGCTCCGGAAGGCACCGGGGCGCGGAACGCACGCCCGGGGCTGGATCTCGGGCCGCTGTTGTCGGCTCCGACATCACCACCGGTCCAACGGGTCCCGCACGATCTGACCGGTCACCGGGCCGCAACCGTCGTGGCCGTGCCGGATCTCGTCGCCTTGCCCACCACTGTGCCGGTCCTGGTGGCCAGATCGGCGGGGCGATCCGACGGTGCTGTGCAGCTCGGCGCGAACGCGACCGTTTCCCTCGGGGACACCGCCTCGCCTGGGCCAGGGGCGACCACGGCCCCGCTGCCCGGCCGTGCCGCTACCGATTCCGCGTCGGCCGCGTCGTCCGCGCCACTCGTGGGGCTGTCACATCTCATGCGGGCCCTCGACCCGACCGGCGCCGGCATCACCGGCGAAGCTGAGAGCACCGGTGATGCCGGGGACGCGCGCGCCGCCCCCGAGACCCGGGCCGCTCGAGCCCCAGCCGAGCCGCCGACGTCCGCCGGGCCGGACCTGAAGGTGATGTCTGCGGGGGTGTCACCGTCACCCGCCACCCGTCGGCCGGGTCTCGGTGCGCCGATCGCGACGGACACGATGATCCAGCGTTCGGTGGTGGCGACCAGCTTCGATGTCGGCGCGACACCGGTACGAGCGTCGTCGCCTCACCTGGCCGTGCCACACCTGTCCACGCATCCACTGCTGGGCCGCGGCATGTCGGAGTCGCCCACACCCATCGCGCTCGACGAAGTGTTCGCCGGCCCGACCCCGTCGCCGCGCGACACGTCGCCGCGCGCCACGTCGCCGCGCGCCACGGCGCAGCGCGACGCGGAACCGACGATCGCGCCGCAGGATGCCCCCGAACTCGTGCTGCCCCACCGTCGGGCACCGCAGCCGTCAGCCACCGCCGGGTCGACCTCGCCGGTGGCGCAACGCGTTGCCGACCGGACGGCATATCAGCAGACGGCAGCGCAGGGGGCAGAGCAGATGGCAGATCAGTCGGCAGTCCGGGACACCGGGGCAGCCTCAGCCCCGACGCACGCCGATCCCGCTGGTGAACCGACGGTGGCACCGCTGCTGTCCGACACGGGCCTCACTGTGCTGACCGCCGGCGCGCTGCCGCCGACGGCCGCCGCGCCGGCCGGCGAGGGCTCGGTCGCCACGGTCCGCCGGATCGGAACCGGGGTCGGGTCCGGGACAGCGACAGCGTCGATTTCGCAGCCTTTTTCGACCCGTGATGCATCGGCGGTGGTCCAGCGGACGCCCGCCGTCCGCGGACTCGGCGCGCCGATGGTGACTCCATCGGCGCCGGCCCAGCACGATCCGGTCACGGTGCGCACGATGTCGCTGCAGCGGATGTTCGACCCCGGGACCGCCGCCATCACCAGCGGCGTGACGCGACCCCACAGCGACACCTCAGTCGGGTTCGAACCGTCAGTACCTACCCCCCTGATCGTGACCGGACACCGGGACGCCACCGCCCAACGGTCGGCGGACCCGTCGTCGGCGGGCCAGGCCATCCGCACCGCGGAACCGGTCGGGTCCGATGTCGTCTCCCGCTACTCGTCGGAGGCGGCCGGCGTGGTCAGCCGATCGCTCGTCGACGAGCGCCGGACCCCGGCAGCGGTGCAGACCGCGATGGACGCACCGTCGGCACCGCCTCCCGTCGCTGCCCCGGCCGGTGGTGTCGCAGGTCTCCCGACCGATCTCGACGAGCTCGCCCGCCGGCTCTTCGACCCGCTCAGCGCCCGCCTGAAGTCCGAGCTGTGGATGGATCGGGAACGCGCCGGCATGGTCACCGACCTACGCCGATGATCCACACCCAGGTAGGCATCCGACATCTTGACGATCTGAGGGAGAACTGATGGCCACTGACGAACCCGCGGTCGGCGTGTGCTTCGGCGTCAGTGTCGATTTCCCTTTCACCGAGCGCGAGACCTCGCTGGGCATCTTCAACAGCTGTGAAGGTCTCGGCTTCGAGGTCGTCATCGAGCAGCGCGAAGAGGGCGGCAACAACGGCATGGTCTGGCAACTGCCGACCAGGATCAAGTACTCGAACATCAAACTGACCCGTCCGATCGGGCCGGACAGCGTCCTGTTGCTCGAGTGGTTCGCCGCCATGGTCAACGGCGTCACCCCGACGACCGCGGTGATCAAGGCGATGACCGCGGGTGGCGAACCGGTCGTCGAATGGTCGCTGGACGGCGTCATCCCGGTGCGGTGGACCGGGCCCAGCCTGAATGTGGACTCGCCGAAGGTGGTCACCGAGACCCTGGAGCTTGCGCACCACGGGATCCGTTCGCAGATCGGCCGGCGATGAACGTCATCGCCCTCAAGAACAGCGGCGGCGGGCGCCCGACGAAGTCGAGCAGCCCACCGGAGGTCGCGCACGCGACCCTCACGATGTACGAATCCTCGCCGGCCACCGGGGGGCGCAAACGGGACGCCGAGATCGGGGTCATCACGTTCCAGTTCAACCCGAAGGAACTCACGATCGCCAAGTCCGCCAAGTGGGAGCGCAAGAGCGACCCGAAGGCGAAGAAGGCGGCGCCGCCGCAGTTCACCGGGGCGGATCCGTGCAAGCTGACCCTCGAGATGTTCTTCGATGCGAGCCGTACCCACGACGGCAGCGTGGTCGCCGCCGTCGAGCAGGTCTTCTCCTGCTGTGTGCCCACCGACAAGACTGCCGGGCAACCGAAACCCATTCCACCGCTGGTGGTCTTCACCTGGGGCGGTATCAGCAGCTTCCCGGCGTTCGTCACCCAGGTCAGCGCGAAGTACACCCTGTTCACGAGTAGCGGCACCCCCATCCGGGCCACCTGCAGCGTGACCATGGAGGAGATGCCCGGCGAGGTGCGACAGAATCCGACATCGGGCTCACTCGCGGTCCGTCGCATCCACCGGATGGTCGTGGGGGACTCGCTGGCGTCGGTGGCGCACGCCGAGTACGGCGACGCCTCGTTGTGGCGGGAGCTGGCCCACTTCAACCGGATCGACGACCCGCTGCGGATGGCCCACGGTGCGGTGCTGCTGCTGCCCTCGGCCGACGAACTCGTCGACAGTGCGGGCTGAGACGTGCCCACGAGTTCCGGCTTCGTCGTGCAGATCGACGGCCGACCACTTCCCGCGGACGCGCAGGCGCTGCTGACGTCTGCCTTCGTCGACGACAGCCTGCACCTGCCGGACGTGTTCTTCCTCCGCTTCCGTGACGGCGACCGCATCGTCGTCGCCACGTCCGGGGCGAAGATCGGCTCCTCGGTCACGGTCTCGGTGGCCACCGATGCCGGCAACGGTCCGGAGCGGCTGATCCAGGGTGAGGTGACCGCTCTGGAGGCCGAATTCGACAGCACCGGCACGTACACCGTCATCCGTGGGTACGACCAGGCGCACCGGCTGTTCCGCGGTCGACGCACCGAGAGTTATCTGCAGAGCACCGCTTCCGACATCGCGAAGAAGGTCGCCCAGCGGGCCGGTCTCACCGTCGGCACGGTGGATTCCACCAGTACGGTCTTCGACCACCGCTCCCAGGGTGGCGTGACCGACTGGGAGTTCCTGTCCGCACTGGCGCGGGAGTGCTCCTTCGACGTGGCGGTCAAGGACGGCACTTTTAATTTCCAGAAGCCCGGGACTGCCGCCGACGCTCCCGCCGGCAGCACCGGGCCGGCTCCGCACCCGCTGGTGCTGCAACTGGGCTCGGATCTCCTGCGGTTCCGGTCGGTGATCACCGCTGCGGAGCAGGTCAAGGAGGTCGAGGCCCGGGGTTGGGACATCGCCCAGAAGAGGGCCTTCGTGGCCACCGCGCCGGCCAGGACCACCAGTGCGGTGCTCCCGACGACAAGTCCGGCCGAACTGGCCAAGGTCTTCGGTGATCAGATCTACGTCGCCTCCGACGTCGCCTACCGCACCCAGGCCGAGGTCGAAGGGGCGGCCGGCGCCCTGGCGGCCCAGATCGCCGGTGCGTTCGCCGAGTTCGAGGGTGTGGCCCGGGGGAACCCGAAACTCTGCGCGGGTGCGGCGATCAGCATCGACAACATCGGCGCGCCGTTCGACGGTAAGTACATGGTCACCACGTCACGGCACCGGTACGAACCGACAACCGGCTACACCACGACGTTCTCGGTGAGCGCTGGGCAGGAGCGCAGCCTGTTCGGGTTGACCGGCGGCGGCGCCGGCCGGATGGGCATGGGGCCGGTCGTCGCTCAGGTCAGCGACGCCAAGGATCCTGAGCAGCAGGGCAGGGTGACGCTCACGTTCCCCTGGCTCTCGGACAGCTACGTCAGCGACTGGGCGCGCACCGTGCAGGTGGGCGCCGGCAAAGACCGTGGGGCGATGGTGCTGCCCGAGGTGGGCGACGAAGTGCTGGTGGTCTTCGAACAGGGAGACATCGGCCGCCCCTACGTGGTGGGTGGTCTCTACAACGGCATCGACACCCCGCCCCGGGGCGGCACGGAGTTGATCGACGGCGGCTCCGGGGCGGTCAACCGGCGATCGATGGTGTCCCGCCGCGGTCACCGCATCGACCTGTTCGACGAGGACGGCCGCACCGAGGGCATCACGCTGTCGACCACCGGCGAGAAGCTGCAGCTGAAGCTCGATTCCGTGGGCACCACGATCACCGTGCACAGCGACGGATCGGTGCTGGTCGAGGGCAAGGGTGGGGTGGTCATCGACGCGGCGGGCGCGAAACTCGAACTCAAGGGCGGCGAGATCGCCATGACCGCCACCAGCGGCGTCAAGATCAACGGCGGCGGCGGCTCGGTCGAGGTCACCGCGGGTGCGGAGCTGGCGCTCAAAGGAGCCACCGCGAAACTCGAGGGCCAGGCGAGCACGGATGTGAAGTCGAGCGGTGTGCTGACCATCCAGGGCACCCTGGTCAAGATCAACTAGTCGTCGTGAGAGGAGAGCGGCCATGCCGCCTGCCGCGCGGGTCGGTGACCCCACTGGTCACCCCGGGGTGATCGGTCCTCCCGGTGTACCCACCGTGCTGATCGCCGGGATGCCGGCGGCGACCGTGGGTACGCCTCATGTCTGCTCGTTCCCGCCGCCGGCGGTGCACCCGCCGACCGCGATCGCACCGCCAGGGTGCCCGACGGTGCTGATCGGCGGTATGCCGGCCGCCCGGATGGGCGACATGTCGATGTGTGGCGCGCCGATCGTCGTCGGTGCACCGACCGTGATGATCGGAGGCTGACCATGGCGGCTGACCCGGGAATCGACTTCGTCGGAGCCGGCTGGGCGTTCCCGCTCGCGACGGATGCGACCGGTGGTGTCGCGTTGGTCGTGCGTGACCGGGAGATCGCCCAGGCCATCCGGTTGATCCTGGCCACCTCGCCGGGAGAGCGGCCGATGCGTCCGGACTTCGGCTGCCGGGTGCACGACCACGTCTTCAGCGCGATGAACGCGGCCACCGCCGGAGCGGTGGCCTACGACGTCCGGTCGGCGTTGGAGCGGTGGGAGCCCCGGATCGAGGTCACCGACGTCGTCGTCAGCTTCGACTCACACGACGTGGGGACGATGTTCATCGACGTCCGCTACGTGATCCGCGGGGACAACGACCAGCGCAACCTGGTCTTCCCGTTCTACGTGATTCCCGATGAGCCGGAACAGCTCTCGGCCGCGCCAGGGCCCGGTTCCACGCCGGCCGCGCCGCGAGCCGCCTTGGAGAGGAACCACTGAGATGGTGCTCCCTGCGCCGAATCTGGACGATCGTCGCTTCCAGCAGTTGGTGGACGACGCGAAACGTCTCGTCCAGCAACGCTGCCCGACCTGGACCGACCACAACGTGTCGGATCCGGGGGTCACCCTGATCGAGGCGTTCGCGCAGATGGTCGATCAGCTCATCTACCGGTTGAACCGGGTTCCGGACCGGCACTACATCAAGTTCCTCGAGCTCATCGGCGTCGAGCTGCGGCCGCCGGCGGCCGCCAGAGGGCGGGTGACCTTCTGGTTGTCGGCGCCGCAACCGCAGACCGTCGTCGTCCGCGCCGAGAGCGAAGTTGCCACTCCCCGAACCGATGTCACCGATCCGATCGTGTTCTCCACCGTCGGGCAACTGGACATCGTGCCGTGTTCGTTCGCCCGGGCGGCGTCCGCGCCGGTCGGTGGCGATGTCCTCGACCACACGCTGACGCTGCGCTCGAACCAGTCCTTCGACTGCTTCCAACGGGTGCCGCAACCAGGCGACGCCCTGCTGGTCGGCCTGTCCCAGGCGGTGCCGTCGTGCGCGGTGGTGATCCGGATGGACTGCCGGGTCAGGGGTCTCGGCGTCCGACCGGACTGGCCGCCGCTGGTGTGGGAGGCGTGGACCGGTGGCGGTTGGACTCCCTGCGATCTCGAGCGGGACGAGACCGGCGGGCTGAACCGGGCCGGCGATGTCGTACTGCACGTGCCGGGAACCCACGTCGCCGCCATCCAGGCCCGTCACCGCGCCGGTTGGTTGCGGTGCCGGTTGCTCGTCCCGGAGGAGAACCAGCCCACCTACCGCGAATCGCCGCAGGTGCTGTCGTTGTCGGCCTTCACCATCGGTGGTACCGCCCGGATGGTGCACGCGCAGGTGGTCCGCGACGAGAGCATCGGGAAGTCGGACGGGTCGCCGGCGCAACGGTTTCCCCTGCAGCGTCGCCCGGTGGTGCCCTGGGAGAACGCCGCCGTGCTGCAGGCCGTCTCCGACGAGGGGGTGACCGAGTGGACCTCGGTGGAGCATTTCGCCCAGTCGGGACCGACCGATCGGCACTTCCACGTCAACGCCTCCGACGGTGAGGTCCAGTTCGGACCGGCGATCCGCGAAGGCGATGGGTCGCTGCGGCAGTACGGAGCGCTCCCGCCGAAGGGTGCGCACCTGCAACTCGAGGTCTACCGAACGGGCGGCGGGGTCAGTGGCAACGTGGGAGCCGGCCAGGTCCGGGTGCTCAAGACCAGCGTCCCGTACGTGTCGCGGGTGGAGAACCGGTCGGCTGCCTCCGGGGGGGCCCGTGGTGAGGACATCGAGGACGCCAAGCTGCGGGGCCCGTTGGTCCTCCGGTCGCGCGGTCGGGCGGTGACCGCCGAGGACTTCGAGGAGCTCACCCAGCAGGTCGCACCGGAGATCGCCAGGGTCGAGTGCCTGCCCGACAACGGGGGCGTTCGCGTCCTGGTCGTCCCGTACAGCGCGGGCGACGATCTCGGACGCATCCGGCGCGAGGAGCTCGACCCGCTGCCCGAGTCCCTCGAGAGGATCGGCAACTACCTGGACGAGCGTCGACTGATCGGGTCGCGGCTGGTGATCGAACCGCCGAGGTACCGGTGGTTGACCGCCGTGGTCAGCGTGCGGGCCCGGCCGCGATATCAGGCCGACGAGGTGCGTCGGCACGTCCTGCGGGCGGTCCACGAGCTCTTCGACCCGCTGCGCGGCGGGCCGGAGGGGAACGGCTGGCCGCTGGGACGGGCCGTCCAGCCCCATGAGATCAACGCCGTGCTGGCCCGCATCGCCGGCGTGGACATGTCCGAGGAGATCACCGTCCGGTTGTTCCCGGCTGACCCGGCGACCGGTCAACGGGGTGCTGCGGTCCCGAGACTGCCGCTCGATCCTGACGAGATCGTCTTCTCCCATGAGCACCAGGTCCAGGTGCGACGGTGAGAGGCGCTGTGCCGGGGCTGGTCTCACCGCACCCCATCGGACTGACGCTGCCGGCGGTGTACCGGGAGGACCACTTCGCCCAGGCGCTCTGCGAGGCCCTGGACGAGGTGCTCGCACCGGTGATCAGCACCCTGGACTCGCTTCCGGCCTACTTCGACCCGGCGACGGCACCCGACGACATGCTCGGCTGGTTGGCCACCTGGATGGGAATCGTGGTCGACCGCCACCAGTCAGCGGCCCGCCAACGCCAGCTCGTCCAGACCGGGGCAGAGGTGCTGCAGTGGCGCGGAACGGTGCGCGGGGTCCGCGGCGCGGTCCACAGCCTGTTCGGCGCGTACCCGGAGATCGACGAGCCGGGGTCGGTGACGTGGTCGGTGGACCCGACCGCCGCGGTGCCCGACCCTCGGCACCCGGAGCTGGTGGTCCGGCTCGGCGTCGCCGATCCCGCCGCCTTCGACCTCCGCCGACTCGATGCCCTGGTGATGATCGTCAAGCCGGCGCACATTGAGCACCGGGTCGAGGTGTTCGCGGCCTGAGGTCCAGCAGCGACGGCGCTCAACGGTCCGCCGACTCCAGCTCGTTCAGGATGTGGGCATGCTCGCGGCGGGTACGTTCGGCCGCCGACAGGTCCCCGGAAGCCTGGTGGAGGTGAACGAGCAGCTCCCAGGCGGCGTCACAGAACCGCTCCAGCCTCAGCGAGGTCCGGACCGCCGCCACCGCCCGGTCCATCTCGCCGAGGGCCTGCAGATCGGCGGCGAGCGCAAGGGCGGCGTCCGCACCCGCAAGTCGCCACCGTTCCCGGTCGGCGACGACGTGTTCAGCGGGGCCGTCCTCGGGGAGGAGGTCACCCCGGTACAGCGCGAGCGCCGTCTCCCGGGACCGCACCGCGGACGGGAGATCACCGGTGGCGGCTGCCGACCTCGCCTGCTGCAGGTGGTTTTCGAAGCTGACCACGTCGACGGCGTCCCGGGGTCCCGGACACAGTCGGTAGGCGTTTCCCTGCCGGGGCAGCCAGCTCGCCGCCGCCAGTCCGTGGCGCTCCAGCAGCTGCCGGGTGCTCGACATCGCGACCTGCAGCCGGCGGATCCCGACCTGCACTTCGACACCCGGCCAGAGTGCGTCGACCAACGATTCCTGATGGACGTCGCGGCCGGCATTGATCGCCAGCATCCGCAGCAGGGCTCTGGCCCGCGGCCGCAGGGTGCTGAGATCAACCGGTGCGCCGTTGATCTCAAGGCTGAATCCGCCGAAGCAACGGACCAGAACGGTCGGCGCCACTACCGACCGTCGTGGCTCCGGTAGCGCCGGAACCGACCTCGGGGTGGGCGGCGACGGGGTGGATGCGCCGAGGGACGGGGGAGTGGACAGGTCGGCGACGGCCCGGATCCAGACCGGGGCCGAGTCGACCCCGACCGGGTCGATTCGCCGACCGTGCGCCGATCCGATGGTGGCCAACAACTCGATGAGCGGTAGGTGCAGGGTCCGGGCGGTCCTACGGACCTCGGTCAGGAGCTGCTCGCTGCCGATCGTGCAGGCCCGCAGCGCGTCGGCCCAGAGCGCGGGCACGGGGGCGTCCAGTTGATGGAAACGTACTGCTGCATCAGCGAAGTCGTCGGATCCACCGGGGGACCGGGCGAGCTGCTGAGCGAGTGCGCCGGCCAGCCGCAGGACAGCGGCGCCCCAGGGGTCCTCGTCGCGCTCACATTCCGCGACGATGTCGCGGCTGGCCGCCACTCGCCAGATCGACCCGTCGGCGATCAGTAGGCTCTCCGCCAGCCCGCGCGAGAGTCGTTCCACCCATGGCAGTCCGACGAACTCCGCCTCGATGGTGATCGATTCGAGCCGGTCGACCGGGTCATCGAGACCGACCGTGACGATGTCGATGACGGTCACCGCGAGTTTCGCCAGCAGCGCGTGGGTCGGGTCGGCGGTGCGATCGGCGACGTCGCCGAGAACTCCTCGCGCGTCCTCGACGCGACCGGCGAGCAGAGCCGCCAGGCCCCATCCGAGACGATGCTCGTGGGCGTCGCCATCGGCGATCGGCTCAGGTGACAGCGAGGCGCGGCGGGTGGCCTGCCGTACCGTCGCCGACCAGTGATCGGACTGGGGTCGCGACAAGTCAGCCCAATCCGCCCGGCTGTCCACCGCCGTCCACATCGTCGCGACGGCACGTTCCCGGCGGCAACTGTCCCGGAACGCCGGTTCGTCGAGGAGGCTCTCGGCCTGGGCGAATGCGGTGGCGGCGCCGGCCGCGGCCCCGTGGCGCAGTCGCCGCCGGGCCTCGGCCAGCGACAGCCAGGGGTCGTACTGCACCACCGACGGTGGCAACACCAGGTTCATCCCGGCGGCCGACCCGGCCGCATTCGATTCATGACTCTGCAGCAGCCGCGCGACCGCTCCCCAGTCCTCGGCTTTCGCGTGGGCGCGGATGGCGGCGTGGTGATTCCCGGCCGCCTCGAGAACGATCGCGCTGCGCGAATACCAGCTCCGCGCGTGCTCGAGCCCGAACTCCTCGATCAACGCCCACTCCAGATGGGCCCGCAGAACCTCGTGGTAGTGGAAGGTCTCACCGTCGTCAGCACTGGAGGTGAACAGCTGCTGCTGCTCGAGCTCGTCGAGGATGCGCCCACTGCCGACTCTCCCGAGCAGGCTGTCGCACAGTTCGCTGGTCAGGGTGCCCAGAGTGGACGTCTTCAGTAGGAAGTCGCGACGATCCTCGGGGAGGTCCGCGATGACGTTGCGGGCCAGATAGGAGCGCACCAGCTTCGAGCGACCGTTGAGTTCGGTGACCGCACGATGGCGATCACCCGCACTGCGTCCACGGGTCGCCAAATGGAACAGCTGGAGCCCCGCCGCCCAGCCCCCGGTGCGTCGGGTCAGCGCGGCTGCCGACTCCGGTGACAGTGGTTCCTCGAAGATGCTCAGGAACAGCTCCTCGACTTCCCAGGACCGGAACCGTAGATCCTCGCCGGAGATCTCGTGCAGCTGGCCCGAGACCTGCAGCCGGGGGATGTTGATGTCGGGCTGCCGGCGACTGCCGATGAGCACCTGCAGCGCGCGTGGACGGAGCGCGACGAACTGCTCGAGGGCGTGTTCCGCCGCCGACCCCACGATCTCGTGCACGTCGTCCAGGACGAGCACCGCCTTGCCACCGGGCCAGTCCTCCAGGGCCTGCAGCAGGTCACTGATCCCGGCTCCGGGCGTACCCGGCAGTTCCAGCGCCCGGCCCAGCGCGACCCCCAGATGGGCGGCGAACGCGACCTCGGACGCGTCGTCGGAGGTCAGTCGGTACCAGGCGACTGGCCCGCGGGCCTGCGCGGCCACCCGCCCGAGCAGGGTCGTCTTCCCCGAGCCCGGCGGTCCGATGACCAAGCCGATCAGGGCCGCGGCAGCGCCGGTCAGGAGGGGCGACTCGAGTCGGAGACGCGCCAGACCGACCGCATCGGGACGGCGGAGTTTCTCGGTGAAGACGGTGGGGTACGTCACGTGGATCGGTCCTGCCGTCGCAGCGCGCCGTTCGTTGCCGCGTGGCAGGCGCACAGCGCACGTGTCAGCATGGCGGCTCCCGGTCACTCGGGAGAATTGTGTCCCTTGACGGGATGGATGTCACGGCGCAGATGGCCCAAAAGACTGCCTTGATGGGTGACCTCTATCGGCCGAGCACACTCACGGTGACCGTGGTTCACGAGTGGGACCACCTCGTCGGCTCTCGGACGCAGGTCAGAACCAGGTGGGGATCAGGTCGACGATGCAGGGGTCGTCATCGTCCGAGCGGGTGGCGTTGTCGTCGCCGGAGCCGAGAACCGCTATCCGGCGCCACTTGTCGAAGGTGGTGCAGGGGTGCGAGATGCCCAGCCGGACGACCTGGCCGACCCGGAGGTCGCTGTCGACCGGCACCCGCAGGTAGGCGTGTTGGTCGTTGAGCGCCGAGACGTGCGCGCCGACCAACGGTCGCGCGACCCTCCCGAGATCGTCGGCGACCAGCTGCGGCTCGGGCATCCCGGCGTCGAAGGACAGATCACGGCGGCCGGCGTCGAGCAGGGCCAACCCCGGCTCGGGCCTGGAGAGCACCCGGGCCCAGACGTGCAGCGCCGCCGTGAACGGGGTGCCGGCCCGGGACATCGGCGACAGCGCCCGATAGGTGCCGTCGTCGTGGGTGAGGTAGCAACCGGACCGCAGCAGCGCGGTGACGCCGGGGCCGGCGGCGGCGCCCAACACCTCGGCGACGTCGTCGAAGAAGGTGGAGCCCCCGGCGGTCAGCACCACCTCGTCGGTCTCGTACTGATGCTGGCTCAGCAGCGCCTCGTGCACCACGACCATGCGGTGCAGGAACTCCCGCACCCGGGTCAACGACGGCGACGAAGTGTCCACCGCCAGGGCGCCCTCCCAGCCGGTCACCCCGCCGAGCTCGAGATGCGGGCTGGCCCGGATCGCCGCGGCCACCGCGAGTGCGCCGGCCACCGTCCGCGCCCCGGCCCGGGCGCCTGGAGCGCCCAGCTCGACCAGCACCCTGATCCGGCGACCGGCCGGCCGGGGGCCGAGAACCGCATCCATCGACACGACGGTCGCGATCGAATCGGCCCAGACGGTCAACGCGAGATCTGTTCGGGTGGTGAAGGTGTCGACAGCCCAGCGCAAACCCACCGGATCTACGAGCGGGTTGGCCAGCAGGATCCGGGGCACGGCCGCCGCCACGGCGACCCGGACCTGGGACACCGTGGCGACTGTGATCCCCCACGCGCCCGCGTCCAACTGCCGGCGCCACAGGTCCGGCGCCATCGTGGTCTTGCCGTGCGGAGCGAGGGCCACCCCGCGCTCGGCGCACCATCGCGCCATCCGGTCGATGTTGGCGTCCACGGCCGCACCGTCGAGGACGGCTACGGGCGTGAGGCAGTCCGACAGTCGCGGCCCGGAGGCCAGGAAGTCCGCCACCGATCGTCCGGCAGCAGAAGTCGGTAGTGACTTCTCGAGACCGGTCAGCCGCTCAACGTCCATCGATCCACCCTGTCATGAGCAGCGGCTCGGGTCGACGCCTGCACTTCTCGTCCGGTGTCCTTGTTGCGCCGGCGCCCATCACCCGACCGCGGTCCGGGGAGACCGCGGTGCGCTCAGCCGACAGAGGCCGCGCGCACCTGGATACCGCGGGCGATGTCGCGGGGGAGTTCGGTGGTGTGCGGACCGTCGACCACGGTCAGCGCCGTACCCCGTGTCCCGAACTCGAGGACGGCCCCGGGCTTGATGCCGCCGCGGTGCAGGCGCTCCATCATGTCCGGCGAGTTCTGGATGGGCTCGATGATGCGCCGCACCTGATAGGTGCCGGTGGCCTGGGCGGCCTCCTCGGCGGTCATCAGATCGGCGTGGGTCTCGGTGTCCGGGAAAGGGTCCTGGCCCAGCTGGTCCAGGCCCGGGATCGGATTGCCGTACGGGGAGTATTGCGGGTGGTTGAGGATCTCCACGAGGCGCTGCTCGACGGCCTCGCTCATCACGTGTTCCCAGCGGCAGGCCTCGATGTGCACCTCGCGCCAGTCGAGCCCGATGACGTCCATCAACAGTCGCTCAGCGAGCCGGTGCTTGCGCATCACGGCGGTGGCGCGGTCGCGGCCCGCGACGGTGAGCTCGAGGTGGCGGTCGTCGGAGACGACGAGCAGTCCGTCGCGCTGCATCCTGGCGACCGTCTGGCTGACCGTCGGCCCGGACTGCAGAAGGCGCTCGGCGATGCGGGCGCGCAACGGGACGATGCCTTCCTCTTCGAGCTCGAAGATGGTCCGCAGATACATCTCCGTGGTGTCGATCAGGTCGTTCACTGGAATGATTCCCCTTCGTGGCCCATTCGATAGTACGTGGGTGGGTCCCCCTTCCCGGCGCCTGCGGGGTGGGCGGCACCCTGACCGAGAAGGGCGAACGCGATGACGTCGGTACTGGTCGAGTCCACGGATCTGGCCGAGGAGCTCATCGGCGACCGGCCGCCGGTGGTGCTCGACGTGCGGTGGTCCCTGGCCGGTAGTGACCCGGACGGATACCGGGCCGGCCACGTCCCGGGGTCGCTGTTCGTCGACCTGGACCGCGATCTCGCAGCGCCGGTCGGGGACGGTTCCGGCGGCCGACACCCGCTGCCGGACCCGGCCGCGTTGCAGGCCGTCTGGCGCCGGGTCGGGGTTCGGTCCAGCGACGGCGTGGTCGTCTACGACGCGAAGGACGCGTCAGCGGCGGCGCGCGCCTGGTGGTTGCTGCGCTGGTCGGGCCTGACCGACGTGCGGGTCCTCGACGGCGGGATGGCCGCGTGGACGGCGGCCGGGTTGTGGGTCAAGGCGGGCGGCGGGACCCCGTTGGTGCCGGGCACCGTCAAGGTCAGGCCCGGCGGGATGCCGACCGTCGACGCGGACGAGGCCGGATCGCTCGCCGCCGCCGGCGCCCTCGTCGACGCCCGGGCCGCGGCCCGCTACCGGGGTGAGGTCGAGCCGATGGACCCGGTGGCCGGCCACATCCCGGGTGCGGTCAACCTGCCGTTCACCGCTCTGCTCACCGACGACGGGCGGTTCCGGCCGGCGGCGGAGATCCGGTCGGCGTTCGCCGCCGTCGGGATCCGGCCGGGGATGACGGCGGCGGCGTCCTGCGGGTCGGGCGTGACCGCCTGCCACCTCGTGCTGGCCGGCGCGGTCGTCGGGATCGATCTCGCGCTGTACCCGGGGTCGTGGTCGCAATGGTGTGCGTTGGGCGGCCCTGTCGCGCTTCGCTGAGAGTCTCGGTACGCGGAGGATCCGGCGGGGCGGGTAGTTGTCGATACGACCCCGACCGTGTCAGCCGATGTCGCGGGTCCGGAACGCCACGGCGCCGGCCGCCGCCGCCGCCCCCGCGACAGCGGTCAACACGACCAGCGGCAGGACCGGGACGCCGGCGCCGCTGATCAACCGGGGCACCGACGTGAACGGCGAGATGTCCAGCACCAGCTGCGGCAGGTTCAACACCGGTCCGACCTCGGTCAGCAGGGCACTCAGCGCCAGTACGCCCCAGGCGAGCGCCGCCCACCGGGGGATCACCCCGAACACCAGGACGGCGGCGCCGCCCACCACCCACACCGCAGGCAGCTGCACTGCGGCCCCGGCCAGCAACCGGCCCAGGTGGTCGACCCCGTCGGTCAGGGTGGCGTTCGCCGCCATCCCGGCGGTGGCCCCGGCCAGCAGCACCAGCACGGCGGGAACGGCGAACACCGGCACCGCCTGGACCGCGAGCAGTCGGAGCCGCGAGACCTGGGTCGCCAGCACGGGTTCGACGAGCAGGGCGGTCTCGTCCGAGCGCAGCCGCAGCATCGCCGAGACGCCGAAGCCGGCGGCGGACAGCGCGACGACCCCGAGGACGCCGGCGAAGTATCCGTCCACCAGCACGCCGGGACCGCCGACCGCGCGCAGGATCTCGGCCATCTGGGGACTCGTCTCGATGAGACTGCCGATGCTGCCGGCCAAGGCGCCGAACACTGCGCCCAGCACGATGAACGCCGCTGCCCAGCCGAGGATCGCCCCGCGCTGGCGGCGCCACATCAGGGCCACCGGTCCGGCCAGCGAGCGGGACGCCGTCGCCGGACCCGGCCGGGTACGGAGCAGGCTACCGCCGAGATCGCGCCGGCCGTTGAGGTACACCGCCACCGCCCCGCTCACTGCGGTCGCCGCTACGAGGAGCGCGATGACCCCGATCCGGTTGCCGGCGAAGGCGCGACCCTCCTCCACCCAGCCCAGCGGTGACAGCCAGCGCACCCGGCGAAGCCCGGCGGTACCGTCGCCGACGGCGCGGACGAGAAACGCCGCTCCCAGTACCCCGAGGGTGAGACCGTTCGCAGCACGTGCGGTCTCGGTCAACTGGGCGGCAACGGCGGCCAGGCCGGCGAAGACCGCTCCACCGCCGGCAAGGGCCAGTCCGAACACGATGGCGCCGGTAGCGTCCTCGCCGGCGACCACCAGCGTGACGGAACACAGCAGGCCGGCCGCGACGTTCGCTACCACCGCGACGATCAGCGCAGCGACCAGCGGGGCGGACCGGCCGATCGCGGCCGACCCGACGAGCTCGAGCCGCCCGGTCTCCTCCTCGCGGCGGGTGTGGCGGGTGATGAGGAACGTGCTCATCAGGGCCAGCACCACGGCGCCGATCACACCCATCCGCCAGGCGGTCAGGGCGCCGTTGCTCGTGGTGCTCAGCAGTGGGCCGTAGAACGCCCGGAACACCGCGGTCGCGGCGATGCTCGCGCCGAAGGCGTTGCGGGACCGCTCATCCGGGTAGAGGTCGGCGAAGGCGCTGACGGTCGCGGCGACCGTGGCCACGAGGGCCCCGATCCACAGTGGCAGCATCACCCGGTCCCGCCGGATCGTGAGCCGGACCAGCAGCCGCGTGCCCGTGAGTGTGGTCATCGTGAGCCGACGGCCGTTGTGTCGTAGTGCCGCAGGAACAGCTGCTCCAGGGTCGGCGGCGCGCAGACCAGGCTCCGGATGCCCGCAGTTCCGAGAACCCGCAGCAGCTCGTCGAGTTGCTCGGTGTCGACCTGGCAGCGCACCCGCGGACCGTCGACCACGAGGTCGTGCACACCTGGCAGACCTTCCAAACCGGTCATGGGAGTGCTCAGCTCGGCCTGTACCGACGTCCGGGTGAGGTGCCGCAGCTCGGCCAGGGTGCCCGACTCGACGGTCCGGCCGGCGCGGACGATGCTGACCCGGTCGCAGAGAGCCTCGACCTCGGACAGGATGTGGCTGGACAGCAGCACGGTGCGCCCGCGGGTCCGCTCCTCGGAGATGACCGTGCGGAAGACCCCCTCCATCAACGGATCGAGGCCCGAGGTCGGCTCGTCCAGCAGCAGCAGGTCGACATCGGCGGCCAGCGCCGCGACGAGGGCGACCTTCTGTCGGTTGCCCTTGGAGTAGGAGCGCCCCTTCTTCGTGGGATCGAGGTCGAAGCGGTCGATGAGGTCGGCCCGCCGTCGAGGGTCGATCCTCCCGCGCATCCGTCCGAGCAGGTCGATCACCTCACCGCCCGACAGGTTCGGCCAGAGGTTGACGTCACCGGGGACATAGGCCAGCCGCCGGTGCAGCGCGACACTGTCGTGCCTCGGATCGAGGCCCAGGACCTGTGCCCGGCCCGCGTCGGCGCGCAGTAGTCCCAACAGGACGCGCAATGTGGTGGACTTGCCGGCGCCGTTGGGTCCCAGGAAGCCGTGTACCTCGCCGGGCAGCACGGACAGCTGCAGGCCGTCCAGCGCCCGGGTGCTGCCGAAGGTCTTGACGAGGCCGTCGACCTCGATCGCTGTCATGGACCGGACGCTACGCTGTCTTCATACATTCGTGAAGAGTCTGAATTCAGGCCTTTCAACCGGGAGAGAGGCGAGATGGCGGCACAGGATCGGACAGCTGGCTCCGACGGCACCGACCGCTTCATCGAGCGGTTCGCCGAGTTGCTGGTGACCGGCGGGATAGCGCGGATGCCGTCCCGGGTGTTCGCCGCGTTGATGGTCAGCGGGACGGGGTCGCTGACCGCGACGGAGCTCGCCGACCGGCTCCAGGTCAGCCCGGCTGCGGTGTCGGGCGCGGTCCGCTACCTCACCGGGGTGCAGATGATCGATCGACGGCGGCCGCTGGGAGCGCGCCGGGACGAGTACTGGCTGCACGACGACCGCTGGTACGAGATGGTGATGCAGCGCGACAGCCTGCTGCGGGCGTGGTCGGCGCAGATGAAGGAGGGGGTGGCAGCGGTCGGGTCCGACACCCCGGCCGGCCGCCGGATGGCGGTCACCGCCGCGTTCTTCGACTTCCTGTACGACGAGATGCAGGCGATGATGGGGCGTTGGGAACAGCGGCGGGCCGAGTTGGGCCTGTCGGACTGAACTCGTCCATGCCGCCCGAGCCGGTGACGCCCAGCCGGGGTAGCCTGACCCCATGGCGGCGCCGCTGGTGGTGTGGGACCCCGCTCTGCTGCGGTATCGCTGGTCCGACGACCACCCGATGAATCCGCTCCGGCTCGAACTCACGATGCTGCTCGCCACCGAGTTGGGCGTGCTCGACGGTCTGGACGTCATCGCCCCCGAGCCCGCGGACGACCAGACCCTGCGCACCGTGCACACCGCTGACTACATCGCCGCGGTCAAGGCGGCGTCGGTCCCGGGCGCCGGCCCCTATGGCGACGAGGACGGCTTCGGACTGGGTACCACCGACGACCCGGTCTTCGTGGGCATGCACGACGCCGCCGCGTTGATCGCCGGCGGCTCGGTGCTGGCCGCCCGGTCCATCGCCACCGGTGAGGTGACCCGGGCGGTGAACATCGCCGGCGGCATGCATCACGCGATGGCCGGACGAGCCTCCGGATTCTGCGTCTACAACGACGCGGCGCTGGCCATCGTCGAACTGCTCGGCCGCGGTGTCGAGCGGGTGGCCTACGTCGACGTGGACGTCCATCACGGCGACGGGGTCCAGGCCGCGTTCTACGACGACCCCCGGGTCATGACGATCTCGCTGCACGAGTCGCCCCGGACGTTGTTCCCCGGCACCGGCCGGCCGGCCGAGGTGGGCGGTGGGGATGCCGCCGGCACGTCAGTGAACGTGGCCCTCCCCGCCGGCACCGGGGACGCCGGCTGGCTGCGTGCCTTCCACGCCGTGGTACCCGGTGCGCTGCAGGCGTTCCGGCCGCAGGTACTGGTCAGTCAACACGGCGCGGACGCCCACGTCGAGGATCCGCTGGCCAACCTGCGACTGTCCGTCGACGGGCAGCGGGCCGCGCAGCTCGCGCTCCGGGAGCTCGCGGACCGGCACAGCGGGGGTCGGTGGCTCGCGGTCGGCGGCGGCGGCTACGCGCTGGTCCGGGTCGTTCCCCGGACGTGGACGCACCTGCTGGGCATCGTCACCGACCGTGACGTCGCTCCGGCCACGCCGCTGCCGCCCGGATTCTGCCGCACCGCCCGGGCCTACGTCCGCGACGACGGGACACCCGGTGGCGGGCTGCCCCTGACGATGACCGACGATGCGCCGGCGACGTATCAGCCGTGGGACGGTCACCGCGAGACCCCCGTGGACGAAGCCGTTCTCGCGACCCGGACAGCGGTCTTCCCGCTGCTCGGCCTCGACCCGTTCGACCCCCGGGACTGACGTGACCGACCACGAGCGGCCGACCCCGGTGTACCCGCAACACTGGGAGGCCGACGTCGTGCTGGCCGATGGCGGCACCGTGCACCTACGCCCGACCGCCCCCGCGGACACCGAACCGTTGCGGGCCATGCACTTCCGGATGAGCGACCGGACCCGCTACCTGCGCTACTTCGCCGCCGTCCGCGAGGTCAGCGATCGCCAGCTGTCGGTGTTCACCGACGTCGACCACGATTCGTCGGCCGGCCTGGTCGCCGTCCTCGGCGACGAGCTGATCGCCGCCGGCACCTACCACCGCACGCCCGGCACCGACGAGGCCGAGGTCGCCTTCGTGGTCGAGGATGCCCACCAGCGCAGGGGTCTCGGATCGATCCTGCTGGAGCACCTGGCGGCGGCGGCCCAGGAACGCGGCCTGACCCGGTTCGTCGCCGAGGTACTGGCCGACAATCCGCAGATGCTGCGGGTCTTCACCGACGCCGGATACGTGGTCACCCGCGAGTTCGCTGACGGCGTGCTCGAGGTGGCGTTCGACATCGCGCCGACCGAGGCGTCCCGCGCCGTCATGTACTCCCGGGAGCGACGCTCCGAGGCCCGGTCGATCGAGCGGTTGATGAACCCCACCTCGGTCGCCGTCATCGGTGCGTCCAACGACCCGACCAAGCTCGGGCACGCGGTGTTGGCGAACCTGCTGGGCTCCGGCTTCACCGGTCCGGTGTACCCGGTGAACCCGGAAGCGCCTGCGGTGCAGAGCATCCGGGCCTACGCCGACGTCGGCGAGATTCCCGGACCGGTGGATCTCGCGGTCATCACGGTGCCGGCACCCTCGGTGGCCGACGTGGTCGCGGCGTGTCAGGCGAAGGGGGTGCGCGGGCTCATCGTGGTCACGGCCGGCTTTGCCGAGGCCGGTCCCGACGGGGCGATCGCCCAGCGGGCGATGGTGGCCCGGGCCCGTGCGAACGGGATGCGGGTCCTGGGCCCGAACTGCCTGGGGCTGATCAACACCGACCCGGCCATCCGGCTGAACGCCTCGCTGGCTCCCCGGGTGCCGCCACCCGGCCGGATCGGGTTCTTCTGCCAGTCCGGCGCGCTGGGTATCGCCATCCTCGCCGACGCCGCCCAACGGGGCCTGGGCCTGTCGTCGTTCGCCTCTGCGGGCAACCGGGCGGACGTGTCTGGCAACGATCTGATGCAGTACTGGTACGACGACCCACGCACCGACGTGGTGCTGCTGTACCTCGAGTCGTTCGGCAACCCCCGCAAGTTCGCCCGGCTGGCTCGGGCGCTGGCCCGGCGCAAGCCGGTCATCGTGCTCAAGTCCGGACGGCACGCGCTGGTGACCCCGGGGCTCACCGCGTCCTCGGCGACGGTGTCGGCGAGCGCGGTCGCCACCCTGTTCGCCCAATCCGGGGTGATGCGGGTGGACACCCTCGCCGAGGGCTTCGACGTCGCCCTGCTGCTGTCGACCCAACCGGTGCCGGCCGGGCCGCGGGTGGCGGTCATCGGCAACTCGACCGCACTCGGCGTGCTCGCGCTGGATGCGTGTCTGGAGCAGGGTCTCGTCGTGAGCGGGGGAGCGCCGATCGATCTCGGGGTCGGCGTCGAGCCGGCGGTGCTGGCGCTGGCGGTGCGCACCGCGGTCGACGATCCCGAGGTGGACGCGGTGGTCGTGGTGTACGTGCCGCCGGTGGCCATTCCGGGCCAACAGCACGCGGCGGCGTTGCGCTCGGCTGTCACCGGCGCCCGGAAGCCCGTCGTGAGCACCTTTCTCGCCGTGCAGGGGCTGCCCGCCCAGCTCGCCGTGCCCGATCCCGACGCCGGTCCGACAGCCCCCGGTGCCACCACGCCGGCCGGTCGCGGCTCGGTGCCGTCCTACAGCACACCGGAGCGGGCGGTGGCGGCTCTGGCCCGGGCCACCCGGTACGGCGCCTGGCGGACCCGGCCCGCCGGCGTGCTCGTCCGGCCCGCCGCGATCGACGGGGCGCGGGCCCGCCGGCTGGTCGACCGCTGGCGCGTCGCCGACCCGGCCGTGCACGATCTGCCGGTCGACCGACGGGTGGAACTGCTGGCCTGCTACGGCATCTCGGTTCTGGAGTACCGGGTCGCGACGTCGACGGAGGCGGCGGTGACCGGTGCCGGGGACATCGGTTACCCGGTGGTGATGAAGGTGGCCGACGAGACGTTCCGGCACCGGGACGACCGGATCGGGGTGCGCGTCGGGTTGGCCGATCCGGCCGAGGTGGCCGATGCCTACGCCGATCTCGCGGCCCTGGGTGATCCGACCGTGTACGTACAGGCGATGGCCACCCGAGACCGGTCCACCGTGTCGACGGTGTGCGGGGTTCGGGCCGACCCCTCGTTCGGCGCGCTGGTCTGGTTCGGACTGGGCGGGATGGCCACCGAGCTGCTGGACGACCGGGCCTACCGGGCGGTGCCGCTGACCGACGCCGACGCCACCGACCTGATCGACGCGCCGCGCGCGGCACCGTTACTGCACGGTTACCGGGGCAGCGAGCCGGTCGCGACGGAGGCGTTGCAGGATCTGGCTCTGCGGCTCTCGGCGTTGGCCGACGACCTGCCGGAGATCATCGAGCTGACCCTGCGTCCGGTCCTCGCCGGCCCGGCCGGGATCAGCGTGACCGGCACCGCCGGGAGGCTCGGGCCGCCGCCGCAGTACCTGGACGCCACCCGCAGGATGCGCTGACAGTGCCCGATGCGCAGGGTTGCGACGCCGCACTGCGCACGCCGGCGGCCCCACGACCACAGGCGATCGCCGGCGTGGTGGCGCTGGTACTCGCGGGGGCCGTGCTCATCGCGGGCGGCCCGCTGCTCACCACCGGGGTCGTGGGTCGGGCGACCGCGGCGCCCCTGCCGTCGCCGCCCGCGGTCGGAACCTGTGTTATCACCGACGGTCCGGCCGGTGACGCGGCCGGCTGGCGCGATGTGCCGTGTGACACCCACCACGACGCGGAGGTCACCGCCGCCTGGGGGGCCGATGCGCCGGACCGCGCCGGTGTCGACGGGCTGACCTGCCGCGGCGCGGCCGACCGGTACGCCGGGCTCGCCGACGTGCTGACCGTCCAGGACTGGACGGCATCCGTTCGGACCGAGAGCCGGTTGGTACCCGCCCCGGACGGCCAGCGCGCCGCCGACCGGGGATGGCTGGTCTGCACCCTGGCACCCGCATCCGGCGAGCGGTTCGGTGGCTCGCTGGCCGGTCGGCCGTTCGCCGCCGGCCCGACCCCGGCGTTCAGCCGGTGCACCGTGGACGTGGGGGGCGGATCCGCCGTCCCGTGCTCCGCACCACACCGCACGGAGCTGCTCGGCGGTGCCCACGGCAGCTACGTGCCCGACGCCGCTGAGGACGCCGATCGGCCGTTGCCGTCCTCCCTCTGGCCGGATCTGTCGACCGGGTGCAACGCGCTGGCGGCCCGGTTGTTCGACACCCCCGACCCGACGTACGGGGGCACGGTCCGGGTCGAGGTGCGGCCGGGACTCATCGGCCGGAACGGAGCGATCGGGTGGTACTGGTCGGCGGACTGCACGGTGACCGTGATCGGCGACCGCACGCTCGTCGGCTCGTTGGTCGGGGTCGGCGACCACGGGGTGCCGTTCGGCTGAGATACCAACGTACAGAACGGGTCTCGGCTGCATCGCGGGCGGAGATCGCCGCAGGGTAGCGTTTCGTGTGCTCGCAGCACGGTCGATCCGGAGGCAACCATGACCACCACCACACACCGCGGACGGCACCAGGCGGACGAGCCCCTGCCGACGCCCCAGGGCGTCTGGGTCGAGTTCCGGGACGCGGTGTCGCCGCGCACGGTCGGCCTCATCGTCGGGGTGCTGTTGCTGCAGATCGGCTTCATCCTGTCCTACGTGGGAGCGTTCCACGCCCCGACGCCGCACCGGATCGCCCTCGGGGTGGTGTCGCCAGCCGGTGCCGCCCAGACCGCGGACCAGTTGAACGGCATCAACGGTGAACCGCTGGCGGCGACCGTCGTCGCGGACCGGGGCACCGCGGAGGCTCAGATCCGGCGGGGCGACCTGTCCGCGGCGCTGGTCGTCGACCCGCAGTCCACCACCGACACCCTGCTGGTCGCGTCGGGCGGCGGCGCGTCGCTGGTCACCGCGGTCACCACGGTGATCGACCAGGTGGAGGCCGCCCGGCAGCGCACCGCGACGGTGACCGACCTGGTGCCGCTGCAGGCCGGCGACGCCCGCGGCCTGACCGGCTTCTATCTGGTGATCGGCTGGATCGTCGGTGGCTATCTGGTCGCAGCGCTGCTCGGGGTGGCGAGTGGGGCGCGGCCGGCGAATCCGCGGCGGGCCTGGTTCCGACTGGTCGCGATGGTGCCGTATGCGGTGCTGTCCGGGCTTACCGGCGCGTTCGTGGTCGACCAGGGGCTCGGGGCGTTGACCGGACATTTCGCCGCCCTCTGGGGTGTGGGGACGTTGCTGGTGCTGTCCGCGGCCACCGTGACGATGGCGTTCCAGGTGCTGCTGGGAGTGATCGGCATCGGCGTGACGGTGCTGGTCTTCGTCATCCTCGGCAATCCGTCCGCGGGTGGGGCGTACCAGTCCGAGCTGCTGCCGCCGTTCTGGCGCACGCTGACCGACGCGCTACCCAACGGCGCCGGAACGGACGCGGTCCGGCACCTGGTCTATCTCCAGGGCTCCGGCATCACCGGCCATCTGGTGGTCATCTCGGCCTATGCGGCCGGCGGTGCGGTGGTCGCCGTTGCCGCCTCGCATCTGCACCGACGTCGATCGGCCGCGGTCGCCGTCGACTGACACCGACATGAACACAGACACGACGACGCCCCCGTGGAGATTCCACAGGGGCGTCGACAGGGTCGTGAGTCCGGTGACGCGACCCACCTCACACTCCAGCTCGCGGTGTCGCTCAGCTCGCGTAGGCCTTGAGGGCCTCGGAGCGGTCCCCGACCCGCAGCTTCGCCATGGAGTCGCGCTCGATCTGCCGGACGCGCTCACGGGAGATCCCGAAGACCCGTCCGATTTCGTCCAGCGTGCGCGGGCGCCCGTCCTCGAGGCCGTAGCGAAGCCGCAACACGGTGCTCTCCCGCTCGTCAAGAGTGTCCAGCACGCGCGAGATGTCGGCGTTCATGAACCGGGCAACCACCATCGACTCGGCCGACATCGACTCGCCGTCCTGGATGAAGTCACCCAGCGGGGCGTCCTCGTCGGAACCGACGGGCATGTCCAGCGACACCGGGTCGCGCGCGTGGTCCAGCAGATCGGCGATCTTCCCCTCGGGGATACCCGACTCCTCGGCCAGCTCGGCGAACGTCGCATCCCGGCCCAGCTGCTGGTGCAGCTCGCGCTTGAGTCGGGCCAGCTTGTTGACCTGTTCGACGAGGTGCACGGGAAGCCGGATGGTGCGGCCCTGATCGGCCATGCCGCGGCTGATCGCCTGGCGGATCCACCAGGTCGCATAGGTGGAGAACTTGAAACCCTTGGTGTAGTCGAACTTCTCGACCGCACGGATGAGGCCGAGGTTGCCCTCCTGGATGAGGTCGAGCAACGGCATCCCGCGGCCGGAGTAGCGCTTGGCCAACGACACCACGAGACGCAGGTTCGCCACCAGGAGGTGCTGACGTGCGGTCTCGCCGTCACGCACCAGCCGGGCGAGATCCTTGGCGAGCTTCGCCGGGATCTTGGCGTTCTGCAGCTTCCAGTTCGCGTACAGCCCGGCTTCGATACGCTTGGCCAGGTCGACCTCCTGCTCGGCGGTCAGCAACGCGGTCTTGCCGATGCCGTTGAGGTACACCCGCACAAGGTCCGCGGAGGGGCCTTGTGCATCGAGATCGGCAGCGGTCATCGCCGGACGCAGATCGCTCGGGGAGGCGGTCATAGTGGTGCTCCCATCAGTCTTGGCGCCGGCTCATGAAGCCTCGTGAGCCGGCATTGAAGTAACGACGCCTGAACGTCATTCGTTCCCGAACCTGCGTTGGCTTGCTCGGCCGGTGGGCCGATTCGCAGGGTTTGGGCAACTGGCCCCACACCACAGGCTCTACCCCGAATCGGACTGAGCTCAGCATGGGAAAATGATGGGAAGTGAGGGCCCCGAGGTCGCCGGTGTCAGACGTCGATGATGAGGGTGAACGGGCCGTCGTTGACGCTGTTGACCGCCATCATCGCGCCGAAGACGCCGGTGGTCACGGGCAACCCGTTGTCCCGCAACGCTTTCACCGTCGCATCGACCAACGGCTCGGCGTCGGACCCGGATGCGGCGGCTGACCAGCTGGGCCGTCGGCCTTTGCCGGTGTCGCCGTAGAGCGTGAACTGGCTCACCACCAGTACCGGCGCCCCGATGTCGACGGCGCACACCTGATCAGAACCGTCCTGGCCACCGCGCAGGATGCGCAGCCCGGCGATCTTGGCGGCCATCTTCGTGGCGGTGGTCACGTCGTCGGAGTGGGTCACCCCGAGCAGGACGAGCAGCCCCGGGCCGGGCAACTCGCCGGCGACCTCCCCGGCCACCAGCACCGACGCCGAGGTCACCCGGCTCACCACGGCCCGCACTCAGGCCACCGGATGCAACAGTCCGCGGGTCACCGCGTGCCGGACCGCCGGGACCACGGCCTCGGCCAGCTCGGCCCGGTCGAAGCCGTGAGCGGTGGCGAACAGCTCGACCAGCATGCTCAGCGGCAGCTGACCCCGGCAGCCCGCGATCAGGCCCTGGGTCCACTCGTCCAACTGGAGGGTGGCGGCCGGGCCGCCGACCCGGCGCAGTACCCGGTAGACCGCCGTCCAGCCGTCCGGACCGGGCAGGCTGCGTTCCTCCAGCAGTGCGGCCGGGGACAACGCGAGCCGGGTCGCCAGCAGCGCGGCGTCATCGGTGTGACGCAGCCAGTCCCGGCGGGCCAGGAACGCGGCGGCCTCGTCGCCGTTGATCTCCTCGCCGGCGCCGGTGATCTCGTCGAGCACCACGTCGGGTACCGGCGGGCCGGCTGCGCCGGCGTTGTCGGAGCCGGTCCGACGCAGCGTGATCAGGCCCATCCCGATCCCGGTGACCCGCTCCCGCTCGAAGTAGTCGAGCCAGGCCCCGGCCACGGCGTCACCGGCGTCGTTGTCGTGGGACTCGCCGGCGTCCTTGAGCCACAGCGCCACGTACTCGACCGGATCGGCCAGTTCGCGCTGCACCACCCAGGCATCCAGACCGGTGTTCGCCACCCAGGACCCGACGCGGGTGCGCCAGTCCGAGCCTGAGTCGCCGTGGACCATCCAGTTGGCCAGCAGCTGCGCGGTGCCGCCCGGGTTCAGATGACGGGGGATCTGCTCGACCAGGGCGCGGACCAGCCCGTCGCCGGCCATCCCGGAGTCGCGGTAGGAGAAGCGCTGCTCGCCCGCGGAGATGACGAACGGCGGGTTGGAGACGATGAGGTCGAACCGTTGGTCGCCGACCGGCTCGAAGAGCGACCCCTGCCGCAGGTCCCAGGTCTGACCGTTCATCCGGGCCGTCGCCGCGGCCAACCGCAGGGCCCGCTCGCTGGTGTCGGTGGCGGTGAGCCGATCGGTGTGGTGGTAGCAGTGCAGCGCCTGGACGCCGCAACCCGTCCCGAGGTCCAGGACCGAACCCACCCGGTCACGAATCGTGGCCCGGACCAGGTTGAGCGACGCCGCCCCGATGCCGAGGACGTGGTCCGGCCGGACCGGACCCGGCCGCACGTCGGAATCCAGGTCGGACAGCACCAGGTACTCCTGGTCCTCGTCCGCGTAGGGCCGCAGGTCCAGCCCCGGCCGGACCGTGTCCCCGGTGAGCTCCAGGACCCCCTCGGCGACCGCCGCCGCGACGCCGCAGGTGACCAGCACCCGGTCCATGGCGGCCCGGTCGACCACGCCACCCAGCAGGAACACCCGGATCAGGGTGGACAGCGGCGAGCCGTCAGCGGTGGCGCGGCGGGCCGGCAACTTCTCGCCGCGGGCCAACGCGCGATGCGCCGCCTCGCCCAGCTGGGCGAGGACGCCGTCGGTGTCGTAGCCGCCCGCCCGCAGGTCATCACCCAGCCGGGCGGCGACGTCCAGATCCATCAGTGGGCCTTTCGGTAGGGCCGGAACGTGTGGCCGGCGGTGCTCGAAGGCTACTGTCCTGCTGGATGTCTCGTTCACGACCGGACGGAAGGTGGTGTTCGTGCCGCTGGACGCGAAGATCGTCGCCGCCGCACACGCGGCCTACTGCCGGGGTGACGGCGGATCACTGCTCGGGCTGTTGAGCGACGAGGTGTACGACAATGTCAGCCGGCAGGCGGGCAAGCAGATCTGGACGGTCGTCCTGAACTGGATGAAGGAGAGTTTCGGCGACGTCTCGGTCGAGGTGAACATGTCGGCCGCGGACGGTGACCGGGTGATGATCTGGCTGACGGTCACCGGAACCCACATCGGCAGCAGCTTTCCCTGGATGCGCGGTCGGCCGGCGAGCGGACGCGCCGTCACCTGGCGTCAGGTTCACATCTATCGGGTGACCGCGACCCAGGCGGTGGAACATTGGGCGGTCCGTGACGACCTTCGGGTGCTGGAAGCGATCGACGGTCCGGCGGGGAACGGCTGACCGGGAGGGTCCGCTCTCAGCAGCACACCTAGTCTGGGCGGATGGAGCAGACCTCGGACTTCTACCTGACCGGAATTCCAGCGGCGGACGCCCTGCTGGCCGGCGATGCCAACGCGGTGCTCCTCGGGATGGTGCTGGACCAGCAGGTCACGATGGAGAAGGCGTTCAGCGGGCCGGCGGTCATCGCCGAGCGAATGGGCGGCACCCTCGATGTGGCCGCCATCGCGGCCGCCGATCCGGCGGCGTTCGCCGCTCTGTGCTCGCAGCCGCCGGCCGTGCACCGCTTCCCCGGTTCGATGGCCGGACGTCTGCAGGCTGTCGCCCGCGAACTCGTCGAGCACTGGGACGGACGCGCCGAGAACCTCTACGCCGCCGCGTCCAGCGGCGAGGAACTGAAGGCACGGATCACCGCGCTGCCCGGATTCGGGGCCCAGAAGGCCGCGATCTTCGTTGCCGTGCTGGGCAAACGATTCGGTGTGCAGCCGCCCGGATGGGCCGAGGCCGCCGGTCCGTACGGCGTCGCCGGATCGCGGGTCAGCGTCGCCGACGTCGAGGATCCGGAGTCGTTGCAGCTGGTCCGCGCGGCCAAGAAGGCGGCCAAAGCAGCCGCCAGGGCGGGACACGACCAGGAGTAGCGTCGAAGAAGTTCCGGTGCCGTGATCTGTGCGCACCGTCTCCTTCACGGGTCACGGTCGGCGCATCCGCCGCGCACCGGACGCCAGTAGTTCAGGGGGCAGCACGTATGTACGGACCGCCCCCCTGGGTGATTCGATCTGAAGTGCGATTCGAGGGGAAGTGTCAGGCTCCATGACCGATCGTCCGGTGTTGATCACCGACGCCAAGGAGTCCTACCAGGAACAGTTGGCCAGGCGTCGTAAGCGGTACGCGATCACCATGAGCATGCGTATCCCGTTCCTGATCGCTGCGGTGCTGACCATCTCGACCCCGTGGTTGGCTCTGACGCTGATCATGCTGTCGGTGCCGCTGCCCTGGATCGCCGTCCTCATCGCCAACGACGGACCGGCTCGCGACCAGAAGGCCAGGAAGGTCCTGCCGGGCACCATCAGTTACGACCGGGCGATCGAGGCCCGGCACGAGGTCATCGACGCCGCACCGAGCGACCGCGCCTTCTGAGTCGACAAGCCCGTCAACACGTTGCGTCCCGCGTGGCCGAGGTGCGGGTGACCGTGGCCGGTCGGGCCCCGATCGCCGCGGCTGCGTCGGAACCGGCGCGCACCCCGGCGGCCAGCGCGACCCGCGGGTCGTCGCCGGCCAGCCAATGCGCCAGCCAGCCCGCGTTGAACGCGTCGCCCGCGCCGGTCGAATCGGTGCGGTGCACCGCAGGAGCGGGCATCGTCTGACGTTCGGCACCCGACATCCAGCTTGCCCCGTGCTCGCCGTGGGTCACCACCACCTGGTCGACCACTGTCAACACCGATTCCGCCCCGCCCATCGCGGCGAGCTCGCCGTCGTTGGGCAGCAGCAGGTCCACGTCGGCCAGCCAGGACAGGAAGGTCGGGGCGCCGACCGCCTCGATGTGTCGGGCCGCCTGCGGGTCGACGCTGGTCGTCCAACCGACGGCCTTGGCCGCGGCCAGGGCATGGAGTCCGGCCGCGCGCGAGCCGTCGTCCAGCAGCACGTAACCGGACAGGTGCAGGTGCTGGCGTGACTCCGTCGGTGTGCCCAGGACGACGTCGTCGGCGCAGAACGCCTTGTTCGCCCCGCGGTCGGCCAGCATGGTCCGTTGTCCGTCGGGGGTGACGAGCACCACCACGCAACAGGTGGCCAACGTCGGATCCACGGCGAAGCGGCAGTCCACGCCGGCGGCGGCGAGCTCGGCGGACGCGGTCCGGCCCGCCTCGTCGTCGCCGACCCGGGCCAGCAGCGACACCGGAACACCGTAGGCGGCAAGCCACGCGGCGGTGTTCCCGCCCGCTCCGCCGGGCGTCACGACGACCCCGGCCCGGGTGTCCTGACCGGGCACGATGTTGCCGCGTACCTGAGCGACGACGTCCAGTCCGACGTCCCCGACGACAGTGACCCGGAAGCCGCTCATCGCGGGACCGGCGCAGTCGGGACCGGACGGAGTCGCCGGGCTGGTGAGATGGGCGCCGGGGTCGGCGGGGGGCTCGTCACCTCTGTCAGTCTGCGGCATCATGAGTGGTGCGAACCGCCCGCCCGGCGTCCCGGACAGATGTCCCGGCCCGTGCCCTGACGAACGAGTGAGAGAGTCCCATGACATCGACCGAGGTGCTGGAACACGTCCAGGAAGACACCACCGACGACGCGCCCGAAGTCTTCCACTACGTCCGCAAGGCCAAGATCGCCGAGAGCGCAGTTCTGGGGAACTGGGTTGTCGCGCTGTGCGGGGAGACGTTCCCGGTGACCAAGTCGGCCAAGCCGGGCTCGCCGGTCTGCCCGGACTGCAAGAAGATCTACGAGTCGCTGCCCAAGGGCGGCAAGTAGGCCGCTCGGGCCCGGGGTCCGTCGCTCAGCCGCCGGCTGCCGAGATGACCCGGTTCAGGTCGTCCCGCAACGCCGCGAGTTCGTCCAGGCCCATCCCCAGCCGCTCGCTGACCGCGCCGGGCACCTTCTCGGCCGCTGACCGCAGGGCCATCCCCTGCGCGGTGAGCCGGACCGCGAGCTGACGTTCGTCACGGCTGTCCCGTTGGCGCTCGATCAGACCAGCCGCCGCCAGCCGCTTCAGCAGCGGCGACAGTGTGCCCGGGTCGAGCGCAAGGGTGTGGCTGAGTTGGCTCGCCGTCTGCGGCGCCCTCTCCCAGAGCGCCAGCATCACCAGGTACTGCGGATGGGTCAGGCCCAGCGGTTCCAGGATCGGTCTGTACAGCGCGACGACCGAGCGTGCTGCCACCACCACCGCGAAACACACCTGCCGCTCGAGCGCGAGCGGATCATCGGCCGCCGTCCGCGACTCGACCGCCCCTGATCCAGCTGCCTCAGCTGCCTCAGCTGCCTCAGCTGCCTCAGCTGCCTCAGCTGCCCCAGCCGTTCGTGACCCAGCCATCCGTGACCCTCCTGTCGTCCGAGACGATCCTATCGCGACTTGATGGTGCACCAATCGTTGGTGTACCGTCGAATCATGGATCAGGTCACGCAGGCGATGGCGGCAGCCGCGGCTACCGACGGTGGGGGTGTCAGCCCGCTCTTCTTCGTGATCGGGGCGCTCGCGCTCATCGTGGTCAGCACACTCGGACCACTGTCCCGCATCCACGAACGCCGGGCGGCGGCGCAGCGCGCCACCTCCGCTCAGACCGAAGCCGACGCCCGAGCCGCCGCCGCATCGAGCGACACCGACCCGGCGCCGCACGCCTGAACCGACCGTCAGCGTCGGGTCGTACCCAGGTCGGCGGTCACGTCCAACGGCTGCCACTTCCGGCGCTCCCGCTTGGACCGTCTCGGCGGGTAGAACTCCAGGGTCGCGTTGTTGAACTGGGCACCGACGATGATCGCGATACCGACGAAGTAGGCGAACAGCATGAAGGCGATGGGGGTCGCCAGCGCACCGTAGGTGAGGCCGTGGGTGGTCACGTAACCGATGTAGATCCGCAGGCCGGCGGACGCCACGAGGAACACCGCCGCGGCCACGACCGCGCCCGGCAGGCCACGCCGCCACGGATGGCGGTGCTTGGGCGCCACTTGGTAGAGCGTCGCCAGCGCCACGATCAGCAGCAGGGCGATGCCGGGGTAGTAGAGGATGCTCACGACGGCGGCCACCCGGTCGTTCCACCCGGCCGGGAAGAAGTCCGGCAGGTACTCCGGGCCGACCGCCAGCAGCGGCAGCGCGAACACGCCGAACACCAGCGCGCACAGGTAGAGGCCAAGGGCGAAGAAACGCTCGGCCACCGGATGCCGGACCTCGTGTTGGCCGTAGGCGATGGTGATCGACTCCACGAACGAGGCCATCGCCGACGATCCGGCCCACAACGAGATCACGAAGCCCACGGACACCACGTCCGCCCGGCCCTGGTGCAGGATCGTGTCCACCGTCGGCTCGATCAACGTCGCGCTGACCTCGGGGCTGAACACCGTCCGCAGCACGGTGACCACCCGGTCCTGCACGGTGGTGATGGTGTCCGGCCCGAACCAGCCGCCGACGAACCCGATCGACCCGAGCAGGGCCAGCAGCAGGGGAGCGGTCGACAACGCCTGCCAGAACGCGGCTTCGGCGCTCATCCCGAACAGCGAGTCGTTCCAGGCCTTGCTCAGTGTCCGGTTGACAACCCTGAGCGGCCGGCGGCGGATGCCTGGTGGGATGACCGGCGGAGCGGTCCCCGGCCGGTGCCAGGGCCTGGTCTCGGTGTACGCGGGTGACCAGGACGGCGGTGACCACGACGGGCGGGTCGAGAGGGCCGGGTCAGCAGCGACCTCGGCCGCTGCTGCGCGGGGGAACGCGCGGGTGACCTGATCGTCGGTCGACGGTCGCGTCCGGGGGCGGACCTCCGGAGCCGGCGTGATCTCCACCGACGGACGGCGTAGACCGCTCCGGCGGGTGGTGGTGGCACCGGACCGGTCGGCGCGATCGGCGGGTGAGGCAGTCGTGGACATCGTCCACCAGGATGCCCGCTCGCACCCCGCAGACCGGGGCGACACCGGCGGACACACCCCGCTTTGTGACTTTCCCGTCGGACGCGACGAGCGTGCGGGGCGCGTCAAGGGGACGGCTCACCCGGCGCCGGCCGGTAGGATCGGACGCGGCAGTTCGACCGGGGACACCTCCCCGGGACTGTCGTTCACGGACATCCGGCGGCTCCGGTCGTCGAGCGCACCACCGGTATCAGAGGCGGGGGAATCACGTTGTCGGTGGCCCCGTCGGCACCGTCCGGACTGCGCCTGCGGGCCTGGCAGCGGGACGCACTCGCCGCGTACGACCGGGCCGACCGCTCCGACTTCCTGGTCACCGCGACGCCAGGTGCGGGTAAGACGACCTTCGCGCTGGCGCTGGCCACGAACCTGATCGCTCGGCGCGTCGTCGACCGGGTGATCGTGGTCTGCCCGACCGACCACCTGCGCACCCAGTGGGCCGACGCCGCGGCCGGGATAGGCCTGTCGCTGGACCCGACGATGACCAACGCGCAGGGCCCGGTCCGCGACGGCGCGCACGGCTACGTCACCACCTACGCCCAGGTCGCCGGTCGACCGGCCATCCACGCCGCCCGGGCCACCCGCAGGCGTTCGCTGGTCATCCTCGACGAGGTCCACCACGCCGGCGACGGGCTGAGTTGGGGGGCGGCCGTCGCCGAGGCGTTCGACGGCGTGCAGCGCCGGTTGAGCCTGACCGGCACCCCGTTCCGGACCCGGGCGGACGAACGCATCCCGTTCGTCCGCTACGAGGTCGACGGCGACCTCCTCCGCTCGATGGCCGACTACGGCTACGGCTACAAGGACGCCCTCACCGACCGCGTGGTCCGGCCGGTCGTGTTCGCCGCCTACACCGGGGTTTCGCGCTGGCGGAACTCGGCCGGCGAGGTGATGGCGGTCTCGCTGACCGAGAACAGCACGAAGTCGGTCGAGCAGGCCGCCTGGAAGACCGCTCTGGATCCGGCCGGCGGCTGGGTCCCGCACGTCATCGCCGCGATGGACGAACGGATCACCCACCTCCGGGCGACCACCATGCCCGACGCCGCCGGTCTGGTGCTGGCGTCGGACCAGGACGACGCCCGGGCCTACGCCAAGATCGTGCAGCGGATCACCGGGGAGAAGCCGGTGCTCATCCTGTCCGACGACCCCAGGGCGTCCCGCAAGATCGAGGCGTTCCGGACGTCGAAGGAGCGGATCGCGGTCTGTGTCCGGATGATCTCCGAGGGCGTCGACGTCCCCCGGGCCGCCTGCCTGGCCTGGATGACGTCCTACCGGACCCCGTTGTTCTTCGCCCAGGCCGTCGGCCGGGTGGTCCGGGCCCGCAACCACGCCGAGTCCGCCACCGTCTTCCTGCCGGCCGTTCGCCCCCTGCTGGCGCTGGCTGCGGAGATGGAGCTGGACCGCAACTTCGTCATGATGCCGCCGACGAAGGGCACCGAGCTCGGCGACGATCTGGCCGACCCGCTGGACATGCCGGTGGTCGAGTCCGAGCCCGACGGCATCAAGGGCAATGAGCACCTGGAGTCCGACGCCGAGTTCGCGCACCTACTCAGCTCCGGTCGGGCGGTGGTGGCGACCGCACCCGGCGCCACGTCCGACGAGGACGACTTCCTCGGGTTACCGGGGCTGCTCACCCCCGAGCAGACCGCCGCGCTGCTGACCCGTCGTGACTCCGAACTGCGGCGCCGGGTCAAGGCCGTCCAGTCCGAAGCCGCTCCGTCTGAAAGCCGGCTCTTCGAGCCATCCTCCGAGGTCAGTGCCGGTCAGGCCGGCTGGCGGGCGGCGGCGGCCCTGCGACGCGAGGTCAATCAGCTGGTGTCCCAGGTCGCCGCGCGCTCCGGTGCACCGCACGCCACGGTGCACATCCAGCTGCGGACGGCGGTCCCCGGGCCGGTCTCGGCCTCGGCCTCGGCCGACGTGCTCGAACGTCGGCGGGACCACCTGCTGGGGATGCTCTGAGCGGGGACTTCGAGAGCGGTTAGCTCCCGAGGGCCTTGAACGCGCCGACCAGGCCGATCAGGGCGGCGGCCGCGGTGAGGTACCAGCCCACCTGCCCGCCGGCGAGCAGGGCGGAGGCCGGCGATCCCAGCACCCGGGCCGACTGCATCACGAGCCACCCCGCGGACCCGCCGATCGCCAGCGCGACGAGCAGGGCGGCCATCCCGATCGGACCGTGGGTCATCGGGAGCAATGAGGCCAGGCCCAGCAGGATGAGTGCGCCCCCGCCGACCATGATGACCAGCAGGGCGACCCGGGTGATGGAGGCCGTGGCGTTGACGTGCGGACCGAGCTCGGACAGCAGCTGCCGGCCGGTGACGACGGTGCCCCCGAGCGGGTCCGACCGGCCCACCGGGTAGCCCGCGACGAAGTATTGCGCGATGCCACAGGCGCCGGCGAGGACCAGCAGCAGGAACGCACCCGGATCCGCGCGCGGGCCGTCCGGACGACGGGGCTGCGGATCGGAGGCGACCAGCCAGGGCTGGGGAGCACCGGCCCCGATCCGCCCACCGGCGTCAGTCATCTGGATTGCCTTTCGACGGGAGTCGGCTTGACCACACCCGCGTGCCGTGAAACACGAACCGGCCGCGGGTTGCGTCGATCTTCGCGGAACGCGGCGGCTGATGCATGGTGATTCAGCCCGGCACCCGGGTGACCGGGGTCGATCGGACCGCCTACTGGTGCCACGGGCGCGACGGCGTGCCGGATGGGGTCGCCGTACCTCCTGACACGCACAACGGGGCGGGCCGCCTTGATGGCGGACCCGCCCCGTCGTCGACGTGGGGAGAGCGGAACCTCAGACTGTCGAGGTCACGCGGGTGTCGTGGATGACTGCGGCGAGCTGCTCGAGGCGGTCCTGATGCTGACGTCCGTGGTGGCCGCAGAAGAGCAGTTCGCCTCCGGTCGACAGGACCACGCGGATGGACGCCTGGGCGCCGCAGCGGTCACAGCGATCGAGGGCAGTCAGCGTGGTGGGTGTGGCCGTCATTCCGGTCATGGTGTGTCCTCCCGTCGATCAAGCGGGCCGCTGTCGCGTCCGCTCGTACCGTCTATTCGATGCTCCCATTCGGACGGATGGGTCCCGGTGAGGTACCCGTTTCATTCCGTTCAAACCAACCCACTCCCGCCCCGGCGGGACGGATGAAGATCTAGGACGGTCCTGCGACCAGCTCCATGACCAAATGCTGCCACCGAAATGTTCCCTGCGGATGACAACGGTCTGTGTCCGTGGACACGCTTGGATACCGATTGCGTCTCGGCCCGACCCCGGGAAATGTCAACGCCGCAGGTCACGATGGGTAACCGCGCCGTTATGAGGATTCGGGCGACGGCTCGGCGGGCGGCGTACGGCCGGGCGTGTTCGCTGACCGCAGAACGGGCGTGGCCGAACAGTTACAATCCCGGCCCGTTCGGCCGAACGGGCTCTGGATGACGCGGAAGGGGCGCCGGTCTCGCGACCGACGCCCTCGCCTTGCTCACGTTCTGTGTCCGTCTTGGGACAGGCCCTCGGCCCCCGATCCCAGAGCCGGACAACCGTTACTCCAGGTAGTCGCGCAGGACCTGCGACCGCGAGGGGTGACGCAGCTTGGACATCGTCTTGGACTCGATCTGGCGAATCCGCTCCCGGGTCACCCCGTAGACCTGGCCGATCTCGTCCAGGGTGCGGGGCTGGCCGTCGGTGAGCCCGAAACGCAACCGCACCACGCCGGCTTCGCGTTCGGACAACGTCTGCAGGACGGCCTGCAGCTGGTCCTGCAGCAGGGTGAACGACACCGCATCCACCGCGACCACGGCTTCGGAGTCCTCGATGAAGTCGCCGAGCTGCGAGTCGCCCTCGTCGCCGATGGTCTGGTCGAGCGAGATCGGCTCCCGGGCGTACTGCTGGATCTCCAGCACCTTGTCCGGGGTGATGTCCATTTCCTTGGCGAGCTCCTCCGGGGTGGGTTCGCGGCCCAGGTCCTGGAGCAGCTCCCGCTGGATGCGGCCGAGCTTGTTGATGACCTCGACCATGTGGACCGGGATCCGGATGGTGCGGGCCTGATCGGCCATGGCCCGGGTGATGGCCTGCCGGATCCACCAGGTCGCGTAGGTGGAGAACTTGAAACCCTTGGTGTAGTCGAACTTCTCGACTGCACGGATGAGGCCGAGGTTGCCCTCCTGGATGAGGTCCAGGAACGCCATCCCGCGGCCGGTGTACCGCTTGGCCAACGAGACCACGAGGCGCAGGTTCGCGCCGAGCAGGTGGTTCTTGGCGCGTTCGCCGTCACGGCGGACCCAGTTGAGGTCACGTCGCTGTTGGGTCGTGAGCTTCTCGCCCGCCTCGGCCAGCTGGCGCATCTTCTCGGCCGCGTACAGGCCGCCCTCGACGCGCTTGGCGAGGTCGACCTCCTCCTCGGCGTTGAGCAGCGCGACCTTGCCGATCTGCTTGAGGTAGGCCCGGACGGAGTCGGCGGAGGCGGTGAGCTCGGCGTCGCGACGGGCCTGCTTGAGCGCCTCGGACTCCTCGTCGTCGTCCCAGCTGAACTCACTGGACTCGGCGGTCTTACCGGAGGTGGCGGTGGCGGTGGTGGTGCCTTCCGAGTCGGGATCCTCGGAATCCTCGTCGTCCTCGGCGGGCGCGGCCTTGACGACCGATGCCCCCGCGGTGGCCGGGGCCTGGATCTCGTCAGCCACGATGACGACCTCGACGACCTCGTCGGCGTCGTCGACGACGCTCAACGGACCCAGCTCGTCGTCCGCCGGCGTGGCATCGTCGTCGGTCGTGGCCGCGGCGGCCGTGGCCTTCGCCTTGGGCTTGGCCGTGGTCTTTGCCGCAGGCTTGCGGGGCTTGGCCGGTGCGGAGCCGGCAGCGCGACGGGTCCGAGGCGCGGGAGCGACGGCCCCGGCGGTGCCGGGATCGACGACCCCACCATCGGCAGGGGCGGACGGGGACGATGATGCAACTGCCACGGAAGACCTTTCACGAACGGCGACGCCTGACGAACTCACCACACAACAACCACACCCCCGGCCCGGCGCCGCTGGACGGCACCGACCGCACCGTCCAGGCTGGAACGGGTACGGAGCTGCGGGGATGTGGATCGGACCTCGACGGCCCGGTATCGGCGACTCGTCCATTGTAGCCGCGAGGGGGTCGTCGGCCGGACCGGGAACGACCCGATCAGGCCCTTTCTGCGCGGCCGCCACCGCCGGTGAGAACTCAGAGCAGTGTCTGCTCCTTGGCGGCGAGTGCGGCGCCGACGATCCCGGCGTTGTTGCGCATGGCCGCGACCTTGACCGGGGTGCGCGTCTTCAGCTGCGGAACCCACTTGTGCGGGTTCTTGGTGATCCCGCCGCCGAAGATGAACAGCTCCGGCCAGAGCAGGTTCTCCAGGTGCGTGAGGTACCGGTTGGCCCGCTTGGCCCACTGCTCCCAGTTCAGGCCGTCCCGCTCCCGGGCGGAGGCTGCGGCCCTGGTTTCGGCGTCGTAGCCGTCCAGCTCGAGGTGACCGAGCTCGGCGTTGGGGATCAGCACCCCGTCGTTGATCAGCGCGGTCCCGATGCCGGTCCCGAAGGTCACCACGATGACCAACCCCGGGTGCCCCCTGCCGGCGCCGTAGCGGACCTCGGCCAGGCCGGCCGCATCGGCGTCGTTGAGAGCGACGACCGGACCGGGGACGTGTCCGCTGACCGCGTCCACCAACGACACCCCGACCCACGACTCGTCGACGTTGGCGGCGGTGTGCACGACGCCGTGGGTGACCACCCCGGGGAACGCGCAGCCGAAGGCGCCGATGTACCCGAAGTGGGCGGCGACGGTGTGCACGGTGGCGGCCACCGCGTCCGGGGTGGCCGGCTGCGGGGTGTCCAGGCGGAACCGGTCACCGATCAGGGTGCCGTCGTCGAGGTTGACCACACCGCCCTTGATGCCGGTGCCCCCGATGTCGATGCCGAACGCGGTGTTCGTCGGGGCGGTCTCGTCGGTGCTGGCGGACGGATCGGGCACGGTCATGCGCAGGGGCTCCTTCAGGACGGGCAGGTGGCGGAGGGAAGCGGGAAGGTCGTCGGAACGGCCGGGGCGGCCTGGGTGACGCCCTCGATGACGGCCGGTGGAGTGGAAGCCTGCCGGATCGCCTCGAGCTGCGCCTGCTGATCCTCGGTGAGGGCGGCGTCGGTGTACAGCGCACCGACGGCGAAATCCACGGAGTCGTCGAAGCGGTCGTCCTTCACCAGCGTCGCGCAGGGCGCCACGATGAGCACGGTCCGGGCCGCCTGGGCGCCCGCGTCGCCGTAGCGGATCTCACCCCAGCACCGCAGGTCGCGCGCCGGGTAGAGGGTGTCGTCACCGGCGTCGCGGATGGAGTCGAAACCCGCCCGCCGCAGCGACTCGGTGACGGTTTTGGCCATCCCGGGGGTGTCACTGGCATTGACCACCCCCAACAGGACCGTGGCCGGGCTGGCCGGGCGGGTGTCGCGCAGGGTGTTCTTGTCGGTGATCGCCCCCAGCGTCGTGGTGGGCGCGGGCGCTGCGGCGGTGGTCTCGGCCGCGGTGCTCTGCGCCGCAGTCGCGGGGTCCGCCCCGGCTGCCGGGTCGGTGGCCGTGGGCGCGGTCGTCGTCGGGGCCGCGGCCGGGGAGTTGCAGGAGTTGTCCGCGGCCGGTTTCGGCTTGAGTACGAGCACCCAGGTCACCGCGGTCGCGACCAGCAACACCCCGATGATCGCCAGCGCCGGCCACCGATGGCGCCGTCGATAGCCTTCGGGTGCGCGATCGCTGCTCAACGGGCGAAGCCTCTCTGGTCAGTCGGGTGCTCGGCCGGGACGACGGGGTCCGGTGGGGTCGGGAACGACACGGGGCCACCGGTGGCCGGGTGCCAGACTATGCGTCAGCCACGGGATCGTCGCGTTCTGCCTCACCCCTGGCGCGCGGCGTCCCGGAAGTCCGCTACCCTGCTGCCGCCGGACACGAATTCCCGTCCGGCGATCCGGGCACAAAACCAGGGTTCGGCGCGTTAGCTGACAGGCCGGTCCGCGCAGTACACCCCGCGCGGCCGGGCAGCGAGTGCAGCGATTCGGCGGACCACGACCGGGTCGACGCGAACACCCGTCCCGCCCAGCATCACTCTCACCTGGAGAGGGACGAGAAAAGGACACACGATGGCTACTGATTACGACGCACCCCGACGCAACGAGAGTGACGAGCAGGGCGAGGACTCGCTCGAGGAACTGAAGGCCCGACGCAACGAGTCCCAGTCGGCGGTCGTCGACATCGACGAGACCGATACTGCCGAGTCGTTCGAACTGCCGGGCGCAGACCTGTCCGGCGAGGAACTGACCGTCAAGGTCGTTCCCAAGCAGGCCGACGAATTCACCTGCACCGTCTGCTTCCTGGTCCAGCACCGCAGCCGGCTGGCCCGCGGTGCGGCCGGCCACGAGGTGTGTGCCGACTGTGCCTGAGCCAGTGGCGCGTCGAGCGGTTCGGCGCGCATCCACCGGGTCGGTGGCAAATCGGCGTGGGCCGGTGCGCCGACCCGATGTCGCGCGGTGACGGTCGCCCCCCGACCCAGCCGGGTCGCCGCCCAGGTGGCCGCGTTCCACACCGCCTACGATCTCCCGTTGCGCACGCTTCCCACGGTCGAGGTCGGGGCGGACCAGCTGGCGCTCCGGCAGGCTCTCATCGAGGAGGAGGTCGCCGAACTGGCCGTCGCCGCCCGCGCGGGTGATCTGATCGGCATCGCCGATGCCCTCGGGGACATCGTCTACGTCGCGTACGGCACCGCCCACGTCTACGGGATCGACCTGGACGGGGTCGTCGACGCGATCCACGTGTCCAACATGACCAAGCTGGGCGCCGACGGCCGCCCGATCCGTCGGGCGGACGGGAAGATCCTGAAAGGGCCGGACTACCGGCCGCCGGAGATCGGGGCGGTCCTGCACCGGCTGGTCGAGGAGATCGCCCGTCCGGATCACACCGGTGCGGTGGACAAGGACCCGCAGGCACTTCCCGGGCGCGCTTAAGCTGGTCGGTACCGGCTGAGGGACAGGTCCCGACCGTCGGCATCCGGATCGAACCCCAGACGGGCCACCCCGGTGGCCCAGGATCAGGTGATATCTCATGGCTGGTGGCGTACGACGCTGGCTCAGCGCTCTCGGGCGCGACGACGATCAACTCGAGGCCCAGGCGCTCACCGAGTCCTCGGACAAATGCGGAGCCCGGCACGCACAGGAGTGTCGGAGGGGCGAGGTGGTGACGGTCCAGGGACGACTGCGATCCGTGGAGCTGCGGCCGGCCGATTCGCTCGCCACCCTGGTGGCCGAGCTCTATGACGGCACCGACGCCGTCCACCTGGTGTGGCTCGGGCGTCGCTCCATCCCCGGCGTCGAGCCGGGTCGCACCATCCTGGCCAAGGGCCGGATTGCCAACCGCGACGGTGTGAAGACCATCTTTAACCCCGACTACGAATTGCGACCCGCGCTGGTATGACCGGTCCCGCCCACGGCCCGTTCCCGCCGCCCACGCCTGATCCGGTCGCCGACGCCGGAGCCGGGACACCCGCAGCCCGAACCGCCGCGACGAAACCGACCGTCTGGGAACAGATGGGTGGCCCCGCCGGGATGATCGACTCCGGGTTGCCGGTCGTCGTGTTCGTCATCGGCAACTCCGTCGGCGGGCTGACCGTCGGCATCGTGGCCGCCCTGGTCGCCGGCGCGGCCATCTTCGGTTTCCGGTTGCTCCGTCGCCGTCCTGTCACCCAGGCCGTCAGCGGCCTCCTCGGCGTCGGGATCGCCGCGTTCATCGCCCACCGGTCCGGCTCGGCCGGCGGCTACTTCAAGCTGGGGATCTGGACCTACCTGCTCTACGGCTCGGCCCTGTTGCTGTCGATCATCGTCCGGATGCCGGCCATCGGGCTCATCTGGGAGGGCATCAACGGCCGGGGTCGCGCCTGGCGCCGGGACCGGGCGCTGGTGCGCAAGTACGACTACGCCACCGCCGTCTGGGTCGCCGTATTCGCCGCCCGCTACTTCGTGCAGAGCGCCCTGCTCGGTCGGGACGAGATCGGCTGGCTCGGCTTCGCCCGCATCGCCATGGGTTATCCGCTCTGGATCCTGGCCATCGGCGCGTCCGCGCTCATCGTCATGCGCGGAACCGGCTGGCAACGGCCGCCGCTGAAGTCGTTGCTGGGCCGCAAGACCTGATCGCCCGGAGCTCGCAGGCGGTCCCGTCTAGTGCAGCGCCTCGCGGAGCTCGTCCTCGACCTCGGTGGAGGCGACGAACAACAACTCGTCGGCCGGTTCCATGGGGACGTCGGGCTGCGGCACGATGACGCGGCCGCCGCGCAGGATGGCCACCAGGACGGCGTCGCGGGGGAGCTTCAGGTCGCGGACGGCCAGGCCGGCCAGCGGGGTGCCCTTGGGCAGCGTGACCTCCACGAGGTTGGCCTGACCCTGCCGCAGGGTGAACAGGCGCACCAGGTCACCGACGCTCACGGCCTCCTCGACCAGGGCGGCCAGGATGCGCGGGGTGGACACCGAGACGTCCACGCCCCAGGCCTCGGTGAACAGCCATTCGTTGCGGGGGTCGTTGACCCGGCCCACCACGCGGTTGACCGCGAACTCGGTCTTGGCCAACAGGGCGACCACCAGGTTGACCTTGTCGTCCCCGGTGGCGGCGATGACGACGTCACAGGTCTGGATCCCGGCGTCCTCGAGGCTGGTCACTTCGCACGCGTCGGCCAGCACCCATTCGGCTTCCTCGATGAGGTGCGGCCGGATGTTGGTCGGCTCCCGGTCGATGAGCATCACCTGGTGGCCGTTCTCGATCAGTTCGCCGGCGATGGAGCGGCCGACGGAACCGGCGCCGGCGATGGCGATCCGCATCAGGCGACCTCGTCCGGACCGATGGCGGAGACCGTCGCGAGACGTTCGAGGTCGTGGGACAGCACGGTGGCGTAGATGAGATCGCCCTCCTGGATGACGGTCTGGGCGTCCGGCAGCAGTCCGGTGCCGAACCGCACGACGAACGCGGTGCGCATCCCCAGCGTGGTCTCCAGCTGCGCCAGCGGCTGGCCCAGCCAGTTGCGGTGGTAGGGGACCTGCGCCACCAGCACGGTGCCGGAGGGATCACGCCATTCGCTGATCAGGCCGTCCGGGATGACCGCCCGGAGTAGCCGGTCGGTGGTCCACGGGACCGTCGCCACGGTGGGGATGCCCAGCCGCTCGTAGACCTGGGCGCGCTTGGGGTCGTAGATGCGGGCGACCACGGTTTCCACGCCGAACTGCTCGCGGGCCACCCGGGCGGCGATGATGTTGGAGTTGTCACCGGAGCTGACCGCGGCGAACGCGTGCGCCTCCGGGACCTTCGCCTCGATCATGGTGTTGCGGTCGAAGCCGATGCCGAGGACCTGCAGCCCCTTGAAGTCCGGTCCGAGCCGCCGGAACGAGGCCTGGTCACGGTCGATGACGGCGACGGAGTGTCCACGCATGTCCAGGATTCTGGCCAGGGACGAGCCGACGCGGCCGCAACCCATGATCACGATGTGCACGTGCGAGATCTCCGTCCAGACAAGCATCTCGGATGCACCACCGGCAGCCGCGACGCCGCGTCACAGTATCGTGACCCCGCGACACACCGGAAGTACGGTGATCAACGTAGGCTCGCCCCTTGTGTCGAAGCTAACCAGGTCCGCGAAGCGCATTCTCGTCGGTCGTGCGTTCCGGAGCGACAAGCTCGCGCACACGTTGCTGCCCAAACGGATCGCGCTGCCGGTGTTCGCCTCCGATGCGCTGTCCAGCGTCGCCTACGCCCCCGCCGAGATCTTCATCGTGCTGTCGGTCGCCGGGCTGGCCGCATACGCCTACGCCCCGTGGATCGCGGCGGCGGTGGCGCTGGTGATGATCGTGGTGGTCCTGTCGTACCGGCAGAACGTGCACGCCTACCCCAGCGGCGGCGGTGACTACGAGGTCGCGACCAAGAACCTCGGCCAACGCTTCGGCGTGGTGGTCGGCAGCGCACTGCTGGTGGACTACATCCTGACCGTCGCGGTGTCGACCGCCGCGGGCGTGGCCAACATCGGGTCGGCGATCAAGTTCGTCGGCGACCACAACGTGGCGTTCAGCGTCGGCATCATCATCCTGGTGACCGCGGCCAACCTGCGTGGCCTGAAGGAGGCCGGCGCGGCGTTCGCGATCCCGACCTACGCCTTCATCGTCTCCATCTTCGCGATGCTGGGTACCGGCCTGATCCGTTACTTCTTCGGGTCGGGCGAGATGCTGGCGGAGAGCTCCGGGTTCGAGTTGCCGCCCGCCCACGAGAGCACCGGCATCCTGCTGGTGTTCCTGCTGCTGAGGGCGTTCTCGTCGGGATCGGCCGCCCTGACCGGCGTCGAGGCGATCTCCAACGGGGTGCCCGCGTTCAAGAAGCCCAAGTCCCGCAACGCCGCCACCACGCTGGGCCTGATGGGTCTGATGAGCGTCAGCATGATGATCGGCATCGTCGCGCTGGCCATGGTGACCAAGGTCCACGTCGCCGAGCCGGGCGTGGTGATGATCGGCCAGCCGGCGGACTATCACGAGAAGACGATGATCGCCCAGATCGCCCGGGCGGTGTTCTCCGGCTTCCCGCCCGCGTTCTACTTCGTGTCGTTCACCACCGGTCTGATCCTGGTGCTGGCGTGCAACACCGCGTTCAGCGGATTCCCGGTGCTCGGCTCGATCCTGGCCCAGGACCGTTTCCTGCCGCGGCAGCTGCACACCCGTGGCGACCGGCTGGCGTTCTCCAACGGCATCATCTTCCTGGCCGTGGTCGCGATCGTCCTGATCATCGCCTTCCAGGCCGACGTCACCGCGCTGATCCAGCTCTACATCGTCGGCGTCTTCGTCTCCTTCACGTGCTCGCAGGGCGGGATGATCAAGCACTGGAAACGGCTGATCGACCGTCAGCCCGACCCGGCCGAGCAGCGTCTGCTGCGCCGCAAGCAGGCGATCAGCGCGACCGGGTTCGTGCTCACCGGCACCGTGCTGGTCATCGTGCTGATCACCAAGTTCCTCTCCGGTGCCTGGATCACCCTGGTGGCGATCAGCACCATCTACGGCGTGATGGTCTCCATCCGACGCCATTACGACCGGGTCGCCCGGGAGATCGCCGCGAACGAGGACGACCTGGTGCTGCCCAGCCGGGTGCACGCGATCGTGTTGGTCTCCAAGGTCCACCTGCCGACCATGCGGGCGCTGGCCTACGCCCGCGCCACCCGACCGGACATCCTCGAGGCGGTCACGGTCAACGTCGACCCGGCCGACACGGCGAACCTGGCCCGCGAGTGGGAGGACCGGGAGCTGCCGGTCTCGCTCAAGGTCATCGACTCGCCGTTCCGCGAGATCACCAAACCGATCCTGGACTACGTCCGACGGGTCCGGCGGGACTCGCCGCGTGACGTGGTCGCGGTGTACCTGCCGGAGTACGTCGTCGGCCACTGGTGGGAGCAGATCCTGCACAACCAGTCGGCGCTGCGACTCAAGGGTCGGTTGCTGTTCATGCCCGGCGTGATGGTGACCTCGGTGCCCTGGCAGCTGTCCAGCTCGCGGCCGGTCGAGCTCAAGATCGACGGGCGGGGCGACCGTGAGGTCTCCGCGGTCGGCCGCCGGTCGGCCGCCACCCGGATCGAGGAGAACGAGCCGTTCCGCAAACGGCCCTAGGCTGACGAGCGCAGTGCCACCGGAACGCCGACCGGGGCCCGTCACCGAACAACTGAGCGGATCTCCCATCACCTCCACCGATGCACCCCTGAAGGACCCCTCCGACCTGGCCCCGGGGGACCTGATCGACCTCACCGTCGGTCCGGTCGCGCACGGCGGTCACTGCGTCGCCCGCTACCAGGGTCGGGTCGTCTTCGTTCGTCACACGCTGCCCGGCGAGCAGGTCCGGGCCCTGGTCACCGAGGCCCGGCCGGGGTCGTTCTGCCGGGCGGACGCCGTGGAGATCGTCACCGCCGCCGAGGGGCGGGTCACGCCGCCGTGTGTGCACTTCCACCCGGGCGGCTGCGGGGGCTGCGACTTCCAGCACGCCTCGCCGGAGCTGCAGCGGCAGCTCAAGACCACCGTGCTGCAGGAGCAGCTGCAGTGGCTCGCCAAGGTGGAGCTGCCCGCCGGGCAGGGTGAGGTCCGGCCGCTGCCCGGTGACGGGTTCGGCTGGCGGACCCGGGTGCGGTGGGGGCTGGCCCTGCAGGACGGCGCCGCACGGCTCGGACCGCGGGTGCAGCGGTCCGCCGCGATCGTCCCGGTGGGACCCGGCGCGCCGTGCCGTATCGCCTCGCCGGGGCTGTCCACGCTGGCTGTGGACGTGGCCGCGCAGCTCGGCCCGGATCTGGAGCCCGAAGACACCTACGAGCTGGTCCTGACCATGGGTGAGGACGGGGTCGAGCACGTCACCGAGGTCGGCGCCGAGGACGCCGACGTGGTCCGGGAGACCGTGAAGGGGCGGTCGTTCGCGGTTGCTGCGGACGGCTTCTGGCAGGCGCACCCGGCGGCCGCCACCACCTACGTGGACGCCGTGATGGACCTGCTGCCCGACGATCTCACCGGACTGACCGCGTGGGACCTCTACGGCGGGGTCGGGTTGTTCGCCGCATTCCTGGCCGACGCTGTCGGGGTCACCGGCACCGTGCACACCGTCGAGGTGGACCGCGCCGCCACCGCGTTGGCCCGACACAACCTGGCCGACCTCGCGCAGGTGCGGGCCACGTCCGGGATGGTCGAGAAGGTCATCCCGCGGCTGCCCGGGCTGGTCGACGCGGTCGTGCTCGACCCGCCGCGCACCGGCGCCGGCAAGAAGGTCTGCGACGCCGTGGCGATGCGTCGTCCGTCCGTCATCGTCTACGTGGCCTGCGACCCGGCCGCGCTCGCCCGGGACACCTCGTTCCTGGCGGGTGCGGGCTACCGGCTGGACGCCGTGCGGGCGTTCGACGCGTACCCGCAGACGCACCACCTCGAGGCCATCGCCCGGTTCGTGCCCGCCGGCGACTGACCCTGGACACCGGTCGACCCGACCGTCCGGTCAGCGTTGCTGTTGCCACTCCAGCAGGGCGGCCGGTCGGTCGGTGATGATGCCGTCCACCCCGAGCGCCGTCAGCCGGTCCCAGTCGTCCTCGTCGTTCGCGGTGAACGTCACCACCGAGATGCCGGCCTCGTGCAGCTGCCCGACGATCTCGGGCCGGGCCAGCAGCGCGGTGCGCTCCGGATGGTAGGACGACAGCGCGTGCTCGCGGCACAGCGCCACCGGGTCCGGGTCGACGTCGTCGCGGAGCAGACCGCGCCAGCAGTTCGGGATGTACACGTCCAGCTGGCTCAGTACTTCGAGCTCGAAACTCTGCAGCCAGACCCGGTCCATCGTGCGGGTCGCCCGGATCACCGCGAGTTCGATGACCAGCTCGTCGTCGGTGTGCGGGCCCTTGATCTCCAGCAGGACGCGGCCGGTCGGGGGTAGCGCGCTGAGGAACTCGTGCATCGTCGGGATCCGCAGGGCACTGAAATCGACCGCGCCACGCAGCCGGCTGAACCAGCTGCCCGCGTCCAGGGACGCCACTTCGGTCAGTCGACTGGCCCGGAGCTTCCCGATCACCGAGCTGATCCGGTCCAGGGAGTCGTCGTGGAACAGCACCGGCACCAGGTCGGCGGTGGGCTGGACGTCGGTCTCGATCCACTGGACGCCGGCCGACCAGGCCGCATCGAAGGCGGCCAGGGTGTTCTCGGGAGCGAGATCGCTTGCACCACGGTGGCCGATGACCAGGGGCACGGCACCGTGTCGGAGCAGGGACTCTGTCCGCTCGAAGCCTAGTAACCGGCCGGTCATGACGGATAAATTACGGCAACCGGGTGAAATTTGCGTGTGGACTCCACGACAATTGTGTGACCTCCACGACTACGCCCGGGGCCGGTTCGACCGCGCCGCCCGGGACGGGATCGGCGGCCGCTGCCGCAGCGGAGGCGGTACCGTCGAGAGGTGCCATCCAGTGACGCGCCGTTGCCCTCTGATCTCTCTCCGACGTACCTGCGCGGCCTCGACCAGGCCGGACTGACGGACCTGGCCGCCCGGATCCGGACGTTCCTGGTCAACCGGGTGTCCCGCCGCGGCGGGCACCTGGGACCCAATCTGGGCGTCGTCGAATTGACGATGGTGCTGCACCGGGTGTTCGACTCGCCGCGTGACCCCATCGTGTTCGACACCGGCCACCAGGCGTACGTGCACAAGATCGTCACCGGTCGTGCCGATCGATTCGACACCCTGCGCACCCGCAACGGACTGTCGGGCTACCCCAGCCGCGCCGAGTCCGAGCACGACTGGGTGGAGAACTCACACGCTTCGACCTCGTTGTCCTACGCCGACGGCCTGGCCAAGGCGTTCCAGGTCCGCGGCGAACGGGACCGGGTTCCGGTCGCCGTCATCGGGGACGGCGCGCTGACGGGCGGGATGGCCTGGGAGGCACTGAACAACATCGCCGCGGCAAAGGACCGGCCGGTGGTCATCGTGCTCAACGACAACGGCCGCTCCTACGCCCCGACGACCGGCGGGATGGCCCAGACGATGGCCGCGCTGCGGACCCGTCCCGGTTACGAGAAGGCCCTGGGCCAGGTCAAACGGCGGCTGCCGGGGGCGCCGGTGGTGGGCCGGCCGCTGTACGCGGCGCTGCACGCGGCCAAGCGCGCCGCCAAGGACTGGTTCCTGCCGCAGAGCATGTTCGAGGACCTCGGGCTGAAGTACGTCGGTCCCGTCGACGGCCACGATCCGGTAGCGCTGGAGAAGGCGCTGATCAGCGCCCGGGCGTTCGGCGGACCCATCCTGGTGCACTGCGTGACCCGCAAGGGGCAGGGCTACGGACCGGCCGAGCAGGACGAGGCGGAGCGCTTCCACGCCCCGCCCGCGTTCGACCCGGAGACGGGTCTGCCACTGAAGTCGGCGGCGACGACCTGGACGTCGGTGTTCGGCCGCGAGATGGTGCGGGCCGGCGCCGAGCGACCCGATGTCGTCGCCATCACCGCGGCGATGAGTGGTCCGACCGGGCTGGACCCGTTCGGCGCCGCCTTCCCGGGTCGGCTCTACGACGTCGGGATCGCCGAACAGCACGCGATGACCTCGGCTGCCGGGCTGGCCCTGGGCGGCGTGCATCCGGTGGTGGCGGTCTACGCGACCTTCCTCAACCGGGCCTTCGACCAGCTACTCATGGACGTGGCCCTCCACGGGCTGCCGGTCACCGTGGTGCTCGACCGGGCCGGCGTGACCGGCGAGGACGGACCCAGCCATCACGGCATGTGGGACCTGTCGCTGGCCGCGATCATCCCCGGTCTGCGCGTGGCCACCCCGCGGGACGCGGTCACGCTGGCCACCGAACTGGAGGAGGCGCTGGCGATCTCCGACGGGCCGACCCTGCTGCGGTTCCCCAAGGGCGCCGTCCCCGAGCCGATCCCGGCGGTGGCCACCGTAGGGGGTATGGACCTGCTCGCGCGCCCCGGTGACGGACTCACCCGGGACGTGCTGCTGATCGCCGTCGGCGCGTTCTGCGGGACGGCCGTCGAGGTCGCCGCGCGGCTGACCGACCAGGGCATCGGCGTCACCGTGGTGGATCCGCGCTGGGTGCTGCCGGTTCCGGCTGCGCTGACCGCGATGGCGGCCGAGCATCAGATGGTGGTGACGCTGGAGGACGGTGGTCGGCGCGGCGGGGTGGGGGCGGCGGTCACCGACGCGCTGCGGGCGGTCGACGTCCCGGTCGCCGTGTTCGGCCTGCCCCAGGAGTTCCTCGAGCCCGGGCCGCGCGGTGAGCTGCTGGCGGACCTCGGGTTGACCGCGCAGTCGGTGGCCCGCTGGGTGACCGAGCGGGTGGCCGGGCTGGCCCACCGGTCGGCGCAGCCCGCTTCGTGACGCCTGCCCTGTGCGTGTTCCCGGCGGACCCGGCGCACGACGTGGTGCTCGCGACCGGTCTGCAGGCCTTGCAGCAGACGGCCTACCGGGTCGAGGCCGACCTCATCGGTGACGATCGGATCCCGGCGCTGCACGAGACGGTGGACGACGTGCAGGCTGAGCCGGTGACGTGGCTGACCGCCCGGCTCGGCGAGCCGGGCGACCTGGTCGGGGCGATCGCCTGGACGACCTCGGCCGCCGGTTGGGACATCGACCGGCTGGTCGTGGACCCCGGGTACGCCCGGCAGGGCATCGGGTCCGCGCTGGTCAGGGCGGTGCTGGAGCGAGCGGCCGGTGCGCAGGTGACGGTGTCCACCGGGCGGGGCAACGAGCCGGCCTGCTCGCTGTTCGTCGCTCACGGATTCCGCCCGGCCGGCGACATCGAGGTCATCCCGACGCTGTGGGTGAGTCAGTTCGTCCGGCCCGCCGCCGGCTGACCGTCCCGGGATCGTCAGCGGGGGCCGGTCAACGTCGGACCGGGGGCTGGAACTACAGACGTCGTCCGTTTCGGGGATCGAAGAACTGCACGTGGTCGTCGACGAGGACGTCCACGGTGATGCGGTCGCCGATCCGCGGCGCATCGCGCATCGAGCACCGGGCGACGAGGGACTGACCGCCCGGATCGCCGATCAGCGTCCCGCGGACCAACGCGGTGTTGCCGGTGATCTCGACCCCGGTGACGGTCAACCCGGCGCCGCGGGGGAGCAGATGGACGGCCTCGGCGCGAATGCCGAGCACCACGGTGGCCCCGGGCGCGAGGTCGAGGCCGGGCCGCACCGGAACCAGCAGCTCGCCGACCCTGGCCCCGTCGGGGGTGACCACGGCGTCCAGCGTGTTCATCGGTGGTGAGCCGAAGAATCGGGCCGCACCGAGGCTCTCGGGCCGGTGGTAGACGTCCAGCGGCGGGCCCAGCTCGACCAGCCGACCGCCGTCCAGAACGGCGATCCGGTCGCTGAGGGTCATCGCCTCGGAGAAGTCCTGCGTCACGTAGAGAATTGTCGCGTCGGTGCTGCTGCGGAGCCGGGCCAGCTGAGCGCGGGCCTGCTGACGGTCGTCGCGGTCCAGGTGCGCGAGCGGCTCGTCGAGTACCAGCACCGCCGACGGCCGCACCAACGCCCGGGCCAGGAACACCGCCTGTCGTTCGGGCAGGCTCAGCGACTGGGGGGCCCGGGTGAGCAGCCGTTGCAACCCGAGGGTGCCGGCGATGTCGACGACGCGTGCGCTGACCACCGACGCGGCCACACCCGAGATGCTCATCGAGAAGCCGATGTTCTGGCCGACCGTCATGTGCGCGTACAGCGACGGTCGCGCGGGCACCGTGGACACCCCGCGGTCGGCGGGGGCGACCCTGGTGATGACCCGCCCGCCGATCAGGATGTCGCCGGCGGTCGGGGTCGAGACGCCGCTGAGCAGCCGCAACAGGGTGGTCTTGCCGGAACCGGACGGACCCACCACCGACAGGAACTCACCGTGCACGACGGTGAGGTCCAGTTCCCGGAGCGCGGGCGTGTCGAAGCCCGGATAGCTGAACGTCACCCCCGCAAAACGTACTTCGGCCACGTTTCGCAGAGTAGTCCCGTCCCCGGGGGCGAGGCCGTTCCCGTCGAGGAACGGCCTCGTCGCGCCCGGAACCGCGGTCAGGCGGGCAGGGTGGCCACGCCGCGCGGCGCGAAACGGCGGCCGGTGGCGCGCTCGCTCACGCCGGTGCGGTCCAGGTACGGCGAGATGCCGCCGAGCCAGAACGGCCAGCCGGCGCCGGTGAGCATCCCGAGGTCGATGTCGGCCGGGTCGGCCACCACGCCCTCGGCCAGCATCAGCCGGATCTCGACCGCCAGGGCAGCCAGCGCCCGCTCTCGGACCTCGTCGGCGGTGGACGGCCGGTCGCCGACCGTCCAGCGGGCGAGGACCTCGGGGTCGACGGTCTGCTTCCCGTCGTCGTCCCAACTGACCAGCACCTTCTGCCCGGCCTCGACGGTGCGGCGGAGGTTCTCGCTGACCGCGAACCGTTCCGGGAACGACTCGTGCAGCTTCTCGGCGACGTGCAGTGCCACCGCCGGCCCCACCAGCTGCAGCAGCATGATCGGGGTCATCGGCAGCCCGAGGGGATCGAGGGCGGAGTCGGCGACGTCGGCCGGGGTGCCCTCCTCGATCGCGGCCAGGATCTCCCCCATGAAGCGCAGCAGCAGCCGGTTGACCACGAAACCGGCGTGGTCGGCGACCAGGATCGGTCCCTTCTTCAGATTCCGGGCCAGCGCGAACGCCGTCGCCAGCGAGGCGTCGTCGGTGTGTGGCGTCCGGACGATCTCGACCAGCGGCATCACCGCGACGGGGTTGAAGAAATGGAAGCCCAGCAGCCGCTCCGGGTGGGTCAGCACACCCGCCATCTCGCTGATGGACAGCGCCGAGGTGTTGGTGGCCAACAGGCAGTCGTCGCGGACGTGGGCCTCGAGGGCGGCGAAGACCTGCTTCTTGACCTCGAGCTCCTCGAACACCGCCTCGATGACCAGGTCCGCGTCGGCGAACACGGCCTGATCGAGCGAACCGGTGATCAGCGCGGTGAGTCGCTGGGCCTCGTCGACGCTGATCCGCCCCTTCTTCGCCAGGTTGACGATGTCGCGGCGGACGACGCCGAGGCCCTTGTCCAGCCGCTCCTGGTCGATCTCGGTGAGGACGACCGGAACATGGAGCCGGCGGGCGAACAGCAGCGCGAACTGGCTCGCCATCAGGCCCGCCCCCACCACCCCGACCTTGGTGATCGGCCGGGCGAGCGAGCGGTCGGGGGCGCCGACCGGCCGCTTCGCGCGCTTCTGGGTCAGGTTGAACGCATAGATGCCGGCCCGGAACTCCTGGCTCATGATGAGCTCGGCCAGCGCGTCGCCCTCGGCCCGGAGGCCGGCCTCGATCTCGGTGGTGTGGGACAGCTCGAGCATGTCCAGCGCCCGACCGGCCGCAGGGGCGGCGTTCTTGGTCCGCATCGTCGCAATCAGCCGGCCGCGGCCGATGGCGTCGGCCCATTCCTCGTCGGTGGCGGTGGGCCGGGAGACGGTGATCCGGCCGGCGAGCACTCCGGCCATCCAGCGCAGCGACTCCTCGAGGTAGTCGGCGGCGTCCAGCACCACATCGACCACGTTCAGTCGGCCGGCGTCCGCGGGGCGCAGCATCCGGTTCTGGTTCAACGCGTTCTCGACGATGACGGTGACCGCGTTCTCCGGACCGGCGATCCTGGGCAGCAGTTGGGTGCCGCCCCAGCCGGGCAGGATGCCGAGGAAGACCTCGGGGAAGGCGACCATCGCCGCGTTGGCCGCGAGCGTCCGGTAGTGACAGTGCAGGGCCAACTCGAGCCCACCGCCGAGCGCCACCCCGTTGACGAATGCGAAGGTGGGGACGGACGACCGGCGGAGCGCACCGAACACGTCCTGACCGAGCGCCCCCATCGCCCGCGCGGCGGCCAGGTCGGGGAAGCCGAGACCGGAGAGGTCGGCACCGGCGGCGAAGACGAACGGCTTGCCGGTGACGGCGATGGCGGCCGGGGCGGCGGCGATCGCGGTGTCGATGGCGATGGCCAGCTCGGCCAGCCCGCGCGGTCCGAAGGTGTTCGGCCGGGTGTGGTCGCGGCCGTTGTCCAGGGTGATCAGCGCGACCTTGCCGTCCACGCCGGGGACGTCCAGGAGTCGTAGCAGTGAATGGGTGACGACCTCGTCGGGGAACATCGGGGTCAGGTCCACGTGATTCCCCGGGGTGGTGGCGTCCAGTGTGGTGGTCATTCCGATTCTCCCTCGGTCGCACTGGCGGTGGTGCCGGTCCAGGCCGGGTTCTCCCAGATGATCGAGCCGCCCATGCCCAGGCCGACGCACATCGTGGTCAGCCCGTAACGGACCTCCGGGTGCTCGCCGAACTCGCGGGCCAGCTGGGTCATCAGCCGGACGCCGGACGAGGCCAGCGGATGGCCGATCGCGATGGCGCCGCCGTACGGGTTCACCCGCGGGTCGTCGTCGGCGATACCGAAGTGCGAGGTGAAGGTCAGCACCTGGACGGCGAACGCCTCGTTGATCTCGATGAGACCGATGTCGTCGATACCGAGACCGGCCTTGCGAAGCGCCTTCTCGGTGGCCGGGATCGGCCCGGTACCCATCGTCTCGGGCTCGACCCCGGCAAACGCGAACGCGACCATCCGCATCTTGATTGGCAGGCCGAGCTCGGCAGCGGCCGCTGACGAGGCGAGGATGCAACCGGTCGCGCCGTCGGTCAGTGGCGAGGCGTTGCCGGCGCTGACCCGGCCGTGCGGCCGGAACGGGGTGCGCAGGGTGGCCAGACCTTCGGTGGTGGTGCCGGGGCGGGGGAGTTCGTCGGTGGTGGCCAGGCCCCAGCCGGCCGGGGAGGCGGTGGCCACCGGCACCAGGTCGGGCTCGATGTGGCCGTCGGCCCAGGCGGTGGCGTAGCGGGCCTGGGTGGCGGCTGCGTAGGCGTCTGCGCGTTCCCGGGTCAGCTCGGGGAAGCGGTCGTGCAGGTTCTCCGCCGTCGTACCCATGTTCAGCGCCGACGGATCGACCAGCCGATCCGCGATGAAGCGTGGATTGGGGTCGGCACCCTCGCCCATCGGGTGATGGCCCATGTGCTCGACGCCGCCGGCGATGACGACGTCGTAGGCGCCGGCGGCGATGCCGGACGCGGTGGTGGTCACCGCGGTCATAGCGCCGGCACACATCCGGTCGATCGCGAAGCCGGGGACCGAACGGGGGAGTCCGGCCAGCAGGAGGCTGGTGCGGCCGATGGTCAGGCCCTGGTCGCCGGTCTGGGTGGCGGCGGCGATGGCCACCTCGTCGACCCGCTCCGGGGGCAGCTCCGGGTGCCGGCGAATGAGCTCGCGGATCACTTTGACGACGAGGTCGTCGGCCCGGGTCCCGGCGTACTGGCCGTTCTCGCCGGCCTTGCCGAACGGGGTGCGGACCCCGTCGACGAACACCACGTCGTGCAGGGTCCGGGGGGCTGCGGGGGGTGCCGCGGACGGCGGCGCGATGGGGGCGGTGGGCACGGTGGCTCGCTTCCTCTGATCAGGTCCGGCGCGACGACGGCGACGCGCGGGGACGGGCACGGTGCGAAGGCGACCTGACGGTCGCTCCCGATGCTACTGGCGAGTAACTTACGCCCGTGCAGGGCACCGGGAAAGCGCACGGCACGTGCGGTCAGCGGACGAGGGCACCGGCGAGCGGGCCCCCCACCAGGGCGATCTGCCATTGTCGAGCTCCCCCGTCGGTCAGGATCGCCTCGATCTCCGCCTGCGAACCGGCGCCGGTCCAGCAGACCCGACGGACCAGCTCGGGCGACGCCAGGTTCTCGATCGGAACCCGGACCGCAGCACCCAACTCGGTCAGCGCCTGGCGCGCGGCGGCCAGCCGCGCCGCTGCTTCCGGGTTCTTCTCCTTCCACCGCGCGGGCGGTGGGGGGCCGTCCAGCACTGTCTTGGTCGGCGGCAGCGCGGACTCGGGCAGTCGCTGCGCCGTGGCGATGGCCGCCATCCAGCGGTCGGCCTGGCGGCGCTGACCACGGCCGCTGAACAGGGGAAGCTCGACCAGGGCGGCGACCGACGTCGGCGCCGCGCCGGCGGCGGCGATGATGGCGGCGTCCAGCAGCACCCGGTGCGGGGCGATGTCGCGCTGGGTGGCGTAGGCGTCACGGGCCTGCCACAACGCCCGGATGACGGCCAGTTGGCGCCGGTCGCGGACCTTGTGGATCCCGGACGTGCGCCGCCACGGGTCGATCCGGGGCGCCGGCGGCGGGGCGGCGACCAGAGCCGCGAATTCCTCGCGCGCCCATTCGAGCTTGCCCTGCCGGTCCAGCTCGGCGATCATCGCCTCGCGCAGTTCCAGCAGGACCTCGACGTCCAGGGCAGCGTAGTTCAGCCAGGCGGCCGGCAGCGGCCGGACCGACCAGTCGGCCGCGCCGTGGCCCTTCTCCAGGCCCAGGCCCAGCATCTGCTCGACGAGCGGACCGAGCCCGACCTTCGGCAGCCCGGCGATCCGCCCGGCGAGCTCGGTGTCGAACAGGGTCCGTGGACGGAGCCCGAGCTCGGCCAGGCACGGCAGGTCCTGGCTGGCCGCGTGCAGCACCCACTCGGAACGGGCCAACGCACGCTGCAGCGGCACCAGGTCACCGAGGGGGATCGGGTCGATGAGCACGCTGCCGACGTCGCTACGTCGGAGCTGGACCAGGTAGGCGCGGGCGGAGTAGCGGAACCCGGAGGCGCGCTCGGCGTCCAGGGCGACCGGGCTGCTGTCGCCGGAGTCGTTCATCGTCGCCGCCAGCCGCTGCAGGGCCAGCGGATCGGTGAGCGGGGTCAGCACGCCGTCACGGGGGACGAGCAGTGGCGTCGGCGGCGGTGCGGCCGGCGGGTCGTCGCCGGGGTCGGGGCCGGGGAGGGTGTCGGGCTCGGTGTCGGCGGCGGCACCGGGGCTGCCGTTCAGGTGGGAAAGGACGGGACGTGCGACCTCATCGTCGACACCAGCTACGTGATCTTCCGGAGCGCTTGCGACAGATGAGGTCGGATCAGGAAACGACACCGGCCCGAAGAGCCAGCGCCACGATGTGCGCGCGATCGCCGGTGCCGAGCTTGCGTCCGATGCGGGCCAGGTGACTCTTGACGGTTAACGCCGAGAGCGACAGCTGGTCGCCGATCCACTTGTTCGAGCGACCCTCCGCGACCAGCTGGATGACCTCGACCTCACGGGCCGAGAGCTCGTGGATGGCCGACGGAACGTTGGCGGCGGCCGGGTTGGCGCGCCGACCGATCAGCACACCGTGCACCCCGGATCCCACCGCGTCGATGACCGGGCCGATGTCGGCGGTCGGCGCGAGTGCGACGACCCGGGCCCAGCCGGCCTCTCGCAGCGCCTGCACGACGGAGCCGGCGACGGAGCCCAGGGCGAGGCTGATCAACGCGAGGTCGCCGGTGGCGTTCTCGGCGATCAGCTCGCGGACCTGGTCGGGGGAGGACGCTTCGCGGACCCGGCCGATACCGACCTGCAGCAGCGTCTTGCGGAGTGACTCGCGGGTCATCGGGTCGGGGTCGACCAGCAGGACCGATGACGACCGCCACGGTGTGGTGGCGTCGTCCAGGGCCGCACGGGGGCCGGGCAGGGCAGTCGTCGGCGGCTGATCGGGGGCGTGGCGAACGCGGTTGTCGCCAAGGTCAAGAGTGGACATCGTGAACCCTGCTCCGTTCTGTACCTACGTCTCGGGTGACACACCACCTCGCGGTGGCAGTGCAGGGGCTGTCGCGCCCGACGGCGGACGCTGGTGTCGAGGAGTTGCGGGACTCGGTGGTGGGTGGATGTCTGGCTGGTAGGCGTCGGTGTGATGAATGTCGGATGGTGAAGGGGTCGAAAGTACGTGGAAACAATAACCCTGAATCCGCCAAATCGGTGAACGTAGCCCGCATGATCGGGGAAACATCGTGTTTCCGCAGTCGTTCTAGCGGGTTGAACCCGGTCGAACCGGACCCAGAGGCACAACTCCCTCGGGCGGGAGCCCCGCGGCCACAGCGAGTAACCCGGTGAATGCCGCCAAATGGCGCGCCCACGGGCCGCCGTGCCCGGTCCACGACGCCCGGATCTCGACGTCGTCACTCCGGTCGGTAGCGGCGATGTCGCCGAACCGGACCGAGGAGGTTGCCGTCACCGTGCCACCGAGGGCGGTGTAGTCGATGTCACCGGCGTCCAGTTCATCGGTCAGCCAGCTCCAGGCCACGTCGGGGAGAAGCGGGTCACGGGCGATTTCGCCTTCGACGTCACAGGTGGCGAAGATGACGAACCGAATCGAACCACCCCACGACGCCACTCCGTCGGGGTCGTACAGCACCACGAAGCGACCGCTGCCGATCTCGACGTCGCTGGCGGTGTCGTGCACGGTCGCCGCGACGGCGTGGGCGAAGGGCGCGAGGCGTTGCGGGGCGGGTAGTTCACTGAGTTCGATCTCCGGCCGGACCCGGAGCGATTGCACGGCGGCGACGATCGCGAGGAACTCCTCGGGCGGCGACGCGCTGCCGCCGAGGACGGTCTCGGGGGCGCCGGTCACGGGGCTGGCGGGCATCCCGCAACCGTACGACCCGGCACCGACAGACCCTCTCGACCACGCCGAGGGGGGCCAGTCGGTGGCGGTCCGGGGCCTCCTGCGAGGCGGCCCGGAGGCGTTCAGGGGGCGTTCAGGGGGCGTTCAGGGAATTCAGCCCTCGACGGGCTGGAGCCGGAGGCTGACGGAGTTGATGCACCAGCGCTCGTCGGTGGGGGTCGGGTACCCCTCGCCGCTGAAGACGTGACCGAGGTGCGAATGGCAGGTGCCGCAGCGGACCTCGGTGCGCACCATGCCGTGCGTCTTGTCCTGGATCAGTTCGACGTTGTCGGCGTCCGTGGGCTGGTAGAAGGACGGCCAGCCGCAGTGGGAGGAGAACTTCTCGTCGGAGGTGAAGAGGTCGGCCCCGCAGGCCCGACACACGTACGTGCCCCGGGTGGTGGTGTCGGTGTACTCGCCGGTCCAGGCGCGCTCGGTGCCGCCCTGGCGGAGCACGGCGTACTCCTGTGGGGTCAGCTCGGCGCGCCACTCGGCGTCGGTCTTGTTCACGGAACGAGTCATGCAGCCACGGTAACCGCGTCCGGGCCCGGGTCGCTCAGGCCGGGCAGAGGGTGTCGGCCGCGGGCAGGGTGCCGTCGAGCAGGTAGTTGTCCACCGCGGTGGTGACGCAGTCGCTGCGCCGGTACCCACCGTGTTCAGGGCCTGGGTAGGAGATCAGCTGCGCCGAGGCCAGTTGGCCGGCGACGGCCCGGGCGCCGGCGCCGGGCGCGACCGGATCATCGATGCCGCCGACGACCAGTACGGGCGCAGCACCCTCGCCGCGGAGCGCGGCCAGTGGGGCGTCCGGGGTCGGCCATTGTCGGCAGAGGCTGGCGACGGCGACGAGAAAGGCGCCGAAGGTCGGCGCGGTGGTCCTCGCGTCGGCGAAGCGGGTGGGCAGGTCGCTGTCGGCGAGACGCTCGTCGGAGTCGTTGCAGTCGAGCATGGTGCGCGCGGACACCGCCGCACGGGGATCGCTGACCAGGCTGCTCAGTAGATCCGTCAGCGCGGTGCCGTCCCCGCGGGCAGTCTCGGCGATCGCGGTGGCCAGTGCGGGCCAGCGGCTGCGGTCGGGTAGGGCCATGATCAGCGCCCACAGCGCCGCGGACGAGCCGAGGGTGACGTCGTCAGTGGAGATGCCGCCGGCGTCCAGCGTGGTCATCGCGGTGGTGAGGGCCGCAGTCGCGGTGGTGGCGTCGGTGCCGAGCGCGCAGTCGGCCCGGGTGGCGCAGTCGGCGGTGAACGCCTGCAGGGACTTCTCGTAGCCCGCGGCGGAGGTGACCGCCCGGTCGGCGGGGGGCGCGGCGTGGTCGCTGGGGCTGTCCAGGGCCAGCCGGCCCACCCGGCCCGGATAGCGGTCGGCGTAGACGGCGCCGAGGGTGGCGCCGTAGCCGGTACCGAGTAGATCCAGGCGGTCCTGCTGCAGGGCCGACCGCAGCGAGTCGAGGTCGTCGGCGGCCTGCGCGGTGCCGAAGAACGCCATTTCGGGGCCCACGTAGTCCTGGCAGCCGAAGGTGAAGGCCCGGGTGACGTCGAGGAGTCGGGCGGCGGCACCGGTCGCGGTCGGATCGGCGTCCAGGGTGTAGAGGTACGTCAGCGGGTAGTCGCGCCAGCAGGTGGAGACGCCGGAGCTGACCGCGCCGCGGACGTCGGGGACCACCACCTGGTACCGGTCGGTGATCGCGCGGGGCAGGGTGGCGGCGATGTTGGCCACCCGGTTCGCGCCGGCCAGCGCGCCTTCGAGGGGTCCGGCGGCGTCGACGACGACGAGCGTGGGTGCGTCGGCGGGGAGGCCGGACCTGCGGGCCCGGCCCACCTGCATCGCCAGATCGGTGCCGGTGGGGGCGGCGCGGTCGACCGGGACGAGCATCCGGGCGCATGCGGTCTCGAAGGCGGACGCGCCGTCGATCGGGTCGTCGAGGCTTTCGCAGCTCTGCCAGCCGCCGGCGAACTCGCCTGGTTGTCCCGGGCCGCCTGGACCGAGCGGGATGCTCGTGGGGGTGCTGCTGGCTGCGGGAACGTCGCCGAAGACGGCAAGGTCTGGGCGGCTGCTCGGTCCGACCGTGCACCCTGCGGCGAGGGTCAGGACGAGGCCGGCGGTGATGCCGGCGAACAGGAGTGGACGACGTCGGCGGGCGACCGGTCGCGGGCGTCGGGGAATCGGCCGGACGGACGGACGGGTGAACAGCGGGCGCTCCTGGCGGGGTGGGGGCGGACTCACCGTTCCCATCATGGCGGTGTGGACGCTCCGGCGGGCGCGGTGGCCGGTGTGCCGCTGCCGGTCCGGCGGGCGCGGTGGCCGGTGTGCCGGCGCCGGTCCGGCGTGGCGGTGATGGTGTGCGCAGCCCAGTCGGCAAGATCACCGGTCATCTGGTCGGGCACCCGGTACCTGTCGTTTACGTTGCTGGGGTGCCTCTCGTCCATTTGGTCGACATCGAGCCGGTGATCAGCACCGACGAGCTCGTCGACGGTCTCGTCCCGCCTCCGCGATTCGGGGGGGCCCGGTTCGGGACCTACCGGCCCAACCCGGCCGAGCCGACGCAGGCAGCGGCGTTGACCGCACTCGAGCAGTTCGCCGTGAAGATCGCCGAGCCGCCGGCCAAGAAGGGCCTGTTCCGTCGGACGGTCGCTCCGGCCGCGGCCACCGGGGTGTATCTCGACGGCGGGTTCGGCGTCGGCAAGACCCACTTGTTGGCCTCGCTGTGGCACGCGGTGCCGGGCCCGAAGGCGTACGCGACGTTCGGTGAGATGACCCAGCTGGTCGGCATGCTCGGGTTCATCCCGACGATCAAACGGCTGGCCAACCACCGGTTGATCGCCATCGACGAGTTCGAGTTGGACGATCCCGGCGACACGATGTTGATGACCCGGCTGCTCGGTGAGCTGGCCGAGGCCGGGGTCTCCATCGCGGCGACGTCGAACACGCTGCCCGACAAGCTCGGCGAGGGCCGGTTCGCCGCCGAGGATTTCCGCCGCGAGATCCAGGCGTTGTCGGCCCGTTTCGCGACCATCCGGGTCGACGGTCCGGACTTCCGGCATCAGGGCCTGGCCGAGGCGCCGCCGCCGCTGTCCGAGGCGCAGCTGCAGTTGGTGGCCGGCCGGGCCGCCGCGGAGCAGGGCGGTAGCAGCCTGGACGGCTTCGACGCGATCTGTCGCAAATTGGCGCAGCTGCACCCGTCCAAGTACGGCCGGCTGCTCGACGGCATCCATTCGGTGGGGCTGTCCCAGGTCCACCCCGCCCCGGACCAGGCGGTCGCGTTGCGGTTGGTCACGTTCATCGACCGGCTGTACGACCGGTCGGTCCCGGTCAGTGCCAGCGGCGGCTCGCTGGGTGAGCTGTTCACCCCGGAGATGCTGAAGGGCGGTTACCGGAAGAAGTACCTCCGGGCCACGTCCCGCATCCTGGCGCTGGCCCGGGACGCGTCGCGCTCCTGAGCCGAGCTCGAGGGGTGGACTGTCCCTGCAGCGCCCGGGTGCGGCCCGGGGAGCGTCGTGGCGCGATGTTCGCAGCCATCCGGCCGGGTCGTGGGACCCGCCCACGTGCGACAGTGGTGCGATGGGAAAGAAGTCCGACAAGCGATCGAAGAAGTCCCAGGGCAAGTCCGGGAGCGCCGAGGTCGATGCGGCCGAGGCGGTCGAGGCCCCCGAGGCGATGGACCCGGAGGGTCCCGTCGAGCTCCGACCGCGGGAGCTGCTGCGTCTGCCCGAGGGTGCCGTGACGTTGGCCCAGCTGAGCACCGAGCGACTCCCGGGGATGCCGACCGACAAGGCCGAGGCGGCCGAGCTGATGGCGGAGATGGCCCCCCGGCTCGCCGAGATGCAGGAGAAGCTTTTCGCTGCGTCGACCGCGGGCGATCGGCGGCGGGTGCTGTTGGTGTTGCAGGGCATGGACACTGCCGGCAAGGACGGCGTGATCAAGCACGCGATGGGGTTGTTCGATCCGGCGGGTGTGGCGCTGACCTCGTTCAAGAAGCCGACCGCCGACGAGCTGGAGCACGACTTCCTGTGGCGCATCGAGCGCCAGGTCCCGGTGCCCGGGACCATCGGGGTGTTCAACCGGTCCCAGTACGAGGATGTGTTGATCGCCCGGGTGCACGATCTGGTGCCGAAGGCGGTCTGGTCCAAGCGATACGCCCAAATCAACGCCTTCGAGCGCAAGGTGGCCCGCTCCGGGGTGATCATCGTGAAGTGCTTCCTGCACGTGTCGTACGAGGTCCAGGGCGAACGTCTCGAGGCGCGACTGGACGACCCGTCCAAGCACTGGAAGTTCAATCCCGCCGACATCGACGAGCGCGCGTACTGGGATGCGTACCAGGAGGCGTACCGGGTGGCGCTGACCCGTTGCTCGACGACCGTGGCGCCCTGGTTCGTCATTCCCTCCGACCACAAGTGGTACCGGAACTGGGCCGTCGCGGCCCTGCTGCTCGAGACGTTGGAGGCGATGGATCTGCACTACCCGTCAGCGCCGTACGACGTGGCGAAGGAGAAGATCCGCCTCGCCGCACAGTCGGGTACGTGACCAGCGGGTTCGTGACGTACGCGGTCCTGATCCCGCTCAAGGCGACGGTGCGCGGCAAGTCCCGGTTGGGGTTGGCGGACGCCCCGCGGGCGGCGTTGGCCCGGGCCATGGCCCGGGACACCGTGAACGCGGTGCTGGGCGCCGCCCCGGTGTCGTCGGTGATCGTGGTGACCGAGGACGAGGCTGATGCCGCCGTGTTCCACGGTGTCGACGTGCAGATCGTGCTGACGTCTCGTCGCGGGCTGAACGAGACGATCGCCGGTGCGGCCGGGTCGCTGGCCGACCAGGGATGGCCGGGTCCGGTCGCTGTGCTCCCGGGCGACCTGCCCTTCCTCACCTCGGCGGACCTGTCCGCCGCGCTGACCGCCGCGGCAGGGCGGGCCGGGGTGGTCGCCGACGCGGACGGCACCGGCACGACGCTGCTGGTGGCGGCCTCCGCCTCGGAGCTGCGCCCGCAGTTCGGCGTCGGGTCGTACCGACGCCATCTTGCGGATGGGGCGGCAGCGCTGGCGGTCACGCCTGACAGCAGCCTGCACCGCGACGTCGACGTACTGTCCGACCTGCGCGAATCGTTCCCCGGGGCGGTCCTGGGGACGCACACCCAGGAGGCTCTGGCGGGGCTGGTCGGGTTCTCGATCACCGGATCACCGCAGGTCAGGGTGTTACCGTGAATGGCGTGCAGCGTTTTCTCCGTCCCGCGTGGGTGGTCGGTCACGTCCTCGTGCTGATCGCCATGCTGGTGTGTTTCCGGCTCGCCTGGTGGCAGCTGGCCCGCAGTGAGGAGACCGACGGCACCATCCAGAACGTCGGGTACGCGCTGCTGTGGCCCGCGTTCGGGGTGGCCTTCGTCTACATGTGGGTGAAGTTCATCCGGCTGGAGCTGGAGCGGACCGCCCAGGACGAACAGGATCACCAGGAGTTGCTGGAGTCGATGCTCGCAGAGGCCGAGTCGTTCACCGCCCAGGCCGCCGGTGTCGCCTCCGTCACGGCGTCCGACGGGTCCGACGACGGTGATGCGGAGGTCGTCGCTGGCACCATGGAGGGGTCTGCCCCGCCCGACCAGCTCAGCGGGTTCAACGACGTCGTCGGAATTGTGGACGACGAGGACCAGGACGACCCCGAGCTGATCGCCTACAACCGCGCACTTGCTGCGCTCGCCGATAAGGATCGTCGTGCCCGATAACGCTGTAGCCGTCCCACCGAAGGTTCTCGCCGCGCTGGGACGGTTCCGGATCGCGGCCATGGTCGTGGGTGTGGCGCTGCTGGTACTGGCGTTGGCCATGGTGCTGCGGTACGGCTTCGACCAGCGGTGGGCCGTCGCGACCTGGGGCCCGATCCACGGTTTCCTGTACTTCAGCTATTTCCTCATCGTGCTGGATCTGAGTTTCAAGGCGCGCTGGACTCCGATCGGGACGCTGTTGGTGATCCTGGCCGGCGTGGTGCCGGTCGCGTCGTTCTACGCGGAGAAGACGGTCCGCCGGAAGGTGCTGGCCGGTGAACGCGTGTAGCTCCGGGCGTGGTGTGGGCGACCACTGTCGGGCAGCTCCGGGGGCGTGCGATCAGCTGTAGGGCGACGGGCCCTGGAGCTTCGGGCGGGGCCGGCTGACGACCCAGGCGACGCCGAGGGCGATGTCGACGAAGAGCCACATCAGCAGCATCGGAACCAGTGGACTGCTGGCCGCGCTCGGGGCGGCGACGCAGTTGTTGTAGAAGACCTTGGCGCAGTTCAGGGTGGCGCTGCTCTGTAGTCCGTGGAGGACCCAGAGGGGGAAGATCAGGTTCACCACGACGATGAACCAGGTGATGGGCCGCGTCCGGTCCCAGCTGTGCAGGACGGATCTGTCTCCCATGTGTCGATGTTGCCACGGCGCGGACGCGGGTGGTCGGCGTGGAGGCGATCGGGGCGGGCGACCACTGATGATCGGAGCTCTTCACCGCTTCCGCCGGCCTCGGACACCCTTGTTCGCCGGTACGCAGTGACAGGCGGTGGGATCTTCCCGGAGCAGGATGTGCGCCCGATCGGCGCTGACCTCGAAGTCCTCGGGGGGGCGGCCCTTGCGGGCGAGCCCGATGGCCGACGCCCAGCAGACCGGGGTGTGACCGGCTGCCGGCACGATGCGGGTGCTGCGCTGCTGGGGGGAGGAGATGCCGTCTCTGGATTCGTTCATGTGTTCGAGTCTGACCCCTGAGGTGCCAAAAGTCATCACCCGATCCGGGGCTGTGGACAACTCGCCGGCGGGTGGGGGTCAGTGTCGTCCCGGCCCACTAAGGTTTCGGATGCACGTTGCCCCTGCTCCAAATGCCCCCGCACGAAAGGTCACCCGCACCCGATGTCCACCGAGACGATCGAATTCCAGGCCGAGGCCCGCCAGCTGCTGCAGCTGATGATCCACTCGATCTACTCGTCCAAGGACGTGTTTCTGCGCGAGCTGATCTCGAACTGCTCCGATGCACTGGACAAGCTGCGGATGGCGGCCTACCAGGACAAGGACCTGGCGGCCGACGTCTCGGATCTGCGCATCACCCTGGAGACCGATTCGGGGGCCCGGACGCTGACTGTCCGCGACAACGGTATCGGGATGAACCGCGAGGAGGTCGTCGACCTGATCGGGACCATCGCGAAGTCGGGCACCGGTGAGCTGCTGGCCAAGCTGCGCCAGGCCCGCGAGTCGGGCGACAGCGGTGAGGCGTCCGCGGAGCTGATCGGCCAGTTCGGCGTGGGCTTCTATTCGAGCTTCATGGTCGCCGACAAGGTCACCATGGTGACGCGGAAGGCGGGCACCCACAGCGGAGTCAGCTGGGAGTCGGCCGGCGAGGGCAGCTACACGATCAGTGAGGTCGAGAACGCGCCGCAGGGCACCGCGGTGACTCTGCACCTGAAGGCCGAGGACACCGAGGACGCGATGCACGACTACGCGAACCCGGCGACCGTGCGCGGGATCGTCAAGCGGTACTCGGACTTCATCACCTGGCCGATCCTGCTGGACCCGACCACGGCCGAAGCTGCGGATCCTTCCGACGCGGAGGGCGAGGGTGGCGCTCCCGCTGAGGCCGCTGCGCCGGTGCCGATCAACTCGCGCAAGGCGCTGTGGGCGCGTGCACAGAGTGAGGTCAGCGACGAGGAGTACGCCGAGTTCTACCGGCACGTCAGTCACGATTGGCGGGAGCCGCTGGAGACGATCCGGCTGTCGGCGGAGGGCACCTTCGAGTACCAGGCGCTGCTGTTCCTGCCGAGCCAGGCGCCGATGGATTTGTTCTACCGGGACGCGGCGCGCGGGGTGCAGCTGTACGTCAAGCGGGTGTTCATCATGGACAACTGTGAGGCGCTGGTGCCGGAGTACCTGCGCTTCGTCAAGGGTGTGGTGGACGCGAACGACCTGTCGCTGAACATCTCTCGCGAGATCCTGCAGCAGGACCGGCAGATCCAGCTGATCCGTAAGCGCCTGGTGAAGAAGGTGCTGTCAACGCTGAAGTCCATGCAGGAGAACGAGGCGGAGAAGTACGCGACGTTCTGGGGTGAGTTCGGCCGGGCCGTGAAGGAGGGTCTGCTCAACGATCGCGACAACCAGAAGGCGATCCTGGACATCTGCTCGTTCGCCTCGACGCATGACGCCGAGAAGCCGACGACGCTGAAGGACTACCTGGGTCGGATGCCCGAGGGGCAGGACTCGATCTACTACGCGACGGGGGAGTCGCGCTCGGCGCTGGAGAACTCGCCGCACCTGGAGGCGTTCCGGGCCAAGGGGTACGAGGTGCTGCTGCTGACCGACCCCGTCGACGAGGTCTGGGTCGATCAGGTGCCGGCGTTCGAGGAGAAGCAGTTGGCCTCGGTGGCGCGCGGCGAGGTCGACCTCGGGGGCGACGAGGTCGACGCCGACACGGCGACGGCCTACGAGGGCCTGCTGTCCTGGATGTCGACGGAGCTGGCCGACGATGTGAAGGCCGTGCGGCTGTCGCACCGGCTGACCTCGTCGGCGGTGTGCCTGGTCGGTGAAGAAGGTGACCTGACCCCCACGCTGGAGAAGATGTACCGGGCGATGGGCCAGGAGCCGCCGGTGGTGAAGCGGACGCTGGAGCTCAACCCTTCACACGCGTTGGTGACCGGTCTTCGCGAAGCCCGCGACGCCCGCCCGGACGATCCGGCGCTGGGGGAGACCGCCCGCCTGCTCTACGGGATGGCGCTGCTCGCCGAGGGCGGGGAGCTGCCGGAGCCGGCCGCGTTCGTGGCCAAGTTGTCGGAGCGGCTGGCGACGGCGCTGGGGTAGGGCTGTGGGTCTGTTCGAATGAACGCCCCGCCTGCCGAACTTTACGACTGCTGCGTCAGCAGCAAGCGCCAAGCCAGGACTCACTTCCGCTCCAACGCGCTCGCGTAATGTAGCTGACGCAGCGGAACCCTAGTCAGACCTGGTCTGACGAGGGTTGCAGGACAAGACCCACATCGTCGCAGAGAGGATCCGGACTGGGTTCCGCGCCGCGAATGCGGGACTCAGAAGCAGGTTGGAACGGTTCTTTTGAAACGTCTGCGAGGGTGAGGTCTGTAGGTGAAAATGCTCTGTCGATAGAGATTTGTGGGGACACCGGTAGTGGGTGATTTGTACGCAGGTAGGTTCGTACCTCACCCTCGGTACGAATGCCCACACTTGATAGTATGTCAACGATGTCCCTAGCAGCGATAACGACGATAGGGTGCCCATCTTCTCTAATCTCTTGATAGGCCTGATCTGCGAGATAAGAAGTGGTTACCAATATGCCGAATTGGCGAGCACGAAGTCGCGATATCAGGCGACTGACCTCCCTTACACCTACGCCATTGGTAATAGCGTAGCATTTCGCTTCGAGGGCAAAGTCAATTTTGACCGGGTCTGATCTGGGACCTATGAGGTATTCACCGGTCGCGTCTCGGCCGCCATCGCGGGATGGTCGAGTGACATCGATACTTGATACTCGGCTGTCTGACATAAGCCAAAGGTCTGCAGCGAAACCCTCGAAACGGTGCGGCGCATCCGTGAAATAGCCCCAGATCACCTGAACAATACTTCTGCCAGCCTGGGAAGCCGGAATCTGCTCATGGCGGCTTCGCACAGTGAGAGATCTGGGTGCTTCCAGAGGAGTGAACACGCCATTAACCCAGCGACGCCAGACCTCGGGACATTCCGGACCCAGAGAATCCCCAGAGAGTATGTCGAGAATCCACTCGCGTCTGACGACCGGAAGGTCGAGAACGGTGAAATGGGCTCGATAGTTTTGGAACCGGCTACCTTCGGTTGTCCGCCAGACTGCTACTAGTTCCTCTTCTGGTGCAAGGCGTGGTGACCCGGGAGCCAGTAAGCCCCTAAAAATTACGTCACGGCCAACCCCATTCTTTTGAAACAGAAAGAATGGCGGTACTGTGGCTCGCTGCAGTGCATCCGCATTAGCTCGCCCAAAAACGTCCTGCAGGAGGAAGTTGCCGTTGCGTCGAGTAGAAAGGAGTTGGCTCCCGGGGCGCCGATTATCGCCGAAGTAAGAAAAGTCGCCGCTCGTGGTATCGAGATGATCAGGCCAATCAGACTCGACGCCTGATGTGTACAACACGCAAAGCTTGACGGTTCGTTGCAGAGGGCTGCCAGCGGGTCGGAACCCTCCCTGATTACCGACCGGCAGCAGTCTCTGGATTGGATCGTCTGCGGTAGTCCCTCGGCTTCCACCGCGGTAGACTCGATCGATTGTGAGGTGAGCGTCACGAAGCTGGTCGAACTCAATTGGGTCGGTGCTCATCGCTCCCGTTCATCCGTGATGAGGACCGGAGAGTCCCGGCCAAATTCTGAAGTCGACGGTCTACGCCGGCTAAGGTACAGGGCCTATGCAGGCGGCCAACTTGTGACCAGGCTCCCAGCATCGTAGGAGCAGCTGAGCTCTATGCGTCGTCGACCCGACGTAGTCGCATTGAACTGACTCGGGGCCGCCATCCGTCGGATCGGTAGCGTCTGATGCCTCCGGAGGTGTTGAGCAATGCCTGATGTGTCGAGCAGAGATTTACCTGAGGAGGTCCTACTGGCGATCGACGCGCGGGCGGCCAAGCTCGGGGTGTCGAGGGACGACTATCTGCGTCGTCGACTGGTCCATCACGCCCATGCAGCCTCGGTGGCGGTGACCGTCCGGGATCTGGACGAGTTCGCGGAGCTCTACTCCTACTTGGACGACCCCGACCTGATGGCCGGAGCCTGGGATTGACCGGACTGGCTGATCGATAAATCTGCGCTGGTACGTCTGGGGCGGAGCGTCGACGCCGCGAAGTGGCGAATCGAATCGAGCCCGGCCTGGTGCGCGTCATGACGGTCACCCGGCTGGAGGTCGGGTGCTCCGCCCGATCCGGCCTCGATGCCCGCGTGGCCACGCGGAGGCCGCCGGTCGCGGAATTACCCGTCGAGTACGTGACCCCGGCGATCGAAGATCAGGCGCTCGAGGTTCAGCTACTCCTGGCTGATCAGGGCCGACATCGGGCACCTTCCATCCCCGACGTGATCATCGCGGCGACCGCCGAGCTGGCCGGATTGACGGTCCTTCACCTGGATGAGGACTTCGACCTGATCGCCGCCGTCACAGCTCAATGGACGGAACGCCTCCAGTTCACTGATTGACTTTCCCGCGCGAGGGAAAGCCCAACCACGGTCGCCTGCGCGACCTGCACCCCGCGTCGGCCATTCGGCCGGGGCCGCCCTGTCCCGCCTGTCAACCCAGACGTTCACCGCGCCACACCACGGAACAGGCGCTGCGGCTCGACGTGTGCATCGGCGAAATTGATCTGGCTGGCAATGTTCTCAACCACGGTGCTGGCCGCCGGGAGGGCCTGGAAGCGTCCTGACCGCAGGCGCGTGGGCACTCTTTCAAGCTCACAAGCCGGTCGGGCACACCCCAATTCCGCCGCTGCGGGGGCGAAGCCTTCTCGGACAGCACCAGGCGGGGGGCCCCGCTGCAGCAGATGCGATCCACCGGCGTCACAGCCTTGCTCTGTCAGGATTGCCGGATGAGCGGTATCGATCTCAGGGATCGTCAACTCCTTCGTTGCTGTGACGTTCTCGCTGCGGTCGAGCCCGATGCGGCAACGCTGTGCCCGGGCTGGGCGGCGCACGA
>JBDSLP010000076.1:0-3489 GCA_039916325.1 Nakamurella sp. | reverse complement strand
CGCCGGCCTGATCGGGGCCCTGCTGGACAGCCCGCAGATCGCCGGGTTCTGCTACACCCAACTCGCCGACACCGAACAGGAGGCCAACGGGCTGCTGACCGCCGCCCGTTGCCCCAAGATCGACCCGGCCCGGTTCCGCGCCATGATCACCCGGGCCAGCGCCGGCATCGGCGCCGAGCAGGTCGACGCCGAACGGGCCATCGCCGAACGGGCTATCGCCGACCCCGACCCCGTCGCCGAGTTCACCGCGATCCGGGCGGCCAGGCCCGATCGGGAAACCGCGAGCCGATGACCGACGCCCCGAGCGGCCTGAACCGACTCATTCCTGCTGCCCCTTCCACCGATCCCCGGAGTCCGCGATGACCGTAGACATCCCTGCTGCCCCCGACGTCGACGCCGCCCGCATCACGGACGCGATCTACGGCGACGGCATCCTGGGTTGCCAGGGCGCGTTCACCCGGCCCTGGGTGCAGCGACTGCACCAGGACATCCAGGTCGCCCTGGACGAGGCGCTCGCCAGGCCCGGCGGAGCGGTCGGCCGTGGCCCCCACCGCTGGTACGTCGAGATCCATCCGGAGGCTCTCACCGGGTTCGTCGACATCGCCACCCACCCGTGGTTCCAGGCGGTCAGCCGCACCATCCTCGGCCCGGACTACCAGATCGTCGAGGTCGGGTTCGACGTACCGGGCCCGGGTGCGGTGAACCAGCCCTGGCACCGGGACTTCCCCATGCCGCAGCACACCGCGCAGCACCGCCGGCTGACCTCTCTGGCGTTCAACATCACCGCAGTGGACACCGCGGAGGACATGGGTCCGTTCGAGATCGCCCCGGGCACCCAGTGGGACAGCGGCGAGGACTTCGACCACCACATGTTCCCCCCGAGGTCGTTGTACCCGCGGTTCGCCGAACGAGCCGTCCGGAAGTACCCGCAGATGGGCGACATGTCCGCCCGCAGCGCCCTGACCATCCACCGCGGCACCATCAACCGCTCCGCCACGTCCAGGCCGGTTCTCGTCGTGGGGGTGGACGCCCCCGGCGCGGGCAACGCCGACAAGCACGACCTGGCCGTCACCCGCGGGTTCTGGGAGCAGCTGCCGCGCAGCGTCCGGGATCACCTGGGGTGCCCGGTGGTCGACGCGCTGACCCCGATCTCGCAGAAACACACCATCGAGGGACTGGTCATGGGCGACGCCTGACGCCCAGGCACCGACCGGCACGTCGGCACCGGCACCGGGGTCTGGACCCCGGCGCCGGTGGTCACCGGAGCCGTCTACGCCCCGACCACCCGGTGCGCCCCGCTGTACACGTTGAAGCTCGCGTCCCGGGTGAAGCCGACCAGGGTCAGGCTCCGGTCGCGGGCCAGCTCCACCGCCAGCGACGATGGTGCCGACACCGCGACCAGCATCCCGCAACCGGCCAGGACCGCCTTCTGGACCAGCTCGAAGGACGCCCGAGACGACGTGACCAGCACTTTCCCCGCCAGTGGGAGCTCGCCCGCCATCAGGGCCGCGCCGATCACCTTGTCCATCGCGTTGTGCCGCCCGACGTCCTCCCGCACGAGGGTCACCGTGCCCTCGGCGCTCGCCAGACCGGTCGCGTGGATCCCCCCGGTACGGTCGAAATGTCGTTGCCCGGCCCGCAGCGCCCGGGGAAGCTCCAGGATGACCTCGGGGGTCAGCCGCGGCCCGGCGGGGGAGCCGAACCGCGACCGTTGGGCGATCGCGTCGATCGACGCACTGCCGCAGACTCCACACGCCGACGTCCCGTCGACCGTGCGCCGGCGGGCCGGATCGAGACGGCGCCCGTCGGACAGTTGCACATCCATCACGTTGTAGGTGTTGCGGCCCTGCTCGTCGACCCCGTCGCAGTACCGGGCCAGCAGGACGTCGCCGGCGCCGGCGATGACGCCCTCGGCGTGCAGGAAGCCGTGCACCAGCTCGACGTCATGGCCCGGGGTCCGCATGGTGACCGCCATGGACTCGCCGCCGACCCGGATCTCCAACGGTTCCTCGCCGGCCACCACGTCCTCGCGCAGCACGAACGATCCGTTCCGGTAGGAACGGATCCGGGCGCGCGCGACGGTTCGACTCACCGTCCCAGCTTGCCACCGGGTGGGCCCGACTCAGCGACGGGTGAAACGCAGCTCCAACAGCCCCGAGGGATCGACCCGCTCGGTGCCTTCCGGGATGAAACCTCGGTTGACGTAGAACGCGCTGGCCCGGGCGTTGTCCCGGTATACCCACAGCGAGACCGGCTCCTCGCCGGTCGCGGCGTTCAGTAGCTTGGTGGCGATCCCGGTGCCGTAGAACGCTTCGCGGACGTAGATCGCGTACAACTCGAGTTCGGCAGGCGAATCGTCGTCGACCGCAGGGCCGGACATCGCGATGCCGACGACCTCGCCGTCGACCTCGGCCAGCCAGTGGCTGAACCCGCCTTCGGAGATCTCCCGGCGACGGATCCGGGCCAGCTCCTGAGCGTCGAGCTGGGCGAACCGCTCCGGTTCCCAGATCTCCCCGTACGCCTCCTGCCAGCAGGCGTAGTGGCACGCCGAGAAGGCTTCCGCGTCATCGGGAATGGCCCTGCGGATCGTCGCGACGACCTCCATGCGCACTCCGTTCCGTCGATCTTCGTGTGTGGAAGGAGCCTAGTGCACGCCGACACGCACCCGAATGGTGGTTCGGCCCCCGGAGCTACCCGTCGAGGCGGTCGCTCCGGTGTGGGACAGTGGTCACCGGCCCCCTCGGTGGCAGGATGATCGGGTGGCCGTCTACAGGGATACCGGGGTGGTGCTGCGGGTCACCAAGCTCGGTGAGGCCGACCGCATCGTCACCCTGTTGACCCGTAGGACGGGCCGGGTCCGAGCCGTGGCCAAGGGCGTCCGGCGCACGAAGAGCAAGTTCGGATCCCGGCTGGAGCCGTTCACCCACGTCGACGTACAGCTCTACGAGGGCCGCCACCTCGACATCGTCAACCAGGCCGAGTCGGTGGATTCGTTCGGACCCCGGATCGCTGCCGACTACGGCCGCTACACCGCTGGGACGGTACTGGTCGAGACCGCGGAGCGGCTGACCGCCGAGGAACGCGAGCCCAGCCTGCGGCTCTACCTGCTGCTGGTCGGGGCACTGCGCGCGCTCGCCGAGACCGACCGTGACCCGTCGCTGGTGCTGGACGCGTTCCTCCTGCGGGCCATGGGACTGGCCGGTTGGGCCCCGGCACTGTCGTCCTGCGCCCGCTGCGGTGAACCCGGACCGCACACCGCGTTCCTCATCGCGGCCGGCGGCGTGCTCTGCCCCGGCTGCCGCAATGGTGCGGTGACCCGGCCGGCCCCGGCCAGTCTGCTGCTGATGCAGGCGTTGGCCGACGGTGACTGGCCGACCGCCGAGTCCGCCGACCCGATCCACCGCCGGGAGGCGTCGGGCCTGGTGTCGGCGCTGCTGCAGTGGCATCTGGAGCGGGGTCTGCGCTCCCTCCCGCTCGTCGAGCGGGTGG
>JBDSLP010000075.1:0-21570 GCA_039916325.1 Nakamurella sp. | reverse complement strand
TTGGCCTGGGTCGGCCCGTCCGGGGTGAGTACGTCCCAGTAGGTGGCGGCACCTTTCCATTCGCACACCGAGCCGGCCCCGCGGGCCCGGCGGATCGCCTCCGGGACGATGTCCGCGGGCGGCAGATACCAGGTCGGCGGGTGGCTGGTCTCGAGAACCCGGTAGGCGCCGGTGGTCCGGGCGATTTCGCGGCCGCCGAGCGACACCACGACGAGCCGGTCCGAAGCCTCCAGGCGGGGTGGACGCGGGTAGTCCCACACCGACTCCTGACCCGGACCGGGCTCGATGCGCTGCGGGTGCCGACGGTTGCTCATCGACCCATTGTGCGCGCGCACAAGATGTTGGCCGGGTGTCCCGACCGCCGCGACCGGCCGGCACTCGCCACGATCTCGTGGGATGTGTACGGTCACATCCAGCTCCGCAGCGCCCGCTGAGCCCGGACACTCGATCCACATCTCCAGACTCCAGGTCCCGTGACAGTCGACTCCAGCGCCGATCGCGCACCGAACATCCGTGACGTCGCGCGGTTGGCCGGGGTGTCGTACCAGACCGTCTCCCGGGTGCTCAACGATTCGCCCAGCCTGCGGCCGGAGACGCGTCAGCGGGTGCTCGACATCATCGACGAGATCGGCTACCGGCCGAACCAGGCGGCTCGCGCCCTGGTGACCAGCCGGAGCCAGAACATCGGCGTGCTGATCGCCACCCGGGCCGCCACCTACGGCGTCCAGACCATGTTGTTCGCCATCGAGGCGGCCGCCCGGGACGCGGGGTACGGAATCGCGGTGGCGACCACACCCAGTGACGACCAGTCGGTCCGGGCCGCCATCGACCAGCTCGCCGGCCAGGCGGTGGAGGCCGTGGTGGTGGTCGCCCCGCAGGTCCGGGTGTTCGACCTGCTCACCGCAGTGCGGATGCGCATCCCGTGCGTGCTGCTCGACTCGACCCGCCGTCACCAGGCCCGCGGCGTCGCCGTCGACCAGTTCGAGGGTGCCCGGCTGGCCACCCGGCATCTGATCGGTCTCGGTCATCGACGGATCGTGCACCTCGCCGGCCCGCGGGACTGGATCGAAGCCGAGGAGCGGATGCAGGGTTACCTGCGCGAAGTCAGCGATGCCGATCTGATCATCGAGCCGCCGATCCTGGGCGACTGGACCGCCGACTTCGGTTACCGCGCGGGCCAGGAGCTGGTCAACCGGCACGACTTCACCGCGGTGTTCTGCTCCAGCGATCTGATGGCCCTGGGTCTGCTGCACGCGTTCCGCGAGGGCGGGGTGCGGGTGCCGGGGGACATCAGCGTCGTCGGTTTCGACGACGTGCCGGAGTCAGCCCACTTCTGGCCACCGCTGACCACCATCCGGCAGGACTTCGCCGAGGTGGGACGCCGTGCGGTGGGGCTCATCCTGGCCGAGCTCGCCGGGGAGGACAATCCGCCGGCCCCCCCGATCCGCCCGCAACTCGTGCTGCGTTCGTCCACCGGACCTCCCGGGGCCCCAACTGTTGACATGGAGCGCTCTCGGCGTTAATTTGATGCAGCCCATGTGACCGGTCACATGAGCATAAGCCGCTGCATCAGCAAAGTTCCCGTCTGGTAGGCGCATCGGCCGACAGTGACGTCGACGTATGAGGGAGATCGCGTGACCCGCACTTCATGTCCACCCGCCCTGAGCGGGGGTGGGTCCGGTGTCTGAAACCCCCGGTCATCGCGACCCCGCTGTTCCGGGTGCAGTTACTCCGGCGATTCTCGAGATGCGTTCGATCACCAAAGAATTTCCCGGTGTCCGTGCCCTGTCTGAAGTGTCCCTCACGGTGCGGGTCGGAGAGATCCACGCCATCTGCGGTGAGAACGGCGCCGGCAAGTCCACCCTGATGAAGGTCCTCTCCGGGGTTTACCCGTTCGGCACCTATGAGGGCGACATCGTCTATCAAGGCGAGGTCTGCCGGTTCAAGGACATCCGGACCAGCGAAGCCGCGGGGATTGTGATCATCCATCAGGAACTGGCGCTGATCCCCGAGCTGTCGATCACCGAGAACATCTTCCTGGGCAACGAGCCGTCCCGGTTCGGCGTCATCAACTGGTCCGAAGCCAAGAAGCGCACCATCGAGTTGCTCGCCCGGGTGGGGTTACGCGATGACCCCGACACCCAGGTCAAGTCGATCGGCGTCGGCAAGCAGCAGCTCGTCGAGATCGCCAAGGCGCTCAACAAGTCGGTGAAGCTGCTCATCCTGGACGAGCCGACCGCGGCGCTGAACGAGTCCGACTCCCAGCACCTGTTGGATCTCATCCGGGGTCTGCAGAGCAAGGGCATCAGCTCGATCATCATCAGCCACAAGCTCAACGAGATCGAGCAGATCGCCGACTCGATCACCATCATCCGCGACGGTAAGACGGTCGAGACGCTCGACGTCAAAGCCGGTGGCGTGGACGAGGACCGGATCATTCGGGGGATGGTCGGCCGTTCGCTGGGCAGCCGCTTCCCCGACCACACGCCGACGATAGGCGACACCCTGTTCGAGGTGCGCGACTGGACCGTGCAGCACCCGCTCGCCCATGAGCGGCTGGTCTGCAAGGGCTCCAACTTCAAGGTCCACCGCGGCGAGATCGTCGGTTTCGCCGGGCTGATGGGCGCCGGTCGCACCGAGCTCGCGATGAGCATCTTCGGTCGGTCCTACGGTCAGTTCGTCTCCGGCACCGCCTACAAGGACGGCAAGGAGATCCAGCTCCGCACGGTCTCCGAGGCCATCGACCACGGATTGGCCTACGTCAGCGAAGACCGCAAGACGCTGGGGCTCAACCTGCTCGACGACATCAAGCGAGCCACCGTGTCGGCGGCGCTGGGCAAGGTCTCCAAGGCCGGGGTGGTGGATTCGGTCGAGGAGTACAAGGTCGCCGAGAGTTACCGGAAGAGCCTGCGGACCAAGGCGCCGACCGTGAACGAGGGCGTCGGGAAATTGTCGGGCGGGAACCAGCAGAAGGTCGTGCTGGCGAAATGGATGTTCACCGATCCGGATCTGCTGATCCTGGACGAGCCGACCCGCGGAATCGACGTCGGTGCGAAGTACGAGATCTACGGCATCATCCAGCGGCTCGCCGACGAGGGGAAGGGCGTCATCGTCATCTCGTCCGAGCTCCCTGAGCTGCTCGGTCTCTCGGACCGGATCTACACCCTGTTCGAGGGATCGATCACCAACGAACTGACCGCCGCCGAGGCGAATCCCGAGACTCTCATGAAGTTCATGACCTCCACCAAGAAGGAAAGTGTCCGAGCATGAACATTCTTTCGAATGTCAAGAAGGTTTTCGGCGGTAGCGGCCGGCAGTTCGGCATGGTGTTCACCCTGTTCGCCATCCTGCTGTTGTTCCAAATCCTCACCAACGGCCTGACGCTGACCCCGGGCAACCTGATCAACGTCATCACCCAGTACTCCTACATCCTGATCCTGGCCATCGGCATGGTGATGGTGATCATCGCCGGCCACATCGACCTGTCCGTCGGTTCGGTCGCGGCGTTCACCGGCATCATCGTGGCCAAGGTGATGCGCGACGCCGATGTCGGCTGGCCGGTCGGCATCCTCGTCGGTCTGGGCATCGGTGCGCTGATCGGTATCTGGCAGGGCTTCTGGGTCGCCTACGTCGGCGTCCCGGCGTTCATCGTGACGTTGGCCGGCATGCTCATCTTCCGCGGCGGCAACCAGTTCATCGGTGACTCGACCAGCGTCCCGGTGCCGGCGTCGTTCGCCAAGATCGGCGGTGGCTACCTGCCCGAGGTCGGACCGGACACCGGCTACAACAATCTCACCCTGCTGCTCGGCCTGGCGGTGTGTGTGGCCATCGTCTGGCGCGAGTGGCGGGTGCGGCAGACCCAGTCCGGCCTCGGGGCCGAGGTGGCGCCGGTGTGGGTGACGATCGTGCGGATGGTGCTACTGGCCGGAGTGGCCGGGTACGCCTTCGTCCTGTTCGCCTCCGGGCGCCCCGGCACCGGCTTCCCGATCTCGGGTTGCATCCTGCTGGCGCTGGTCCTCTTCTACTCCTTCGTCATGAACAACGCGATCTTCGGCCGCCACGTCTACGCGGTGGGTGGCAACTCGCACGCCGCCGAGCTGTCGGGCGTCAAGAGCAAGAGGGTCAACTTCTTCGTCATGATGAACATGTCGATCCTGGCGTCGCTGGCCGGCATGATCTTCGTTGCGCTCGCCTTCGCCTCGGGGCCGCAGGACGGCAACGGCTGGGAGCTGGACGCGATCTCCGCGGTGTTCATCGGCGGTGCGGCGGTGTCCGGCGGTATCGGCACCGTCATCGGCTCGATCGTCGGTGGCCTGGTGATGGCGTTCCTGTCCAACGGCCTCTCACTGCTCGGCGTCGGATCCGACCGGGTGCAGATCATCAAGGGCCTGGTCCTGCTGGCCGCAGTCGGCGTCGACGTCTACAACAAGACCCGCGGTCGCGCCTCGATCATCGGGCTGATGATGGCCCGCTTCATCAAGAACGAGGAGGTGCTGGACGCTTCCGTGGGTCACACCACCAAACCGTGACCCTGTTCTCCCTCGCGTCGTCGCCTGCGACAGCGTGTCGGTCGACCTTGTCGAAATCCCTGTAGTTCTCCCCGTAGAAAGCGGAATCATGCGCAGAATCACCCAGGCCGCCACCGCGGTCGTCGCCGCCTCCCTGTTGACCCTGGCCGCGTGCGGCAGCGGTCGGACCGCCGACACCAGCACCACCGCCGGCTCGTCCGGTGCCGCCGCCGCCGGTGGCTTCGCCGCCGGTTCCGTCATCGGCGTCGCGCTGCCCAGCAAGACCTCGGAGAACTGGGTCCTCGCCGGCCAGTTGTTCACCGACGGCCTCACCGCCGCCGGGTTCACCCCTGACGTCCAGTACGCCGCTGCCACCGGCACCGTCGCCGACCAGCAGGCGCAGATCTCGTCCATGGTCACCAAGGGCGCCAAGGTCATCATCATCGGTGCTGCAGACGGTAGCCAGTTGACCACCCAGGTCGCCGCGGCCAAGGCTGCCGGCGCCACCGTCATCGCCTACGACCGGCTGATCCTCAATACCAAGGACGTCGACTACTACGTCGCCTACGACAACAAGAAGGTCGGCAACCTGCAGGGTCAGGCCCTGCTGGACGGTATGAAGGCCAAGAAAGCCACCGGCCCGTGGAACATCGAGCTGTTCTCGGGTTCCGCCGATGACGCCAACGCCCCGGTGTTCTTCAAGGGTGCGATGGAGATCCTGCAGCCGGCCATCGACAGCAAGGACGTCGTCGTCGGTTCCGGTCAGACCGACATCAGCCAGACGGCCACCGACGGCTGGAAGGCCGAGAACGCCCAGCGACGCATGGACAACTTGCTGACCAGCACCTACGGCAGCAAGGAACTCGACGGCGTCCTGTCGCCGAACGACACCCTGGCACGCGCGATCATCACCTCGATCCAGAACGCCGGCAAGCCCGTCCCGGTTGTCACCGGTCAGGACTCCGAGGTCGAGTCGGTCAAGTCGATCATGGCGGGCGAGCAGTATTCCACCATCAACAAGGACACCGGCGCGCTCGTCACCCAGTCCATCAAGATGGTCACCGACCTGAGCAAGGGTTCCGCCCCGGAGACCAACGACACCACGCAGTACGACAACGGCGTCAAGGTCGTCCCGGCCTACCTGCTCACCCCGGTCATCGTGACCAAGGCCAACGCCGCCGAGGCGTACGCCAACAACCCCACCCTGGAGGCGTTGACCAAGTAGTCCTCCTCACAGCACGATGACGGGTCCCCGGCAGACGCCGGGGGCCCGTCGTCGTCGTGCCGGGGGCCACTGTGTCACGGCGTGCGGCGGCACCGAGCGTCCGAGACGTCCACGAGAACCCCGGTCGTGCAGAATGTTTCGCACAGGGTGCGGAGCTTGGTGTTGGTCCGGTTGGACGCGTGAACCAGGACGGCGAAGGCCGCGTCGGGGGTGATGCCGAGTCGCTCCATCAGGATGCCCTTGGCCTGACCGATGACGTCGCGGCTGGACAGCGCGGTGCTCAGGTCCCCGACCCGACGGGCTCCGGCGAGGGCCAGCCCGGCATGGGCGGCGACGACCCGGGCCAGCGCCTCGGTGTCCTTGGCGTGGTCGCCGAAGCCGACGTCGGAGCTCAGCAGGGTCAAGACCCCCAGGCTGCGGCCGGAGACCTCCATGGAGGTGCAGATCATCGCCATCACGCCGGCCTCGCGAGCCTCGGCCGCGAACAGCGGCCACCGATGGTCGATCGAGAGATCCATCACCGAGACCTGCTTGCTGTCGTGCAGGGCATCGAGGAGCGGACCTTCCCGGTGTCGGTTCTGGGCGTCCCTCAACCGACGGACCACGTCGTCCCCGAGCATCACCGCAGCCGTCAGGCCGCCGTCACGGTCGCTCGTCTCGACCGCGGCGGCGGCCACGCCGGGAAGGAGGGCGACGGCGCCGGCGACGATCTGTTCGACCAGGGGCAGCCGTGGGTCGGGACCGCATTCGTCGGCGTAGGACAGGGCGAGCTCGGCAACCAATTCTGCGAAGGAACTCGATTTCCCGACGACGTGGTCGGTGGAGTCCACCCAATCCTCGCGACGCTCGTCCGTCGACATCTCGGGCCCGATCCTGTCCGTGACCGGCAGCTGTCGGCTCGGTATACGTATTAAAGCAAATCTGGGGGGCGGTTGTTCCAGGTCCGTGGCGCCCCGTCGTGGAAAGGTGCGGCCGCGACTCCCCGGAGGACGCATGCGCAGGTTGATCCACTCGTTGACCCCCCTGGGTCGCGCTTTCGGTAACGGCGTCGTGCGCCTGGGATACGGTGCGCCTGAGCACTGACCTCAGTCCGGCATATCGGGTGCGCGGCCGAACTGGGCACTATGGGTCGCGTGACCTCTTCGCCGATCGTTCCCCTGACCTGGGGCATGCCGACCGACCCGCTCCCGGTGACCGAGCGCGACCCTGCCGGCTACGCTGATTTGCGCTCGTACGCCGCGATCGGTGACGGCCGGACGGTGGCGTTGATCGCCCGTGACGGCCGCATCGACTGGTTGCCCTTGCCGGATCTGAGCTCGTCCCCCGCGTTCGGGGCGCTGCTGGACGCCGAGAACGGCGGTCACATCGCGCTGTCACCGGTCGAGGACTTCACCGTCTCGCGTCGTTACATCGACGGCACGAACGTGCTGGTGACCACGTTCGTCACCGCCGGCGGCACGGTCGACGTGACCGACTCGCTCAACACCGGGGTGGCCGGCCGACTGCCGTGGGCCGAGCTCGCGCGGCGTATCGACGGCGTCGACGGCACGGTGCGGATGCACGCGGTCGTCCAGCCGGGTACCTGCCTGAACACTATGTCGCCGTGGCGGCAGGGGACAGTCGTCGGAGATCTGCTCCGGTCCGACGGTGTGACGATGGCCGTCCGCACCCTCAACGAGCACGGGGTGGTGGTCGGCGACACCGACGTCGCCGTCGATTTCGTGACCTCGCCCGGATCCCGCCACCTGCTCGGGCTGGTGGCGACGGAGCGGGAGCCGCTCTACCTCCCGAGCCCGGAGGATGTAGACCGCACGCTGGACCGCACCATCGAGACCTGGCAACGGTGGTCGGACAACTGCCAGTGGGAGGGCGAGTGGAAGGACGCCGTCCGGCGCAGCGCGCTGATGCTGAAGATGCTGATCTATGCGCCCACCGGCGCGGTCGCCGCGGCGGCCACGACCTCCCTGCCGGAGAACGTGGCGGGCGGCAAGAACTGGGACTACCGCTTCGCCTGGGTGCGCGATGCGGCGTATTCGCTGACTGCCCTGTTCCGCTTCGGGCTGCGGGAGGAGACCCACGCGGCGATCAGCTGGCTGTTGGGCACCGTCCGGGAGTACGGACCCGAACCGCACGTGTTCTACCAGCTCGACGGGTGTCCGGCGCCGGAGCTCCTGCAGGTACGCGACGTGCCCGGCTGGCGAGGCATCGGACCCGTGGTCGTCGGCAACGAGGCCACGGGCCAGCTGCAACTCGGCGTCTTCGGTGACCTCCTCAGCATCGTCACGCTCTACGTCGATAACGGCAACGTGCTCGACGCCGAAACCGGCCGGATGCTGGCCGAAGTGGCCGACCTCGCCTGCGACCGGTGGCGGTCCCAGGACGCGGGGATGTGGGAGCTGCACGAGAACCGGCATTACACCTCCTCCAAGCTCGGCTGTTGGCAGGCCCTGCAGGACGCGGTCCACCTGTGTGAGATCGGCCAGATCCCGGGGGATCCGTCCCGCTGGCGGTCCGAGGCGGACCGGATCCGTACCTGGGTCGACGAGCACTGCTGGTCCGAGCGGAAGCAGGCCTACGTCTGGTACGCGGGCACCGATGACCTGGACGCCTCGATCTTGTTGCACGCGATCAGTGGCTTCGACCGCGGGCCACGGATGGGGAGCACGCTGGACGCGCTGCGGGCCGAGCTCGGGGCCGGGCCGCACCTCTACCGCTACACCGGGGTCGACGCCGAGGAGGGCGTCTTCCTGGCCTGCTCGTACTGGATGGTGTCGGCGCTGTTCCTGTGCGATCGCGAACCGGAGGCCCGGGCGCTGATGGACGCACTGACCGACACACCCAACGACGTCGGGATGCTGGCGGAGATGCTCGATCCCGCCACCGGCGATTTCCTCGGGAACCTCCCGCAGGCGCTGAGCCACCTGGCGCTGATCAACGCCGCCATCACGCTGACCACCGAGCGCGGACCCCGGGACTGACCGGCGAGCCCCGGCCTCCTTTCCTCGGCGGGATGTGGCCGGCAGGAATGCTTCTCGCGTTCTTGGCGTTCGACTTCTTCGAGGCGCTGTTGATCCGGTGGGGCAACCTCGACGTTCCCAGTCAGCTGGTGCAGACGATCCCGTACCTGACCACCGTGATCGGGCTCGCCCCTGTCCGCACTGCGGGAGCAGCTTCGCCGCAACGGAATCAGCGCCGGGCCGACCTGGCTGGGCCGGTTCCGCCGGACCGGACAGGGCCGGACTGGGTCGCCGGAGCTCTCGCTGCCGCGCAGGCGGGCGCCGACACGGTAGCCGGGGGGCGGCTTCGGGTCATGCAGCGCAACGAGTTTGCTTTCGAGCACGCGCTCGGTACCCGTTGAGAGTAGAAGAATCTGATGACATCACGACCGCGACCGACGCTGGTGGCCGGGATCGACTCCTCCACCCAGTCCGTGAAAATCCTGCTGGTGGACGCCACCGACGGCACCGTCGTCGACGAATCCTCGGCACCGCACCCCGTCGGTTCCGAGGTCGACCCCGCCACCTGGTGGGAGGCTCTGGCGGTGGCCGACAACGGCCTGTTGCACAGGGCCTCCGCGATCGGCGTCGCCGGCCAGCAGCACGGCATGGTCTGCCTGGACGAAGACGACGAGGTTGTGCGGCCTGCGTTGTTGTGGAACGACCTCCGCTCGGCGTCCCAGGCCGTCGAGGTGGTTGACCACCTGGGCGGGCCGCGGGCCTGCGCCGAGGCGATCGGCTCCGTGCCGGGGGCATCGTTCACGGTGACCAAGCTGCGCTGGCTGGCCGAGAACGAGCCGGACAACGCCGCCCGCACCGCGACGGTGGCCCTTCCGCACGACTGGTTGACCTGGAAGCTCGCGGGCGGTGCCGCCGGCGGCATCACCACCGACCACGGGGACGCCTCCGGGACTGGCTACTATTCGCCGGCGCGGCGCACCTGGCGGCCCGAAGTGGCGGCCTGGGCGCTGGGTCATGAGCCCGCCCTGCCCCTACTGGCCGACCCGGGCGCTATCGTCGGACAGACGTCCTGGGGATCCGTCCTGTCCGCCGGGACTGGTGACAACATGGGCGCGGCACTGGCTCTCGGTCTCCGCCCCGGTGACGTCGCGGTGTCGGTCGGCACCTCCGGGACGGCGTTCTGCGTCACCGACACGCCCTCGGCCGATCCGTCCGGGGCGGTGGCCGGGTTCGCTGACGCGACCGGTCGTTATCTGCCGCTGGTCTGCACGGTCAACGCCTCGCGCATCCTGTCGGTGGTCGCCGGCCTGCTCGGGGTCGACTTCGACGGGCTGAGCCGGTTGGCGCTGGACGGCACTGCTGGTAGTCACGGGCTGACCCTGCTGCCCTACCTCGACGGTGAACGGACACCGAACCGGCCGGACGCCACCGGCGTGCTGTCCGGCATCACCTCGGCGACGACCCGGGAGGATCTCGCCCGCGCCGCCGTCGAGGCATTGCTGTGCTCACTGTCCGACGCGGTGGACGCGCTGGCCGTCGCCCCGCTCCGACTGCTGCTCATCGGCGGCGGCGCCCGCAACGCCGCCGTCCAGCAGCTTGCACCCAGGATCTTCGGACGGCCGGTCGAGATCCCCGAGCCGGCCGAGTACGTCGCGCTCGGTGCCGCCCGGCAGGCCGCGTGGGCGCTGACCGGCGCGCTGCCCGAATGGTCCGGCGTCACCGGCCGCATCGTGGACGGCTCAGCCGACCGGGTGGTGCGGGAGAACTACGGTCGACTGCGGGACCGCCTCGGCTGAATGGTCGACGACCCCAGACGATGCTGCGGACGACCCACGTCCGGTCGCGGCCGATGGCCCGCATCCGGTTACGCGCGGGCGTCATGCGGGCAGTCCACTCGTGACCGAAGGAGATCTCATGAGCCAGACCGGCAAGACCGACGACCACAGCACCGGCGACGACCGGCAGCCCTACTCCGACCAGGGCGGCCCCGAGGGCAAGCACGCCCAGACCCATGATGTGGCGCGCGAGCAAGCGACCAACTCCACGCCGAAGGTGGACGAGCCGGACGAGTTCGCCAACGACCTGTAGTAGCGCGGCGCCGGCGCCCGGCCCTCACGTGAGAAGTCGGGTTCCGCTGCCCCCGGCGGCGGCACGATTGCACTGGTGCGCCGCGGTCAGGGGCAGCCGCACGACCGGCGCCGAACCAACCGACACTTGAACAGCTCGGTCGGCCCGCCGGGGACGTCGTCCAGCAGCAGTTGCACCGCGCGCTCGCCGATCTGGGCGAACGGCTCCCCGACAGTGGTCAGTTCAGGGACGGTCATCGCCGACTCCCGGACGCCGTCGAACGCGACCACGGCGAGGTCCTCGGGGATCCGGACCCCGACCAGCGCAGCCCGGTGCAGCAATCCGAAGGCCCGCTCGTCCGTGGCCCCGACCACCGCGGACGGCCGGTCGGGCGTGACCAGCCAGGCTGCGACAGCGGAAGACGCCCCGGCCCGGTCGATGGGCGCCCGCACCGTCAGCGCGGCCAGGCGCTCATCGGCGAGCCCGGTGGCACGCATAGCGCTCTGCCAGCCGGCGTGGCGCTCGCCGACCGGCATAGCGCTCTGCCAACCGGCGTGGCGCTCGCCGACCGGCATAGCGTCGTCTTCGTGGGTCAGACACGCCACTGACGGATGACCGTGCTTCGCGACGTTCTCGTCGATTGAGGGCCTTGAGCAGCTTCGCTTGCTGGTCGGGGCGGAAACCCGAGTTGACGGTCATCGTCAGGTAGCCGCGACGGCTCGCGGCCGCTCGACGGCGTGCCCGAGCTGTACGTAGTACGGGTCGCTGGTGCCCGGAACGACCAGCCCGATGAACTCACTGTGGCGCACGCGCAGAGCTCGCGCCGCCCAACTCGGCCGGAAGCCCAGCCCGTCCCTTGCGGGCATTGTTGACCGTTCCCCCGGCATCCGGCGGTCCGCGGGCCGCTCGAGGTGGCGGCGAGCGGGCGTCCGCGGGTGACTGATCGCGAAGCGTCACGGCGATCTCGCGGTCCGGGAGGTTCGAGTACGGGAAGCGCCTGTGGTAGAGCGTTCTGACGGCCCAGCCATTCGTGGTGACTCAGCCCAGGGCGACATCAGGGTCGGGCTCCGCCGGGTGTCCGGCACCCGGCGCCGTGCCCGCGCCCGCACCCGCACCCGCACCCGCACCCGCACCAGAGGCACTCTCGATGACCACCCGGATCGTCTGCGGCTCGGCGGGCGCGGCAGGCTTCGGCCGCTCGTACCAGTCCAGCTCGCCGGGTGCGTTCAGGGCTGCAACCAGGCGGGGATCGGCACCAGAGATCTTCGCCTGGGCGTCCAGAACCGCCTGTAACTGCTGGAGCCGCTGCAGCCGCGCCGCGTCGGCATCGGTGGCGTCCAGGCCGCGGCCCAGCGCCTCCTGCTGGCGCAGCTCGATCTCCTGCTTCACCCGCCCCAGTTGCGCGGTGGCGCCCGCGCGGCGGGCGGCGTCGGTGGCCGTGAAGATCGCGGTGGATCCGGTGATTCCGGTGGCCAGGTCCGCCGGTGCATTGGCCAGGGACTGCAGGCCGGCGGCCAGGCCGGCGGAGGTCGTCATGGTGATCTCGGTCAGGAAACCCTCTGCGGAGAAGCTCAGGTTCGTCGTGCGCTTTCCGAACCACGACCGCGGAATGTCGTGTAGTTCGTGCCGACTGTGGTTGTCGGCGACCAGGTGTCGGGAGATCCCGGTGACCACGGTGAGTCCGTTTCGCTGCTCGTGGACGGTGAGTTCCAACAGGTCGGGGACACGGCTGATCACCTGGGTCGTGGAGCCGCTCGCGTTCGATGCGTCCGCGGACCGGTCCCGGGGCCAGCACGCCGTCACCGCGACTCCATAGGTGCGCCACAGCCCCTCCTGTGATGACGGCCTCAGGTAGATCTCCGCAGGGGTGGGCCCATCGCCGAGCGAACCCAGTTGCGACGCCAGGGCCTGCAGCGGGATCCGGAGCTCAAACGATTCCTCGATGGTGCGGCGGAGCGACGCGCGCCACGTGGCGTAGTGCCGCAGGTGGGGCGCGAGCCGTCGGCTGACCACCTCTTCGGCGGCGATCCGCCGAGCGGCGACGTTCGGCACATCCTCGGCGAGTTTGCCGAGCTCCTGGAAGATCTGGCCCCGGATCTGCTCGCGGTACGCCACAAGAGCACCACCGGCACGAGAGAATTCGGGGAACGCGGTGCGGTAGCGATTCAGCTCGGCAGCGGTGGCCCCGTAGGCGGCTTCCTGCGGGGTGGGCTCGGCGGCGGGATCACCGGCCAGCGCCACCGCGCCGATCACGGTGCCGGCCAGCGTGGCCACCGATTTGACCAGCGTGGCGCCCTCCCCGGTGCTCTCGGAGTTCGCAGAACTCAGCCGGCCGTCGGGGGTGAAGCCGAACGTCCCGGTGAAGCTTCGCAAGCCCGACGACGTGATCGTCACCGTGTGCTGCACGTCGTCGGCCCGGGTCTCGACAGAGACGGTGAGGGCCGCGAGCACCGCGGGGACGGCCGCCCATTCCATCGGACCCTCGAGCAGGTCCCTGGTGCGGCTCAGTACGCCGTCGATGACAACCTCGGAGACCGGCAGGCGGTAGGCGATCGTGGCATTTGTCATGGCGTCCCCAGGGAGGAATCATTCGGACACGAGAGGAGCGCCGAGACGATGGTCGATCCGGATGTACATGCGATCCACCTGCTCGGGGCCGCCGGACGAAGGTCGGTCCGGGCGACGACGGACGAGAGCGGTGCGGAAAGTCTAGGTCCGGACGAACGGTCGCGCATCTGGCGGTTGCAGCTGGTCCAGGTCAGCCAGACGCTCGGCGACCTCTGGACCGCACGGGGTCTCGACGCCCTGCTGAACAATCGCGCCCGTCCCGAGGGTACGATTGGCGAGCTGACCGACTTCGGTGACCATCTCGGTGCTGTCGTCCTGGGAGCGGACGCAGGGGTGATCCTCACCGCGGTCGGGCGATGGGCTGGTGCGGTGACCGGATATTCGGACCTCACGTTCAGTGCGGCGGCCGACGAACTGGTCGCGGTCCTGGAGACGATGCGACCTTCGTTGGGTCGACAGCTCGACGGCGCGGAGGGCCGTGAGCTGATCCGGTCGGTGCGGATGTTGGCGGATCGACGCGCCGACCATGGCTGGGGTCGTCGGCTGGATGACCTGCAGAACTTTCTGGCCACCCGCGTCCCCCGCCCATCGTCGGTGGTCCCCCCGCAGAGTGGCCGAAGGAGGCCGGACCTGGGATCGGTCTTGGCGCGACTCCGGAGTCGCCTGGCTCGATCGTGGTCGGCCCGCGTCGCGCCGTTGCCGTTCGACCGGCTCGTCGGGTCGAGCCGTTGGACTCGCGAATACCTGGCTCTCGACCGCGCCGTCGATCCGCGTCTCGAGCCGATCAACCCACGGCGCGCACCGCCGCAGCGTCGGGCGCGACCATCCGGCCCACTCCGGCGTGGTGCGGTTCTCAACACCGGTGTGGCGCAGGGGGCCGACGTCACGGTCGGTGCGACCGGCCCCCTCGAGCCGGACACGCTGTACTGGCTCTGGATCCAGCTCGGCGCGCGTCAGCCGGACGCGATTCCGGCCGACGGCACGCCCATCCGCACCGCGCTGCTGCGCGCCGGGGACGAGTTCGCGGTGGTCCTGTTCCCGGACGAGGAGATCGGTCTGCGGACCGGGAGTTCCGCCACGATGCGGCGTGAATCCGACGGTCGCTTCGTCATCCTGCCGTCGCCGACATCAGTACCCGGGGCCCGCGGTGACCGGCTCTACTTCGGCTTCACCACGCCGGTCCAGTCCGGTTCGTACCGGATCCGGTGCGCGTTGATGGTCCGGGGCACGATCATCCACGTGGAACAGGTGACCGTCCCGGTCGGAACGGGCCGGGGGAGGCTGGCTGCGGTCACCAGCTACCGTTTGTTCACCGACTTCTCCGACGCCACGTCGCTGTTCCGGCTGCGGCCGCCGGCGCTGTCGATCTACGCCAACTCCGGTGAGGCCACGCACGATTTCTCGGTCTATCTCGCCGGTACCACCGACGGTGCCGGTCCGGCAGGCGAGCAGCTCCGGCTGGACTCCTTCCAGTTGACCGCCATGGTGGACAGCGCCCGGGCGGCGTTGGGCTGGGTGGCCTGGGGCACCAGGAACGCTTACCGGAACGGGGATCGGCCGATCCATGCCTTCCGAGACGGGCGCTTTCCCCCACAACCCGACGCTCCCACGCTCGGTCGCCAGCTGATCGAGCTCGCACTGGTGGGGGCGCGGCTGTGGACGGAATTCGTGGCGGCGATGAACCCGGATCTGGACTTCGCCGATCGCCTCGCAGCGGGTCTGAGACACGGCGGAGCGGTTCAACTCGCGCCCAAAGTAGCTGCAACACAAACAGTTCCACTGCAGTTGCTCTACGACTTCGCCGTGGACACCGGTGCCGACGAGAACTCCCTGCGGCTCTGCTCGGAGTCCCAGCGGTGGATTGCCGACCCTGATCCCGTCGGGGCGACGATGGCGTGCCTGACCGAGGCCTGTCCTGACCAGACGGACTGGCGGGCGGTGTGTGTGGCCGGCTTCTGGGGTTTTCGGCACGCCATCTCCGTGTGCCCGTCCAACAGCGACCAATGCAAGGTCGGCCCCGATCCGATCGTCCCCCGCGCGGCGCGACCGGTCGCGATGACCGGTGTGACGACCGATGAACGTATCCGACCGTTCTGGTCCGATCATCGAGCGGCTCTGGAGAGTTGTTTCACGGTAAGCGATCCCGTCACCACGGCGGACGGCATGATGACCGAGTTGGCGGCGAGTACGGCGTCGGTGGTCTACCTGCTGACCCATGTCGCGGTCAACGCCCGCGACGTTCCGGCGATCGCCTTCGATCTGCTCGGGGGCGACCGGGTCGACGGCACCATGATCACCCGGCGGATCCGGCTCTGTGGAGGACGGCCGATCGTCTTTCTGAACGGGTGTGAGTCTGCGGCACTCCAGCCGAGCCGGGTTCTGGGCCTGGTCACCGACTTCCAACGGGTGGGGGCATCGGGTGCGGTCGGAACCGAGATCACCACCTTCGTCAGTCTGGCGATGCGCTTCGCCGAAGCGTTCGCCCAGGAGTTCACGGCGGCGGACGCGACGTTGGCCGAGGCGATCCGGTTGTCCAGGTGGCGCATGCTGTCCCTGGGTAATCCGCTGGGGCTGGCGTACTCAGCCTTCGGATTGCACGACCTGCGATTGGCGCCGGCACCCGCGGGATGACAGCTCGACCGACCGCGGCCGACCGGACGACGAACAGCCGGGTAAGAGTCCGGGTTGCGCAGCCGGGAGCTGACTGCCGGGATCCCCGATCGCCGGATCGTCCTGACCGGACAGTGGGTCTCGATGGTGTTCGTGTTCGTTGACGTCGACATCTTCGACTCCTGGCGCGCCGACGTCATCAATCGCGCGCTGACGGTCGTCGGAACCACGGTCGGCGAGACCTGGGCTTACGACGTCCCGGAAGTGGCGTCGAGTTGGTGCTGCTCGCAGGGATCGTGCGCGTCGCACTCCGCTGGCGCTGACCCTGTCGCTCGGGTGCCGCCGGGTCGGGTTGCGGGACCCGCGCCACCGGTACGTGAACCCGGCAACTCAGTCGGCGCTGGTCGCCTCGGGCAGGCTGGCGAAATGGTGCACGGCCACCCCGGCGTAACTCGACCACCGCGTCCCACCGGAGTCGAGAAGTGCGATTTCCGAACGGATATGGGTACCGGTCGAGCCCTTATAGCTGGTGGACGGTGGCTCGCCGCCGGTCTCACCGGTGTTGATCCCGATCCAGGCGGGGATGCCGATCCCGTCGGCTGCGGTCAGCGCGGTCGTCGCGATGTCGAGGACGGCGGCCGCGTTGTTGCGATACGCCATCACCGTCACACCGGCGGCGAGCCGCATCAGGGCGCGATCGAAGCGATCCCCGGTTGAGGTGTTGAAACGGTCGTACCAGAAGGGGATGTCGAGATCCACCGGTAGGCCGACAGCGACCACCTCGGCGAGCATGTCGAGCATGCCGGCCCGCAGCGCTGGACCGACGGTGCCCCAGTCCGCCCGGCCGTGCGGCTCGACGTCGACGTGCAGCCGGTCGAAGAGTCCGGATCGCCGTACCTCGGCCGCCCAACCCGCGGCGACCTCTGGCTTCTCCACCCAGGAGTCGTCGCCGGACAACGCATCCATCCGGATTCCCCGGGCTACCGCGGCGTCCCGCAGGGACGTCAGCCGGATCATCTCGGCCCGGTCCGAGGAGAAGCCCGGCGACACCCAGATCAGCAGTCGGCCGACGCGGTACGTCCGGGCGACCGACAGCAGGCGATCTGGGTCGGCCGGGCGCCAGACCCAGAGCGTGGTGGTCGGGGTGAGGAGCACACGACGATCATCGCTCATCGGCCGGTGACGACCTGGTGGTCCTGACGGTCACACTGGCGGGTCGGCGCGACGCTGTGGACCGTGCGGGCACCGATGGGGGCGTTCTCTCTCTGACTGACCGCGTCGGTCTCTGGGTGGCAGCAATCCGGATGTACGCGAGTTCGCTCCGACGGAAGTGCGGGTCGAGCTAGGGCAGCATTTGCGTCATTCAACTGAAGCTGCGCGAGGGTTCGCCCGGCACGATGAAATCTGTGCACCGCCACGGCGGGCAGGTGGTGTCGGTGATCAGGAGGCCAGCGTGACGATGCAGGTGGCCGGGGTGTTGGATTCCAACGGTGCACTGGGTGTATTCCGACGATCGGGGCCTCGACCGTTGCGATCGGACGAGGTACTCATCCATGTCCGGGCAGCGGGTGTCGGCAACTGGGACGAGCTCATGCGCAGGGGCCACTGGCCCAGCGGACTCTCAGTCCCGCATGCGCTGGGGGTCGAGGCGGCGGGAGTGATTGTTGCAACCGGTTCCGGAGTCCACGGATTCGGCGTCGGCGACGCGGTGCTGACCAACGCCTTTCCATTCCGGGACGGAGGAGCCTGGGCGGAGTGCCTGATCACGCCCGCCGACCAACTTGCGCCCAAGCCTCACGACATCACCTGGCCGCAGGCCTCATGCCTGCCGGTACCAGGTCTGACGGCATGGCAGGCGGTGAACGAGGCGGGCCCGATCACGTCGCGACAGCGGGTGTTCGTACACGGTGCGGGCGGTGTCACCGGGGGATTGCTCGTCCAGCTAGCTTCGTTGGCCGGGGCGAGAGTCGTGGCGACCGTCGGCGCCGAAAGTATGGCCCGCGTTCGCGAGTTCGGCGCTCACCACGTCATCGAACGCCGGAGCGCCACTTGGCAGCAAGAGGTGGGCGATGCGCTGAGCGGGTCAGCCGACCTGGCCATCAACGCCGTTCCGCACGCGGGCGCCGCGGCTCTGACGATGGTGGACGACGATGGACTGTTCGTGAACATTGCGGGCCCCGTCCCGCGGAGCGAACGTGGCATCACCGTGCGCAACCTCGTCGTACGTGCCGACGGTGCCCAACTTGCCCGCCTGACGAGAATGCTCGAGGTCGGCGACCTGCGGCTGTCAGTCTCGGCGGTGTACCCGCTATTGGAAGCTCCACAAGCTCTGGCCGCGGCGATCAAGGGCCGCGGCGGTGGCGCAATAGCGGTTGCACCGTAGACGTCCCAGCTCAATTCGGCGCTGGCGCCGATGCACGTCGAATAGAGTACGGACATGTGTTTACGGCAGAAGGCGCATACTTCCGTGTCCAGGGTTTCGAGCGGCGCCATACCCCTATTTGTCAGCTCCTGCGGCTCGCCGCCGTGACACCCCCGATGCGAGAGCGACCGAGTTCAGCGGAGTGATGTCTTCAGGCGTCCCCAGCCCGAGGCTATCGTCAGATGAGTGCAGATGGTGTCGGTGCAGTCGTATCAGGCGCAGTGGTCAGTGCGGGTCCGAGTTGCGAGCGAGAGGTGATGCCGAGCTTTGGAAAAATCCGATAGAGGTGAGAGCTGACGGTACGATGCGACAGGTAAAGCTGTTGAGCGATTTCCCGGTTGGACAGGCCTTGAGCGGCCAGCTGCGCGATCTGCGCTTCCTGGGGAGACAGCCGTTCTCGGGCGTTCGCCTTGCGTTGCCAACCCCTTTCGCCGGTCGCACGGAGTTCCTGATCGGCTCGCTGGGCCCAAGCATTCGCGCTCAACCCGTCGAAGGCATCCCTGGCCGTCCGCAAATGCATGCGGGACTCCACCACACGTCGTCGTCGGCGTAGCCACGAACCGTAGGCCAGTTCCGCGCGGGCCCGATGCCATTGCAATTCACCGCCTGCACCGGTGATAGCGCCGGTCAGGAGTGCCTCAGCAGAAGAATCGTTCGCCAACACCGCCCTTGAGTACTCCAGAATAATGACGGCACCCGGTGATGGAGAATTGCCGGTGACTGCTTCCATGGCGGCCAGCAGACCTCGCGCTTCGACTTCACGGCCGGTATGAACCGCCGCCTCTGCCAGATAGCTCAATGTCCACACCTGTTGCACCCGATGAAAAGCCGGATCAGCCGGATCGAACACCCGACGCAGATGGTCGTACGCTTCTTCGTAGCGTGATGCGCCCAGCGCGGCCACCCCCCTTGCCAGCTGGACGCCGGCCAGTAGTGAGGACGACGCGACCGGAGTTCTAAAGGCGACGTTCTCGGCCTCTGCGAGTAATGACACATCCGAGCTCGGCGTGCCATGGACGGCGTCCAGGAAGGCGATCGCGATGCGAGCCGTCGCGGCCCAGACAGTCTGACCTGTCTCATCGGCCAGTCGTATGGCCTCATCGGCTGATCGGGCCAAATCGAACGCGCCGAGGTATATGGCCGCCCACGCTCTGATGGCTAGGGCCTCGGCCAGAAGGCTCAGACGACCCTGCGTGCGCAACATCTCCACTGGTGTGGAAAGGAAAGCGACCGCGCTGGCGAAGTCACCGGTACAAAAGGCCGCTACGCCCAGCAATCCGGCCGCATCCGGCCGGCCATGCGCATCAGGAGGCCACTGGGCGAGCTGCTCGATGACGAACGGTCCCAGCTCATGTGATTGGGTGACCGCGTAGACGACCAGTAGGCGTGGGTCGCCGTCCGGCAGTGCCGCGCGCTGCGCCAGGAGGACGATGTCGTGCCGCAGATCCGCACCGGGATCGCGCCACCACACCTGGCGGCCCGCGCTGACCAGCAGCTGAACAGCAAGATCCAAGTCCTGTGCATGCAAAGCATCTTCAGCCAGGACCGCCAGTCGCCGGACCTCCGCAGGTTCGCCAGTGGATCCGTCGTGAAAGACGCCCTCCAACCACGCCAGCCTGGACTGATCGCGGGGTCTCAACACGACCTGTGCGACCCTGGCTTTGATCTCTTCGACCTGCCCGTAGCGTCCCAGTTGGAACGCGAGCTCCGCCGCGCTGATCAGGCGTGCAGCTCCCACCGACGGGTCCGGACTCAGCGCGGCGGCTCGTTCGAGCCAGGTGACTGCTGACACGATCGCGCCACGCCGCTGTGCGATGCCTGCCGCTTGCTCCAGCTCGCCGGCGATCTGCTCGTCGGGCTCAACGACAGAGGCGGCGCGGTGCCACGCGGCCCGCTCGGGTTGATCAGCGAGCACTTGGGCCAGAGCTGCATGCGCACGTCGGCGCCCAGTCGCAGACGCGGCCTGACGAAGTGCGGAACCCACCAGTGGATGCCTGATCTTGAAGGTCGCTCCATCAGAGCTCAACAGACCGAGTTCCAGCGCCGGCTGGGCTGAAGCACGGTCGACCGGTGCACCGGCAACGATCGCCGCCGCGGCGAGCACCTCGTTGAAGTCATTGCTGTCGTCGACGGCGGCAACGATCAGTACTGCGCGGACCCCGGCATCGGGGTGATTCCCACGCGAGGCGAACGCTCGCTCGAGGCGTGTCGTCATGGGTAAGTGATCACCGAATTCGGTCCACCCGAACTGCCCCGATCTCACAGCCGCCGGAAACTCCAGCAGCGCTAGTGGATTTCCGTCTGCTTCTCGGAGCACGCGAGCCCGCAGCACCGTTGACAGGTCGGGTGCCCTCGCATCGAGTAAGGCCACCGAGGACGCTGTATCGATACCCCCGATCTCGATCCATTCGACCGCTCGGTCGTCGGCCATCCTCAGCAGGTGGGGGCGGGCCGACCACAGCATGACCACCTGTTCGATGGAGATCCTCCGGGCGAGGAACATCAGCGCTTCGAGCGATGGTTGGTCCATCCAGTGCAGGTCATCCACCGAAATCAGCACCGGTGCCCGGGCCGCCGCGTCGGCGACGAGCTCTAGTACGGCCAGCGCAGTCAGGAACGGATCCCCTTCGACGACCTCGTTCATTCCGAAGCCGGCGAGCAGAGCCTCCCGCTGCCGGCTCGGCAGCCGATCGACCCGCACCAGCAGCGGGCGCAACAGTTGGTGAAGACTTGCGTAGGCAAGATGCGTCTCTGCTTCGCTACCCTGAGCGGTGAGTACGGTGAAGCCACGACGCAACGCCTGATCGACTGCTGCGGCCTGCAGTGCGCTTTTGCCTGAGCCAGGCGGGCCGACTAATGCAATGGTGCGGCCGCCCGAGCCGACGTTGTCCAGACGCTCCACGAGCGTGCGCAACTCATGGTCACGTCCGAACAGGACCTCCCCGCCCGAGTTCACCCCGAACTTCCGCACTTCCGCGCCAGCGAGGAGAGTGCGGCTACCGTCACCGCCTCCGTCATACCGAAAAGGATGCCTGAGTGACCACCATCTGTCGAGGGCGGGACTGTCCGGCCCCGGTGGGCTGCTCGTCGGCGGGATCAAAACGGTGCTGGCGCCCGCACTGGAAACGGAGCACCCTGGGCGCCTCGGGTACGACACCGACGAAATCCTCACCAAAGCCCAGCGTGAAGTTATCTCAGGCGCGGACCACTAGT
>JBDSLP010000074.1:0-6581 GCA_039916325.1 Nakamurella sp. | reverse complement strand
GCTCTCCGCCGTGGCATGGCCGGTGCCGCTGTCGCCGCCCTCTGTGGCGGACTGCTGATCCCCGTTGCGCTGACCGACACGGCGCAGGCGGCACCGGCAGCGGCGCCCGGTGCGGCGCTACCCGCGGTGACCCAGGACGTGTCACCGCTGAGCGCCTTCGACGCGGAACTGTTGCGGCTGGTCAACGTGGCCCGTACCGGCGCCGGCGTCACGCCGCTCCAGGAGGCCCGCGGACTGGACGGACTGACCGGCTGGTGGTCAAGTCGACTGGCCGCCGGGACCGGCGCGCTGGCGCACAACCCGGACGGCCTGAAGATGGTCACCGGCTACGGCGCCGCCACCCGCACCCGCTGGGCCGAGAACGTCGCCAAGCTGACCCCGTCCGGCTCGGTCACCGCGCAGGGGCTGTTCGACACCTACCTGGCGTCGCCGTCGCAGAAGGCGAACCTGCTGAACCCGCAGTTCGGCTACATCGGGGTCGCCACCGTCTCGACCGCGGCCGGGGTCGGCTTCAACACGATCAACTTCACCGACGCCGCCGACGCCGGGCAGACCTTCGCCCCGAAGGCAGCCCTCACCCCGATCGGCCAATTCGAGTCCTTGACGCTCGACGGCGCCACCGTCCGGGTCACCGGATGGGGCCTCGAGCCGGAGCTCGCCGCCGCCGCCTCCACGGTCACCTTCGCCGACACCGCCCCCGACGGCACTGTGGTCTACCGGACGACCTCCGCGTCCGTCATGCGGGCCGAGCTCGCGGCCGTCTACCCGAAGGCCGGCAGCGGGCATGGCTTCGACGCCTCGTTCGTCGCCTCCGGACGTGGCGATCACACCCTCTGCGCCACCGTCGCCGACACCGGCACCGGGCTGGGCGACGTGAAGCTCGGCTGCCTCGGCTACACGGTCGGGAACCCGATAGGTGCCTTCGACGGCGTCGCGCTGACCGGCAGGTCGGCCGCGTTCAGCGGCTGGGCCGTCGATCCCGACCAGCCGACGAAGCCGGCCACCGTCACGGTGTCCGATCGCGTCGGTACCGGCCCGGCGACGACCGTTCGGATCGTCGCCGACTCGACGAACAGCGGCGTGGACGCTGCCGTTCCGGGCGCCGGGACCGCCCACGGTTTCACCGGCTCGATGACGCTGGCCGGTGTCGGCGAGCACACCCTCTGCACCTCCGTGGCCGGGATCCGGGCCACTCAGGTGGTCACGGACCTGGGCTGCAAGACCGTCACGGTCGCTGCGGCCGCTCCGGTGGGCGGGCTGGACACCGTCACCAGCCCCGACCGTCGTTCGGTCGTCGTCACCGGCTGGGCGTCGGACCCCGACCAGCCGACGCTGGCCTCGACCGTCGTCGTCGCCATCACCAACCGCCTCGGCACGACCAGGACCACGCTGAGCGCCGAGGGCGCCTACACCATCGCTCTCGCGGCCGGGCTGGGGCAGTCACACGGATTCAGTGGCCTCGTTCCGTTGACCGCCGACGGAACCAACACCGTCTGCGCCACCGCGGTGAGCCGCAGTTCCGCTACCGTCACCACTGATCTCGGCTGCCGCGACGTCACAGTCGGATGGCTGCAGGGCTGGCTCGACAAGGTCACCCCCGCCGTCTCCGCGGGGAACCGGACCCTGGCCGTCGCCGGCTGGGCCATCGACCAGGGCGCTCCCACCACTCCGGCTCCGGTCACCCTGACCGTCACGGGACCGGCCGGCACCACCACCACGGTCGTCCAGGCGGGCGCCCTGCGGGCCGACGTCGGACGCGTCTTCGCCGGGACCGGCAGCAACCACGGCTTCCTCACCAGCGTCGCGGTGGCCAGGGCCGGCGCTTACACCGTGTGCGCCGGCGTCGCCAGCCTGCGGGATGCGACCCAGTTCAAGCAGCTCCGGTGCGTGTCCCTGACCGTGAGCTGAGCTGGGCCGCAACGACTCAGGGCCGGTGCTGCGGCCCCGGCCCTGAGTCGGTCTCCCGGCTCGATCAGTCGGGCTGATCGGCTGTCCGGCGCCGGGTGGTGACCACCCCGACCACGACCACCAGGATGATGACCAGACCCGCACCGAGCACCCAGACCCAGGCGGGAACGCTTTTCGACGCAGCGGTGGAACCATCGGTGCCGCTCTCCGCGTTCGGGGTGCCCGTCCCGGCCGACCGGAGCTCGAACGTGGTGGTGCCCTCCACCGCGTGCCCGTCGGAGGAGATGACCCGGTAGGCCACCGTGTACGTCCCCGCCGGGCCGAGCGGATTGACCGGCACCGACGCGGTGTTGTTCAGCACCGACACCGGCGAGCCTTCCCACCGGCCGCCGGTCGGGCCGACCACCGTGATCAGCGGCTGCAGGTTCTGCACGACGTCGTTGAACGTCAAAGTGATTTCGGTGGGGGACGCGGTCAGTGCGGTGCCGTCGACGGGATCACTGTCGATGAGCGCGTTGTGCGCCGACGCGGTCCCGGCTCCGAGCAGGCCGAGTAGGCCGATCACCACCGTCACCAGGGTGACCCGGATGCGGTGTCGTCCCGTCATACGCTTCCTCCCCCGACGGAGCCGGTCCGGCGCCGTTCCCTGGCCAGGATGACACCGGTACCCACCCCGGCCAAGCCCACCACGATCCCGGCGATGCCGAGCACCCGGGCGGTGGTGTCGGTGTGACCGGGGTCGGTGGCGACCGCTGCGGTCAGGTCGGCACCGGCGGTCGCTCCGTCGGCGGCCCCGCCGTGCGCGTGGCCGTCGGTGGCATCCCCGCTGATGATGAGCACCGGGGCCGGGTACGCCGGCTCCTCACCGCTCGCCGGGGTGGGCTGGTTCCAGCTGACCACCGTGCCGTCGTCGTAGGTCTGCACCGCTGCGAACGTCAACGACCCGACGTCCGGGATCGGACCGAGCAGCAGGTTGAAGACGGTGAACTCGTGTGGTGCCAGGCCGGCGCCGTCGGCGGTGAAAGTGACCGTGGTGATGGCCTTGTCGACCGTGAAGTCACCGACGGTGACCGGGGCCGGGAAGGCCGTCTCGGCGCTGCTGATGGTCCAGCCGGGGGTCTGCTGGGCGCTGACGAAAGCGAACGGGGTGTCGGTCGGCAGCTGGATCCGGACCGTCGTGGTCGTAGCCGTGTCGCTCTCGTTGGGCACCCGGAAGCCAACGGTGCTGTAGCTCCCGGGCGCGACGGAATCGGGCGTGACGGCCACGTGGGCCGACGCGGTCCCGGCGCCGAGCAGAAGCGCAGCGGTGACGGCGGTGAGGACCACCGCCGCGCGGCGACGGCGGGGCGGCCCCAACGCGGTGGGTTCGATGGTGCGGGCAGGGCGGAATGTCATGGTCATGTCGAATCTCCTCGGGGCGTGGGCGCGTGCGGACGCCCGGCGTCGGCAGGACGCCGCGCGTAGGTCAACGGGACGGAACGCACTCCGTCGGCGGACCGCGCCGCTTGACCGAGGACTCGGCGACGCGGGACCGCAGGACGTGGCCGGCCCGGTCGATCACGGCCGTCCAAGAGATCTCGCCAGGGATGGCCGGGACCGGCACGAGCCGGGGCAGTCGGCGGGTCAGCCAGCCGTGCAGAGCACACAGCAGCCGGTCGCCGTGGGCGAGCAGGGCGGCCGAGACCACCGCGGCGACCGCGTGGAAGGTCAGCATCCGGATCGGATGGATGTGCTCCATCCCGGAATGGCCCGCCGCCGCCACCGTCAGCACGAGATGGAAGGCGAGCTGGGTTCCGGCCATCGCAGCGAGCAGTGCCGGGAAGCGGTACCGCCGAACCGCCAGCGGTCGTAGCGAGACGATCAGCAGGGCGCTCATCCCCACCAGCAGCGAGAGGTCGGTGGGCCTGCCGCCGCCGATGACGTGCCCGGTCACGGCGATCTGCGCAGCCACCAGTACGAAAGCGCTGGTGCGGACGGACCGCCAGCATCCGTCGGTGGGGACCGACACGTCGGTCAGCCTATCGGCGGGGGGCCGGCCCGCGCCCTCCCCGGAATTGGGGAGGAAATTCAGTCCCGGGCGTGCAGCAGCTGGGCGATCAGCTCTCCCTCGAGCGTGTCCAGCTCGCGTTCGACGGCGGCGACGGTGGGCTTGCGACGGGCCGCCGGCATCGGGGCGGCGGCGTTCACCGCGATGCCGAGGTCGGTGAGAATAGCCAGCGTCCGCTCGACGAACGTCGTGACCTGCGGATCTCCGGTCCGGCGTTCCTTGAGCTCCCGGACGGCGGCGGCGACGGCGTCGAGCCGGGCCCGGACCGGACCGGTCGGACCGCGGTAGAGTGCCACGTCCTCGACCGGTACCCCGAGCTTCTTCGCGCGACGCTGATCGGCCGCCAGCCGGATGCCGTCGACCGCCTTCAGTGCCACCGGGGCCAGGATCGGCGCGACGACCTGACCGACACTGAGCAGCCGCTTGGCCTTCTTCGGATCGCCCAGCGTCCTGGCCACCCCGGTCACCATTCGGCCGCCACGCGACGTCGTCGCGCTCTTACCGACCACCCCCGCGGCCTTCGCCCCGAGCTTGCGTGCCGCGCTCTTGCCCACCATGTCCTGGACCGCCTTGCTGTCGGTGTTTCGGTGTTCCGTGTGCGCCCGGCGTGCCACACCGGCCCGCAGGTGCGGATACCCGCCCGGGGCGGACTCCCACTCCCGGGCGCTGGTCGAGCGTAACGGGCGCAGCCCCACGGATCATCGACAACCGCCGGCCGGGCGTGACCGCACCCGCGCCTGGTGTGTCGGCATGGGTTCGTCCCCGATCTCCGCCGCGGACGGGCACTGTCGGTGGGGGCGCCTAGCCTGATCGATGTCATCCAGTTCGTCGATCGAGGTGTTGCAGTTGCAATCAGGACACACCGGCCAGGTCCGGCTCGGAGCGGGCTCGGCGTCGTCCTGCCGTCGTCGCATCCACCTCGACAACGACCCTGACGCCGACCGCTCCGAGCTGGCCCCGCCGGATCCGGCGGCCGCCCTGATTCGGCGTGAGATCGGCGTCCACCGGGTGGCGACGCTGGCCCGGGTGGCGGTGCCCGGGGCCCGACTCGGTCAGGACCTGCGGGTCGGCGCCCGGCAGGCGATCATCGACATCCTCGTTCCGGGCCCGGACGGCGGCTTCGTACCGGTGCTCGTCCGCGGGCATCGCACGCTGGACGCCGGATGCGGGGCGATCGTGTCGTCACTGGCCGACCCGCTCCGCTGGGAACGATCGGCCGGGCTACGGGTCCGACCCCACCACGAGGATGCGCTCGCGCTGGCGCACTGTCATCGGTTGCTGACCGATCTCGGGCTGGCCGGTCCGCAGGCCATCGGCGGGGTCATCGGCCGCGGCAACCCCGACGACGAGACGATCTGCTGGTACGACCTGTCGGCCCCCGGGGCGGGCGGCGCGGCGGTGTCCTCCGGTGTGGCGTCCTGCGGGCCGGTGTCGTCCGGTGCCGGTGCCGGTGCCGGTGCCGGTGCCGGCACGAGTCCCGATGGGGCCGCTCCGACGCGGACCATTCTGGACGACTACGACGCCCGCTTCGCCGACAGGGTCGCGGTGGCCGACGCCGCCCGACGCCGGGAGCGACCGTTGGCGTCGCCCAGCCGGGTGTCGGAGTGCCGCCGCTGCCCGTGGAACCCGATCTGTACCGTCGAACTGACGCTGGGTCGCGACGTCTCCCTGATCGCCCCGGGCTCGGACGCGGCCGGCCTGCGCTCGGTGGGGGTGGTGACGATCGACGACCTCGCGTCGGCCGATGACGAGCAGCTCGCGTCGGTGGCGCCGTCGCGCAACACCGGTGCGCTCCGCGGCCCGGAACTCCGGTTGCGGGCGCGGGCGTGGCAGGCCGACGCGGTGCTGATCCGCCGTCGCGACGCCGTACACGTACCTCGCGCCGACATCGAGCTCGACGTGGACATGGAGTGCTTCATCGACGACGGTGCCTACCTGTGGGGGACGTACCTGACCGGGTCGTCAGCCGGGATGGCCGCCGCCGCCGCCGCCGGTTTCGAAGGGGGCTACCAGCCGTTCGTGACCTGGGAGCCGCTTCCGGACCGCGCGGAGGGGGTCATGTTCGCCGCGTTCTGGGCGTACCTGCGGGAGCTTCAGGTGATCGCGAACAATGCGGGACTCAAGTTCGCCGCCTACTGCTATTCACGCCAGGCCGAGGAACGCTGGCTGTTCTCCACCCCGGCCCGCTACCCGGATGTGCCGGGAATGCCCGCCGCCCAGGAGGTCCGGGCGTTCACCTCGAGTGCGTCGTGGGTGGACATGTACGAGATGCTCGGCCGGGAGTTCGTCGCCGCCGGATCCAAGCGCCTCAAGACGGTGGCCCCGCTGGCCGGTTTCCAGTGGCGGGACCCGGAGCCCGACGGTGCCAACTCGATGGTCTGGTACCGAGCAGCGGTCGGCGCCGACGGGGAGCTGCCATCGGAGGATCAGAAGCAGCGACTGCTCGAATACAACGAGGACGACGTGCTGGCAACGCTGGCGCTACGCCGGTGGATGAGTGAGGGGGCTGAGGCGGACACGCCGACGGTGGAGGAGTTGTCGAGGGATCAGGTGGAGCGGAGGGCCGGCTGAGGTCGGGCTCCGTGGCTGGCGGGGGCTCTGTTCGGGTGGGACGGGACGGGTGGAC
>JBDSLP010000073.1:0-3571 GCA_039916325.1 Nakamurella sp. | reverse complement strand
CTTCACGTCCATCGCCAGTGGCGTCCGGTTCATTTTGGGCGGCAACCATCCGGTCGACCGGCTGACCACCTTCCCGCTGCGGATAAAAATGGGGCTGCCGCTGGCGGGTCAGGACGGCTACCCGTACAGCTCGGGCGACATCGACATCGGATCGGACGTCTGGATCGCCACCGGAGTGACGGTGCTGTCCGGGGTCCGAATCGGGCACGGCGCCGTGGTCGCCGCGGGGTCGATCGTCTCGCGCGACGTCGAGCCCTTCAGCATTGTGGCGGGCATCCCGGCCAAGCTCGTCCGCAAGCGGTTCGCCGACGACGTGATCGCTTCGATGCTCGAGATCGCCTGGTGGGACTGGCCGCTGGACAAGGTGGTCGAGGCGGCGCCGCTGTTGTCCGAACGTGACGTCACGGCGTTCGTCAGAACGTACTCGTGACCGACGCCACCGATGTCCGGGCGGTCGCGGCCACCCCCGGTCCGGCCGCCGACGACGAGACCGTTCCGAAGACGTGGCTGCGACGTGGTGCACTCGCGATGGTGCTGGCCGCACTCTGGTTCCTGCCGATCAACTTCGCCGTCATCGGGGGGCAGGTTCGCGTCGCTTACATGGTGCTGCTGGCGGTGGCCCTGGTCTGTGCCCTGGTCCAACTGTCCCGGGGCGACAGCGTGGTGGTCGTTGTGCTCGCCACGCTCGCGGTCTCGATGGTCATCCAGCTGTTGAACGGGGGCTCGCTGAAGCTCTCAGCACTGTTGCTGGGTCAACTGCTGGCCGGGGCGGCCCTGCAACGCAGGCTGTCAGGTCCGATCGCTATCCCGATGTTCCTGGCGGTGTCCACGTCGGTCAGCCTCGTTGTCGACCTGCTCGTCCACGACCACGTCTACATGTCACTCTTTGCCGCGCAGATCTTCACTGCCCGGCTGGACGAGGGCTTCCGAGCCCGCGGTCTGATCGGCCAGCCGGTGCCGGCCGCCCACCTGATGGCCGGTTTGCTGGCCTACCTCTGGGTGGTGACCAGTGCCCTCACCTCGTCACGGCGGACCGCCGCCCGGGTCTCGATCGCGCTGATGGCGGTGGCGACCTTGTACAGCACCGGCACCCGGTCCGCGTTGATCACCGCAGCCGTGTGCATCCTGCTGATCGTGGTCGAGCGGCGGCTCGCCGGGTCCAAGCTCAGCCCCGTCGGGCTGGTCCGCGCGGTATTCGTCGGACTGGTCCTCGTCGTCGCGGCGGTGGTGGTGTTCGGCAACAGCCTGAGCGAATCCCGGTTGTTGTCCTTCGACATGCTGGAGGGAACGGACTCGTTGACGGTGCGGTCGGCGGGCTTGGACTTCGTCACCGGCCTCCCGGACGACTGTTTCAGTTGTGTCATGACCGGCCACGGGCAGGGCGCCCTCCAGGACGAGGTCCGGGCGAGTTCGATCGTGAGCAGTGTGTCCACCCTGGACAACCAGTACTTGTCGGCCTACTGGGACTTCGGCATCGTCGGCCTGGTGGCGTTACTTGCCATAGGACTGGTCGCAGTCCGACGGCTGCTCCGCTCGGCCGAGCTGCCGGTCCGGGCCGGTGCGGTGGGCGTACTCGGGGTTCTCGTGGCCGGTGCGTTCTACGACACCTTGTACCTTTCGACCGGCGCGATCCTGGTCGGTTTCCTGCTCGCCTCGATGACCCGCCCACCGGCCCGGCGTGCAGCCCGGGCTGACGCCGGCTCGGCGGCGGGGGAATACCTGACTGTCCCCATGGCATCCCCACCGGTCCTGGCCCCAGGCGGCGGCCTCGCACAGATCACTGCCGGTGCCGTTCGGCTCACCCCATCGAAATGAGAGTTTCCCCGTGCAGGTGTTCATGCCGTCCAGAATTCTCGACCGCCACGTCGGCGGGAACACGACCTACGCGCGTGCCCTCCGCGCCGGCCTGCTCGACCGGGGTGTGGACGTGCAGTCGATTCCGGCCGGTTCGGGACCTGCCCGGACGATGGCCGCCGAGACGCTGTTCGCGAAGAAGCGACAGGCGTCCAGCGTGCTGCACTACGTCGCCGACACTGGGCCGCTGTTCTCCGCCCGGACGCCGTCGGTCGTCACCGTTCACGGCGTCGCGAGCAGGTGGATCACCACCGCGCGAAGCCGCTCACACGAGCTGACCTGGCGCAGTCGGGTCAGGAGGGCAATCCGATCGACCGATTGCGTGGTGACGGTGTCGCAGAGTAGCGCCGACGACATCGCCGCGGTGTTCGGTGTCGATCGCGGTTCTATCACCGTGATCCCGCACGGGATCAGCCCCGCCTACTTCGCCGCCGCACCCATGACGGATGAGCAGGAGCAGGTGCTCGGCAACGTTCACGGACCGATCGTTCTGTACGTGGGCAACCTGGAGCCGCGCAAGAACATCGAGCAGCTTGTCAAGGCCTTCGACAAGGCTCCCTTGCGGGATTTGGGCGCTCGTTTGGTGGTCGTCGGCCGGCCGGCGTGGAACTTCTCTTCGATCGTCGACACCATCTCGGCCTCAGCACACACCGACTACCTCGGCTTCGTCGACGACGTCACCAAGATGGCGCTGATGCAGCGGTGCGACGTCTTCGCTTTCCCGAGCCTCTACGAAGGATTCGGATTTCCGGTGCTGGAGGCCCTCGCGACGGGTTCGGTGGTGATGTCGTCGAGCGAGGGTTCACTGCGCGACGTCGCCGGCCCGGCGCTCCGATTCCGCGGGCTGGACGCGGACGCCATCGCTGCCGACCTGAACCGGGCGCTCACCGACACCGCCGCCCGGGCCGAGTGCCAGGCGAACGGCCGGGCGTGGGCCTCCCAGTTCACCTGGGACCGCAGCGTCGACTCCCACGTCGATCTCTACCGAAAACTGAGTGCGTGATGACGGCTGTTCTGATCCTGCATGCCTACAGCGCCGAAAACGCCGGCGACGGACTCCTGGTCGACCATGCCGTCGCAATCGTCCGGGAGGCAGTCGGCGTGGACGCGGCGATCACCGTGGTGGCCGGCTATCCGGAATCCTTCTCCTATCTCGACGTCGAGCGGGTGGTGAGTTCCAAACCCACCCGTCGGGGCTACTGCGCGGAATACCTCTCGATCCTGCGCGCGATCGACTCCTTCGACCTGGTGGTCGGGGTCGGCGGTGGCTACCTGCGAGCCGGCCACACCCTGGAAGCCGTCAAGATGCTGCTCTCGCACGGGCCGCAACTGTGGCGGGCGGCCGGTACCTCGGCATTCACGGTCTATCTGCCACAGAGCGTCGGCCCGCTCCGGTTCGGAACCCGGCGGCTGATCGAGCGGCTGATGTCCCGTCTCGACCTGGTGATGTACCGGGATGACACCAGCATGCGGGAACTCCCGGCCGCCGGTGCCGTCCGACGAGCAGATCTGGCCGCTGTCGGGATCGGGCACGCCCGGGGGCGCGAACTGGACCCCGCCGACCTCGTACCGGTGCTGTCCTTTCGGTCGGTCCGCGGCGTCGTGCCGACCGGTATCGCAGACGTGGCAGACGCTCTCGGAACCTTCGACGGCTACACGCAGAGCACCGTGTCGGGTAATGACGACACCGCCGCAATGGAGACCGTGGGCTACCGGC
>JBDSLP010000072.1:0-8271 GCA_039916325.1 Nakamurella sp. | reverse complement strand
AGACCTGCCCGAGCGACCGCCGCGGCACCCAGCTCGCGCTCACCGACCAGGGTGAGGAGCTGTTGCGCCGCGCGGCCCCCGTCTACACGGCCGCCGTCCAGGAGCACTTCCTGCGCCATCTCGCCGACCCCGCCGCCGTCGAGTCGGTGCTCGGGCCGGTGATCGACGCCGCCCGCGCGGCAGGCAAGCCGTGCAGCGCCGAGTGCGCTGCTGCGGAGGCGGAAGACTCGGCCGCCGCGTAGCGACCGCGCTTCCTGCGCCTATGCCGGCGCGAGTCCGCGGTTCTTGCGGCTCTGCGCGGTCTGGCGCTTGCCCGCCGCCAGCTCGAGCTTGCGCAGGCGGACGCTCTTCGGCGTCACCTCGACGCACTCGTCCTCGCGGATGAACTCGAGCGCCTGGTCGAGCGAGAGCGGGCGGGCCGGCGTCAGCCGGACGAGCTCGTCGCTGGACGAGGCGCGCATGTTCGTCAGCTTCTTCTCCTTGGTCGCGTTGACGTCCATGTCGTCGGAGCGGGCGTTCTCGCCGACGATCATGCCCTCGTACACCTCGGTGGTCGGCGGCACGAACAGCTGACCGCGCTCCTGGAGCGACATCATCGCGAAGGCGGTGGCCTTGCCGGGACGGTCGGCGACCAGCGAACCGGTCGGGCGACCGCGCAGCGGGCCGGCCCACGGGCCGTAGCCGTCGAAGATCGTCGAGGCGATACCGGTGCCGCGGGTGTCAGTGAGGAAATCGGTGCGGAAACCGATCAGCCCGCGCGACGGGACGTGGAACTCCAGGCGCACCCAGCCGGTGCCGTGGTTGCTCATCTGCTCCATGCGGCCCTTGCGCACGGCGAGCAGCTGGGTCACCGCACCGAGGTACTCCTCGGGGACGTCGATGGTCAGGCGTTCGAAGGGCTCCTGGACCTTGCCGTCGACCTCGCGGGTGACGACCTGCGGCTTACCGACGGTGAGCTCGAAGCTCTCCCGACGCATCGTCTCGACGAGGATCGCCAGCGCCAGCTCACCGCGGCCCTGGACTTCCCAGGTGTCGGGGCGCTCGGTGTTGAGCACCCGGACCGAGACGTTGCCGATGAGTTCGGCGTCGAGGCGGTTCTTGACCTGGCGCGCGGTCAGCTTCTTGCCGCCGTCCTTGCCGGCCAGCGGCGAGGTGTTGATACCGACGGTCATCGAGATGGCGGGCTCGTCGACGGTGATCGGTGGTAGCGCGACCGGGTTCTCCGGATCGGCCAGCGTCTCGCCGATGGTGATGTCGGCCATCCCGGCGACGGCGATCAGATCGCCGGCGTAGGCGGTTTCGACCGGGACGCGGTCCAGCGCCTCGGTGATCAGCAGCTCGGTGATCTTGGTGCGGGCGACGGTGCCGTCGGCCTTCATCCAGGCAACCGACTGGCCCTTCTTCATCTCGCCCTCGATGATCCGGCACATGGCGATCCGGCCGAGGAACGGCGACGCGTCGATGTTGGTGACCTGGGCCTGCAGCGGGGCGCCGGGCTCGAAGGTCGGCGCCGGGATCGCGGCGAGCAGGGTTTCGAACAGCGGGTCGAGGTTCTCGTGGTCGGGCATCTCGCCGTTGGCCGGCTTGTTCATCGAGGCGCGGCCCGCGCGGGAGGCGCAGTACACGATCGGGAACTCGATCTGGTGGTCGTCGGCGTCCAGGTCCAGGAACAGCGCGTAGGTCTCGTCGACGACCTCGTCGATGCGGGAGTCCGGACGGTCGGTCTTGTTGACCACCAGCACCACCGGCAGGTTCGCCTGCAGGGCCTTGCGGAGCACGAAGCGGGTCTGCGGCAGTGGGCCCTCGGACGCGTCGACCAGCAGCACGACGCCGTCCACCATCATCAGGGCGCGCTCCACCTCGCCACCGAAGTCGGCGTGGCCGGGGGTGTCGACGATGTTGATGACCATGTCACCGCGGCGGACCGCGGTGTTCTTGGCCATGATGGTGATCCCCTTCTCGCGCTCCAGGTCGTTGGAGTCCATCACCCGGTCGGTGTGCGCGGAGCCTTCACGGAACGCCCCGGACTGCCACAGCATGGCGTCGACGAGGGTGGTCTTGCCGTGGTCGACGTGGGCGACGATGGCGACGTTACGGAGGTCATGGCGAGTCTGGCGGGTCACGCGGTTGTACTCCAAGGGGGTGAGTGGTCTCGGGCGTTCGGACGAGCGGATGGGGCAGAAAGCCACCACCTCCGGCATCAGACCGAACAGCGCAGCCTTTCCAGACTACCGGCTGGAGCCTCCCGTGGGCCCGGGGCGGCTGTGATGCCGCCCGCTCCCCGCGCCGGTCCGGAGGCGATCCGCCCTCGGAGCGGGCCGGTGGCAGCCGATACGGCGACGCCACGGTGATATCGCAGGATCGGGGCGACAATCGACCCATGACCGACGACACGCCCGATCCCGACTTCACCGACGCTCCGCTGCGGATCCTGGAGGACGACGAGAACGTCCCACCGCGCCCCGAGGAGGAGCTGGCCGATCTCGAGCGGGCCGAGCCCGACCCACACTGAACCCCGCCACCGCTGACCTGAGGACAAACGAGCCCAGAACACTGGGCCGGAACGGCCCGGCGCAGGACCTTCGCGTGGGCGGCAGGTCCTGCGCCGGTGCGGCAGCGGTGACGTCAGATCGGCTTGAGCGGGTCCATGATCGAGCCTGCGGTGGGAGCCGGCGCCGCGGGTGCCGGGTAGTCGTCGCCCGCGTCGCCCTTGGTGGGGTTGAGCACCCGGTCCAGGAACGACTTGGTGCGCTTGTGTTGCGGGTTGCCGATGACGTCCTCGGGATGGCCTTCCTCCACGATGTAGCCACCGTCCATGAAGATCACCCGGTCGGCGACGTCGCGGGCGAAGGACATCTCGTGCGTGACGACCATCATCGTCATGCCCTCGTTGGCCAGACCCTTCATCACCGAGAGGACTTCGCCGACGAGCTCCGGATCCAGCGCGGAGGTCGGCTCGTCGAACAGCATCAGGTCCGGGGTCATCGACAGTGACCGGGCGATGGCGACCCGCTGCTGCTGTCCGCCGGAGAGCTGGGAGGGGTAGGCCGCCTCCTTGTGCTCCAACCCGACGCGTTCGAGGTTGGACCGGGCGATCTTCTCCGCCTCGCTCTTGCTGCGTTTGAGCACCTGGGTCTGGCCGACGGTGAGGTTCTGCATCACCGACAGGTGCGGGAACAGGTTGAACTGCTGGAAGACCATCCCGATCGAGCGGCGCACGACGTCCAGGTCGCACTCCGGGTCGGTGACTTCGTGCCCGTTGACCCGGACGGTGCCGCGGGTGGGCGTCTCGAGCAGGTTCGTGCACCGCAGCAGGGTGGACTTTCCCGAGCCGGACGGCCCGATGACGCAGACCACCTCGCCCGGTTTGATCTCCAGGTTGATGTCCTTGAGCACCTCGATCGGTCCGAAACTCTTGACCAGGCCCTGGACCGAGATGGCGCCGACCCCACCCGGCTTCGTCTCTGTCGTCATGGCTATCTCCGCTTCTGTTGCTTGAGTTCCAGCTGTCGGACCGCCTGGGACAGCGGGAGCGTGATGACGAGGTAGAACATGCCGGCCAGCGCGAGGCTGGTCGGGCCGGCCGGGATCCCGGGGATGGCGCCGGTGGCGAAGGACTGGCCGAGCTTGGTCAGTTCGTACTGGGACGCGGTCACACCGAGCGCGTAGACCAGGGATGAGTCCTTGACCAGCAGGATGATCTCGTTGGTCAGCGGCGGGATGATGACCCGGAACGCCTGCGGCAGGATGATCTTGCGCATCGCGGTGCCGTTGCTCATGCCCAGGGTGCGGGCGGCTTCCATCTGTCCCTTCGGGACCGCCTGGATACCGGCCCGGATGGTCTCCGCGATGTACGCCGCGGCGACCGATCCGAGGCCGATGGCCACCTTGACGAAGAAGTTCTGCAGGAACTTGATCTCCGGGAAGACCAGCGGGAAACCGAAGGTGACCAGGAACAGCACGAGCAGTGCGGGCAGGCCGCGGAACAGCTCGACGTAGGCGGTGCCGATCCAGCGATACAACGCCACGTCGGACAGCCGCATCAACGCGATGATCAGACCGAGGCTGAGACCGACGGCGAAGGCGGACAGCGTGTAGATGATCGTGCTTCTCAGTCCGGAGGTGAACATCCGGCCGATGGTCTTGCTGATGGTGTCGGTGTTGAAGAAGCTCTTGGTGAAGGCCCCCCAGTCACCGACGATCGCCAGCACGACGACCACCGCGACCAACGCGGCGACCTGCAGGCTACGGATCAGCAGCGCGCGCTGCTTCCGCGTCATCTTCTTCTGGGGCGGTACCTCTTCGGTGGACCCGGTGGTCCCCGTGGTCGCGGTGCTCACAAGCCAACTCCCGGTGCGTTGAGGGACGAGTCACGCCTGGTTGCCGGGGCGACGGGCCCGGCCGGGGATGGCCGGGCCCGTCGACGTCAGCGGATCTCCGCAGCCTCTCGGCGTGCGGAGGTGGTCGGCATCAGCCGACCGGGAACCACTTCGCCTTGACGGTGTCGTAGGTGCCGTCGTCGACGGCCTTCTTGATCACGGCGTTGACCACGGCGGCGAGGTCGGTGTTGCCGAGCTTCATGCCGAAGCCGTACTGCTCACCGGTCTCGAACGTGGTGGCGACCTTGAACGCCGGGTTGGTCTTGACGTACTCGAACAGCGGGCCGTCGTCGTGGATACCGGCCTGTGCAGTGCCCGTCTGGACGGCCGCCTCGACCTCGGTGATGTTGGTGTATTCGACGACGGTGTAGCCGTACTTCGCGGCGTTGGCGTCGCCGTAGATCTTGCCGGTGGTACCCGCCTGGGCGGCCAGCGTCTTGCCCGACAGGCCGGACAGATCGGTGATCGTGCTGTCGGCCGGAACCAGCAGCGCCTGGGTGGCGGCGTAGTAGGGGTCGGAGAACGTGATGGCGGCCTGCCGCTCCGGCGTGATCGTCATGGCGGCGGCGGCGATGTCGCAGACGCTGGAGCCCATGGCCTGCCCGGACTGGATGCCGGTGAAGTCGGTGTCGACGACCTCGCGGGTCACCCCGAGCTCGGTGGCGACGAGGTCCATCATGTCCATGTCGAAGCCGACCACCTTTCCGTCGAGGTCGGAGTACTCGAACGGCGCGTAGGGCAGCGAGGTGCAGACCTTGAGCTTGCTGGAATCGACCAACCCCGCCTTGGCCGCCTCGAGCTCGGCGGGCGCCGCGGTGGTCGCGGTCGCCGCGGAGGTCAGCGTGCCGGCGGAGGACTCGGCGGCCGAGCCGGTCCCGGAGGCCTCGGTGCCGGTACCGGCCGACGCGGCCGGGGATTCGGCGGACGACATCGCCGCGCTCGTCGAGGAGCTGCTCGAGGTCGAGGTCGCAGCGGTATCGGAACCACCACAAGCGGTCAGCAGCATCGCGCCGGCGGCGGCGGACGCGACCAGTGCGGTGCGCAGGGATCGGGAGCTACGGAAATTCACGGGCATTCCACCTTCGTGTCACCGGGCCGGCCACTCCGGCCCGTCTGTCAGAGCTACGGCGGATCTTGGCACTTCTGAGTTACAGCCGCATAACACGCAGGAACGGATCGGCTCTCCGATGGCTGCACCACAGCGGGTAGACCTTCCCACATTGCCCTCGTCGTCACGCGAACGGCCCATCGCGACACGCGACCCGGAGCCTCCTCATCAGGCCTTCAGTGGAGCCACGGCCCCAGCGCCGGCAGCAGCCGACGGTCGGCGTCCAGCCATTGCAGGCCGTCCAACCCCTCGGCCGGAACCCATCGGATCTCGTCGTGCGAACCGGCCGCAACGGCCTCACCCTCGGACCGGACGACGTACAGCCGCAGGACCCGCTCGACGTCGAGGCTGATGTCGGGACCGACCTGCGCTTCGACCACCGCCGCGCCCAGACCGTCTCCGAGCTCCTCGACCAGCTCCCGGCGGAGCGCCGCGGCGTCGGTCTCCCCCGGCCCGACCTTCCCGCCGGGGAACTCCCACCGACCGGCGGATTCCGGCGGGTAGCTGCGGCGGGCGGCCAGCACGGCACCGTCGCGGATCACCGCGGCGGCCACCACCACCCGGGTCTGGTGGGCGGCCAGCACCGCCATCCCGGCGACCATCCGGAGCGCCTCGACCACCGCGTACCGGTGCCGGGACTGCCGGAGTCGCCGCAGCCGCTCCGCGGGTGCCGACCCGGCGGTCGGGTTGGCGAACTGGGCGGTGAGCAGCAACCCCGCCCCGGTCTCCTCGACGGACAGCGTCAGCCGACCGCCGCGGGCCGGGCCGCGGGTCACGGTGAACACCGGCAGGCCGGCACCGTCGAGCTCGACCCGGGCCCGGTGCCGGGCGACCGGCCGACGGCGACGCCCGATCCGGTCCAGCCGGAGCTGCTGACCTTCGGCCCACCTCGTCGGGGTGGTGCCGGTGGAGGTCAGGGTGAGCCGGTAGCCGACCGCAGCCGCGGTGCGCCGCCAGCCGTCGACGGTGAGCAGTTGGTGTGCGACGTCGGCTCGCGGCCGGTCGATCACGGTCGCCGCGCGGAGGGGAATCGCCTGCCAGGTCACGACGAGCAGGATGCCACGCCGGCTGCGATCAATGGTGAGCTCGACCGGGTTTCACCGGCCCTACGGCGCCGGGATCACCGCAGCCCCTGTCGGGTCGAACCGCAGCCGCACCACCCCGCCGACCGCCGCCCCCGGTCCGGCCACGGCGTACACCCGTCCCCCACCGATCAGGTCGACCTCGAGCCGGGTGCTGTCGGGCCCGGGGACCGAGGCGACGACGGTCCCGGCCAGGGAACCGTCGGGATCGGCGCGCAGCGCCGTGGGGCGCAGCGCGATGGCGGTCCCGGCCGCCGGTGCGTGATCCAGCAGCACCGCGATCCGAGCGGCGGCCGCCCCGTCGAGCACCGTCGGGTAGCCGACGAAGCGGGCCAGCCAGCCGTCGGTCGGGTGGTCCCAGACCTCCCGGGGCGTGCCCTGCTGCCGGATCCGGCCGTCGCGCATCACCGCGACCGTGTCGGCGATGGCGAAGGCCTCGTCCTGGTCGTGGGTGACGAAGACCGTCGGGGTCCCGGTCTCGCCGAGGATGCGGCGCAGGTCGACCAGGAGCTGTTCGCGCAGGGCCGCATCGAGCGCCGCGAGCGGCTCGTCCAGGAGCAGCAGGCGTGGGCGCGGCGCCAGCGCCCGGGCCAGGGCGACCCGCTGGGCCTGTCCACCGGACAGCGTCGCCACCCGTCGGTCGCCGTAACCGGGCAGCCCGACCAGGTCGAGCAGCTCACCCACCCGGCTCCGGATCTCGGCCCGGCCGGCGCCGGCCATCCGCATCCCGTAGCCGATGTTGCCGGCCACGGTGCGGTGCCCGAACAGGACGCCGTCCTGGAACATCAACCCGAACCGGCGCCGGAACACCGGGAGGGCGGCGAGGTCGGTGCCGTCCATGGTGATCCGGCCGGCCGTCAGCGGTTCGAGACCCGCGATCGCGCGCAGCAACGTCGACTTGCCGCAGCCGGACGGACCGAGCAGCGCCAGGGTCTCGTGGTCAGCGACCTCCAGCGTCACCGCGTCGACGGCGGTCACCGGCCCGTACCGGACGGTGGCGTCATGGATCTGCAGGACCGCATTCACCCGAAGATCCCCATCGACGACTTCCGGTCCCGGCCACCGAAGCGGTCCACGGCCAGCACACAGCCCGCACAGAGCAGTGCCAGCACGACCCCGCCGGCGAACGCCATGCCGGCGTTGCCCGCGCCGGGCCGGGAGATCAGCCGGCCGATCACCACCGGAAGCGTCGCCGTCTCCGGACGGGCCAGGAAGCTGGTCGCGCCGAACTCACCCAGCGCGACGGCGAAGGCGAACGCGGACGCCCCGGCCAGCGCACGGCCCATGATCGGCAGATCGACGGTCCACCACACCGTGACCGGGCTCGCGCCGAGGATCGCCGCGGCCTGCCGCAAGCGGTCGTCGGCACCGCGCAGGGCCGGCAGGATCAGCCGCACCACCAGGGGTGTGGCCACCAGCGCCTGCGCGATCGGCACCAGCCACGACGACGTCCGCAGGTCCAGCGGCGGTTCGTCCAGGGCGATCAGGAATCCGAAGCCGACGGTCACCGCGCTGACGCCCAACGGCAGCATGAACGTCGCGTCCATCAGTCCGACGATGCGGCGGGGCAGTGTCTGACGCGGCTTGCGGGCCAGCACCACCGACAGCAACACTCCGACGGTCACCGCGAGCAGGGTCGCCAGCACCGCGGCCCGCACCGAGTTGCCCAGCGCCTGCCAGCCGGTGACCAGGAACAGCCGCC
>JBDSLP010000071.1:0-3566 GCA_039916325.1 Nakamurella sp. | reverse complement strand
CCGGCAAGACCACCACCATGCGCATCGTGCTGGGCGTGCTGGCGGCCGACCACGGCGAGGTGCACTGGCACGGCCGCCCGATCACCACCGCCGAACGTCGTCGTTTCGGCTACATGCCGGAGGAGCGTGGGCTCTATCCGAAGATGAAGGTCGCCGACCAGATCGCGTACTTCGGTCAGCTGCACGGGAAGAGCCGCCCTGACGCGCTGACCGCCGCCGAGCAGCTGCTGGACCAGCTGTCGCTGACCGACCGCCGGAACGACCCGCTCGAGTCGCTGTCGCTGGGCAACCAGCAGCGCGCCCAGATCGCCGCCGCACTGGTGCACGACCCGATCGCGTTGATCCTGGACGAGCCGTTCTCCGGGCTCGATCCGCTGGCGGTCGACGCCGTCGTGAACGTGCTGCGGGAGCGGGCCGCCCAGGGCGTTCCGGTGCTGTTCTCCAGCCACCAGCTCGACGTGGTCGAGCGGCTCTGTGACGACGTCGTGATCATCGCCGACGGCCAGGTCCGGGCGGCCGGTGAACGCGACGCACTGCGCCACGACCATGCGAGTCTGCGATATCGCCTCACCGTCGACCCGGACGCCGGGTGGCTGCGCGACTGGGCGACCGACAACGGCCTACGGGTGATCGACATCGACGGTCCGCGGGCGGTCATCGAACTCGGTCGGCCCGACCTGGAGCAACCGCTCCTCGCGGAGGCGCTGCGCCGCGGCCCGGTCCGTGAATTCGCCCCGATCGTCCCCACGCTGTCGCAGATCTTCCGAGAGGTCATCCGATGAGTACATCCACCCTCGATCGCACCCGTCCGCAGGACGACACCACCTCGATCACCTCCTGGGAGGCGACCCGGCTGGTCGCCCGGCGGGAGGTCCGGGTCAAGCTGCGCGACCGCGCGTTCATCATCTCCAGCCTGTTCACCCTGTTGATCGTGGCGGCGGCGACGATCCTGCCGTCGTTGTTCGGCGGTGGCGCGACCTCGGTGGCCACCGTCGGTGAGGTCGCCCAGCGGGCCGCCGTCACGGTGGGGGCCGAGGCGACCGTCGTCGATTCGCCGGCCGCCGCGGAGGCGCTGGTGCGTGACGGCACCGTCGACGCCGCGCTCGTTCCGGACACCGTCGGAGGATCGCCGTTCGGCGTGAAGATCCTCGCGTTGAGCGAGGCGCCGAATGATCTGGTCTCGGGGCTGAGTACGCCGTCGCCGGTGCAGCTGCTGGACCCGTCGGCGGTGGACCCGTTCCTGGCCTTCATCATCCCGTTCGCGTTCGCGATCATCTTCTTCATGACCTCGCTCACGTTCGGGTTGTCCATCGCGCAGAGCGTGGTGGAAGAGAAGCAGACCCGCATCGTGGAGATCCTGGTCGCAGCGATGCCGGTGCGGGCGTTGCTGGCCGGGAAGGTGCTCGGCAACGCCGTTCTCGCGGTAGGACAGATCGTGCTCATCGTGGCCGCCGCCCTGGTCGGGCTGACCATCAGCGGCAGCGACCTCTTCACCGCCGACGTCCTCGGGCAGCTGAGCGCCGCGATGCTGTGGTTCGTGCCGTTCTTCCTGGTCGGCTTCCTGCTGCTGGCCGGGCTGTGGGCGGTGGCCGGCGCGCTGGTGAGCCGTATCGAGGACCTCGGCTCGGCCACGACCCCGGTCCAGCTGCTGGTCATGTTGCCGTTCTTCGCCGTCATCTACGGCAGCTCGCAGCCTTCCCTGATGACGTGGCTGTCCTACGTGCCGTTCTCCGCCCCGACGGCGATGCCGGTCCGGATCTTCACCGGCGATATCGCCGGGATCTGGGAGCCGCTGTTGTCGCTGGCGGTGATGGCCGTGAGTGCGGTGCTGGTGATCGGGCTGGCGGCTCGGCTCTACGAGGGCTCGTTACTCCGGACCAACGGCAAGACCTCGATCAAGCAGGCCTGGCAGGCTCGCGGCTGACCGCCGCCGGTCGTCCGGCCCGCCGCGCAGCCCCGAAGGTCCGATTCGGCACCGCGACCGCCGGGTAGTCTGTTGCCTGCCGCGACGCCCGTCGTCGGGGCAGCGGAGGACTCCGTTCATCTCGGCCGGCAAGGAGACACCTATGACGGTGGGAGAAATTGCCCTGCTCGTTATCGCGGGCGTATTTCTGATCCTCGCGGTCGTCGCGATCCTGACGTTGATCAAGGTCGGCAAGACCATGGACGCGGCGCGGGAGGCGATCGCGTCGACCCAGCAGGACACCCGTCCGGTGCTGCGCAAGGCCGACGCCACGCTCGGTCTGGTCAACACCAACCTCACGCACCTCACCGGCGTGACCAATGCCGCGAGTGCCATCACCGGTAACGTGTCCGGCCTGGTCAGCATCGTGGTGGCGACCCTCGGTGGCCCCGCCGTCCGCGCCGCGTCGTTCACCTACGGAGTCCGGCGGGCGTTGGCCGCTCGGACGGCGAAGGCGGCCCAGAAGGCCCAGAAGAGCGCGGACAAGTCGGCCCGGAAGTTGAAGCGCTGATGAGGCGCACCTTCTACCTGGCGGTCGGCGCGGCCCTCGGCGTAGCGGCCACCCGCCGGACACGCCGGGCGAAGGATCAGGCGATGGCCGCTCTCACCCCGTCATCGGTGGCCGGGAACGTCGCCGACGCGATCGCCGAACTCGGCACGGCGGTCGGCTCGTTCGCCGCTGATGTCAGGGCCGGTATGCAGGAGCGGGAAGCCCAGTTGGTCGCCGTCATCGACGAAGCCAGCGGGATCGTCGTGCGGACCCCGCCGGAGCTCGCCGGTCCTTCGACGCCGGCCGCCGCCGCGAACGATCGCTACACCCCGCGTCGACGCCACCGCGGCTGATCCTGCGCGCCGACGGTCGCCCACCACCGTCACCACCTACCGCACCGCAGCACGCACCACAGCACGCACGCACCACAGAGCGAGGACGCACGCATGCAGACCCTGGAGATCCAACGCCGCTTCCTGGAGTACTTCCAGCGCCACGGGCACACCGTGGTGCCGTCGGCCTCGCTGATCAGCCAGGACCCGACCGTGCTGTTCACCATCGCCGGGATGGCCCCGTTCAAGCCGTACTTCCTGGGCCAGCAGACTCCGCCCTGGCCGCGCGCGACCAGTGTGCAGAAGGTGCTGCGGACACTGGACATCGAGAACGTCGGCCAGACGACCCGGCACTGCACGTTCTTCCAGATGGCCGGCAACTTCTCCTTCGGTGACTACTTCAAGGCGGGCGCGATCACCCACGCGTGGACGCTGATCACCGGCTCCGTCGAGGACGGCGGCCTCGGCTTCGACCCGGAGCGGATCTGGGTCACCGTCTACAAGAATGACGACGAGGCGATCCGGCTGTGGGAGGAGATCGCCGGGCTGCCTGCGGAGCGGATCCAGCGCCGCGGTGGTGAGGACAACTACTGGGACATGGGGGTGCCCGGCCCCGGAGGTCCGTGCTCGGAGATCTACTACGACCGCGGACCTGAGTACGGCCGGCCCGGCGGCCCGGTGGCCGACGAGGACCGCTACATCGAGATCTGGAATCTCGTCTTCATGCAGGACATCCGAGGCGAGGACAGCCCGAAGTACGACTTCCCGCCGGTGGGCTCGC
>JBDSLP010000070.1:0-2654 GCA_039916325.1 Nakamurella sp. | reverse complement strand
AGCATCGGGACCCGGCGACGGGGTACCCGCGGAAGTTCGTCCAGAACGGCGGTAATCCCTGCGCCACAGTGGATCTCGGTATGAACGGTCAGTTCGGCAGCGGTCGACGCTTCGCCGGCGGAGGCGCCGGCTGCGATGACAGCGCGGTAGGTCGCCTCCCGGATCTCTCGGACCGCGACGCGCACGGTTGTCGTTGTCATCATCGGGGGGACGGATGCCGTAGCGGTGATCATGAGGTGCCGTCCCCATCAAATACCTGGTCGAACAGCCGCAGCCAATTCTCGCCGAGTATCCCTGCGACCTCGGTGTCGGCCAAGCCGACCTCGGTGAGTCCCTCGGTGAGGTGGGGGAAGTCTTCGGGTCCGGCAAACCATGAGGGCCAGGCGGGCCAGACCGGCTCGACCGGGTTCGCCGCCGGTGGTTGCCAGCGGCCGTTGCGTAGCCATCCGACGAACTCGGCGTCCCAGTTGCGGGTGCAGTCACTGCCGATGGCGACGTGTTCGGCGCCGATCTGCTCGACCAGCCGGGCGATCATCTCGCAGAACTCCTGCTGGGTGGTGAACTCCCCGCCGATGACGTTCGGGTACAGGCAGCAGCCGATCACGCCGCCGCGGGCGGCGAGGGCGTTGATGACATCGTCGGGTTTGTTGCGGGGGGAGTCGACGAACCAGGTGGGGTTGGAGTGGGTGATGGCGACCGGGACCCGGGATGCATCGATGGTGTCGCGGCTGGTTCGGTTGCCGACGTGCGACAGGTCGATCAGCATGCCGACCCGGTTCATCTCGTCGACGATGTGTCCCCCGAAGCGGGTCAGCCCAGAGTCGGCCGGCTCGTAGCAGGCGCCCCCGACCAGGTTCTGGATGTTGTAGGTCAGTTGGGCGATCTTCACGCCGAGCCGGTGGAACACCTCGACGAGTTGGTAGTCGTCGCCGAACGACGAGGTGTTCTGAAAGCCCAACAGCACCGCGACCCGACCGTCGGCCTTCGCCTTCACAATCTCGGCGGTCGTGGTGACCAGGGTCACCAGATCGCTGTTCTCCCGGGCCAGTTGGAGCCAGTTACCGATGTTGCGCAGGGTGTCGTTCGGTCCTTCCCAGACCGCGCAGGTCGCGTTCACTCCCGTGACGCCCCCGGCAGCGAGTTCCTGCAGGACCTTGCGGTCCCAGTTGTTGATCTGGAGTCCATCAACGACGAGCAACGCGTCGTGGTCGGTCATGTCATTTCCTTTCCGGGTTTGCGGCTGAATATCCAGTCATCGTCGGTGCCGGCGGCCACGTCGATGGCGCGGGGAGCCCCCGAGTACAGCGACACCCGCAGCCAATCGGTGGATTGCGGGCTGTAGTTCTCCATGCCGTAGACGGCGAGTTGGAACCGTTGCAGGTCAAGCGGCAGGAAGTCCCGGCCGATCAGGTTGGTTCGTACCTCGGCGTAACGGACGCCCTCCAGGGTTTGCACCCGCGCCACCACCCCGCGGTGCCAGGGATGGCTGAGCAGGAACTCGGCCACCGTGCTGTCGGGGTCCGTTCGGCCGAGGTCTGCCGAAAGCGCTGTCACCTCGCGGGCAATCGCCAGTGGGTGTTCCACCGATTCCCCGGGGTCGATCCCCCGGCGGCCGCGGCGTGGTTCCTCGTTGTCCTGGGAGGAGTACCAGAAGAAGTGCTGCTCGGCGGGTTGGTCGAAGTCGAACCGGCGGACCCAGCCGTAGTCGCTGCGCAGGATGTCCTGCAGGCCCCGGCAGGACATCCGCGGGCGCAAGCCCGCAGTGTCCTCGCACCGCAACAACTGCTCGACCGCATCATCAAGGTCGCTACTGATCTCGATCAGCACGGTGTCCAGGACCGCCCTTGCCTCGGGCCCGATCACCTGGGCCGCGTCCCGGACCGCTCGCCAGACCGCGGTTGGTCTGCCGCCGGCGACGGTGCCATCGGAGGCGAACTCGGCCAGTAGCGCGACGATCAGCCGTAGCTGACCCGCGAGCTCCCCACACCCGAGAAACGGCGCGGTAGGTAAGGCTTCCCGCTCGGCGAAATAGTCCGTGGCGCGGTGCAGCAACTCGATGACCCGGGTCAGGTCGGCCGGATCGGGGGTCTTGGTACGCAGGGCATTGGCCAGCGGCAGTTCTCGCATCGCGCACCAGGCGTGGAGGACCTGAGGGTGGTTGATGATGTAGGGGACCATGCCCAGCCCGGTGGCGTTGCCCAACCCCAGGCAGCGACGCCAGGCGCCGGTGAGGCCGGCGGCCTGCGGGTTCCGGACTCGGGCGCAGTGCTCCACGAGATCGTAGGACAGCTCGCGCAGCAGCCACGCGGTCAGCATCTGCGATCGGTACGGCACCCGCAGCGGGTGCCCGACCGGTATCCGGTCGAAATCGACGAGACCGAATTTCCCGTTGCCGTAGAAGGCCGTGCTGCGCAGCACGTAGGCGGTGTCGCCCATCGCGTCGGGATCAGGTTGCCGCCCGGCGGCGAGCTGCTCCACGACGTAGTCGAAGTACCGGGCGCTGCGGTTGGCCCGGGTCCACACGTATGTTCCGGCGTCGGCTCGGCCCGACTCCTGCTGGGGAACTTCGCGGCGCAGCACGGCCAAGCGATCCGGGGTGAGCTCACCCTCGATCAGGGCACCGGTCACGTCCCAGGCCTTCGCTACCACCCGGT
>JBDSLP010000069.1:0-27022 GCA_039916325.1 Nakamurella sp. | reverse complement strand
TTGTCGATCGTGAAGCCCTGCTTCTCGATGGTGTCGACGAAGTCGATCGTCGCGCCGTCGAGGTACGGCTTGCTCATCCGGTCGATGGCCAGGCCGACGGTGTCGAACTCCACGAGCGCGTCGCCGTCCAGCGAGCGGTCGTCGAAGAACAACTCGTAGCGCAGGCCCGAGCAGCCGCCGGGCTGAACCGCGATGCGCAGCACCATCTCGGTGTTGCCCTCGCGTTCGAGCAGGGCGCGCGCCTTGGCGGCGGCGCTCGGGGTGAGGGTGGCACCGTGGGCGGGAGCGACGACAGCGGCGGTGTCGTCGGTCGTGACGGTGTTGTCGGTGACGGTCTCGGCGGTCGTCATATGCGTCCCCTTTGTCGGAAGGTCAAGCTGTGGTGTCACGGCGGTTCGGTGCGCCAGCGCGCGGCCGGATCGGTGTGAAGACCGCGGCGAACCCGATCCTCACGCTTGGTTCAACACCAGCGTGCCTCCTGATGATGCCACGGATCGACGCCACCTTTACAGGAGTGTGGCCGATGGCGCTGGGCTGGCTAGGCTGGCGGGGTGAGCATCTTCAGCAAGAAGACCGCAGTCACCACCCCCGTGGCAGCCGTCGAACCGGCCGGACCGGTGGTGGGCAAGGGCGCCCCCACGCCCAAGCAGCGCGAGAAGGCCCCGCACCGCGGACCGGTCCCGCCGCCGCCCAAGACCCAGCGCGAAGCGTTCAAGCGGGCGAAGACGCCCTCAGGCGCTCCGATGTCCAAGGAGGAGAAGAAGGCCGCCGCCGCTTCCCGCCGGGAACGGATGATGCGCGGCGACGATTCCGCCGTCCTCGCCCGGGACCGCGGCCCGGTGCGGCGCTACGTGCGCGACGTCGTCGACGCTCGACGCAACATCAGCGGCCTGCTGCTGCCGGTGCTGATCTTCTCGTTCGTGATGTCGACGCTGTCCCCGCTCCTGCAGGTCTACGGCATGATCCTGATGCTCGTGGTCATCCTCGCCTCGGTGGCCGATTCGGTCGTGCTCGGCCGGCAGATCAGTCGCCGGGTCCGGGACAAGTTCCCGCAGGGCGACCCGACCGGTGTCTCCGTAAAAGGCTCGGCGTTGGGCGACTACGCCTTCAACCGCGCGATGCTGCCCCGGCGCTTCCGCGCCCCGCGGTCGCGTCTGCGGCCCGGCGACACCGTCGACTGACGGGTCTCGCACCCCCGGGCCCACAGTCCGAGCCTCATAGTCCGAGGTAGCGACCCAGCTCGTACGGCGTGACCTGGCGGCGGTAGGCGTCCCACTCGGCCTTCTTGTTGCGCAGGAAGAACTCGTAGACGTGTTCGCCGAGGGTCTCGGCGACGAACTCGGACCGTTCCATCGCCTCCACCGCCGTCCCCAGCGAGTTCGGCAGGTCGACGTAGCCCATGGCCCGGCGCTCGGCATCGGACAGCGACCAGACGTCGTCCTCGGCCGGGGCCGCCAGCTGATAGTCGTTCTTGATGCCCCGCAGGCCGGCGGCGATGATGACCGCGAACATCAGGTACGGGTTGCACGACGAGTCCGGCGACCGGACCTCGATGCGCTGGCTGGAGGCCTTGCCGGGCGAGTAGTTCGGTACCCGGACCAGGGCCGAGCGGTTGGCCTGACCCCAACAGACAGTGGTCGGGGCCTCGCCGCCGAGGACCAGTCGTTTGTAGGAGTTGACCCACTGGTTGGTCACCGCGGTGAATTCGGGCGCGTGCTCGAGGACCCCGGCGAGGAACGCCTTTCCGGTGGCCGACATCTGGTACGGGTCCTCAGGGTCGTAGAACGCGTTGGTCTCACCCTCGAAGAGCGAGAAGTGGGTGTGCATCGCCGAGCCGGGCTGATCGGCGAACGGTTTGGGCATGAAGGTGGCCCGCACCCCCTGGGTGATCGCCACCTCCTTGACGACGTAACGGAACGACATGATGTTGTCGGCCATCGTCAGGGCGTCGGCGTAACGCAGGTCGATCTCCTGCTGACCGGGGGCGCCCTCGTGATGGGAGAACTCGACCGAGATGCCCATCGCCTCGAGGCTCTCGATGGCCCGGCGGCGGAAGTGCGGGGCGGCGTCGTGCGAGGCTTGGTCGAAGAACCCGCCGGAGTCGGCCGGGACCGGCTGCGAGCCGTCCTCGGGCAGGTCCTTGAGCAGGAAGAACTCGATCTCCGGATGTACGTAGCAGGTGAAGCCCATCGACGCGGCGTCAGCCATCACCCGCCGCAGCACATGCCGCGGGTCCGCCCAGGACGGCGAGCCGTCCGGCATCGCGATGTCACAGAACATCCGGGCCGAGTAGACCCGGCCACCGTCGGTCTCCCACGGCAGTACCTGGAAGGTGGCCGGATCCGGCTTGGCCACCATGTCGGACTCGTAGATCCGGGCAAATCCCTCGACGGAGGAGCCGTCGAAGCCGATGCCCTCGTTGAACGCCCCTTCCAGCTCGGCCGGCGCGACCGCGACGCTCTTGAGGTAGCCGAGGACGTCGGTGAACCACAACCGCACGAACCGGATGTCGCGCTCTTCGAGGGTGCGCAGGACGAACTGACGCTGACGATCCATGGGCCCTACCCTAAGCCAGCCGCGGTCACGGACAGACGAGGCCGTCCTTGGGCAGCGTGACGTCGGTCAGGTAGGCAGTCACCGCATCGTCGACGCAGCCGATGCCGGAGTACGACGCGGTGTGGCTGTCGCCGTTGACGGTGATCAGGTGGGCGTTGAGCTCCTTGGCCAGGTTCTGCCCGGCGGCGTACGGGGTCGCCGGGTCGCCGGTCGTCGAGATGACGACGACGGTGGCCAGCTCGGGTGAGGCGGTGATGTTCGGATCGAGGGTGCGCTCCCCCGGCCAGCGGCTGCAGGTGCTGTCCAGCGGCACGACAGGGTCCCCGCTGTTCTCGAAAGGTGCGGCCGCGGCTAACTTCTCGTCCAGCGAGACGTTGGTGTCGCCGGCCACCGGCCGCTCGTTGTCCATGCAGTTCACCGCGTTGAAGACGTCCAACAATGCCGCGTAGTGACCACTGCTGTCCCGCTGGTGGTAAGAGTCGGCGATCAACATCAGGAGCAGCCCGTCACCGTTGGACAGGTTGGTCAAACCGGTGAGCAGCGTCGGCCAGTACTGGTTGCTGTACAGCGCGGCGGCGGTGCCGGTGATCGCGTCGTCGTAGGTCAACACCCGGCCGTCGGACAGCGGCAGCGGCCGGTCCAACAGCGGCCGGGTCAGGTCCTGGAACGCCGTGGTCGCCTGCGTCGGGTCGGTGCCCAGCGGACAGCCGGCCTGCTGGGTGCACCAGGTCGCGAACGCCTCGAACGCGCCCTGGAAACCGGCCGCCTGGTTGACCGAGTCCTCCTCCGGACTCGCCTGCGGGTCGACCGCCCCGTCGAGCACCATGGCGCGCACGGAGCCGGGGAACCGGTCGGCGTACACCGCGCCGAGCAGGGTGCCGTAGGAGAACCCCAGGTAGGTCAGCTTCTCCTCCCCGATCGCGGACCGCAGCACGTCCATGTCCGCAGCGGCGTCCACGGTGCCGAGGTTGACCAGGAAGGTGGTGCCGTCGATGCCGGCGTCCCGGCCGGTGTGGGCGATGCAGGCGTCCACGTAATCGCCGATCGCCGCGTCGATCGCGGCGATCCCGGCCGGGGTGGTGGTGCGCAGGTTGGCGGACCGCGCGGCGTCCTGCTCGGCGTCGGTGAGGCAGCTCACCCGCGGCCGCGACGCCCCGACCCCGCGGGTGTCGAACCCGACGAGGTCCATGGTGGCGCGCAACGCGTCGGCGCTGCCGTCGGCGACCAGACCGGCCACCAGATCCATGCTGGACCCACCCGGCCCGCCCGGGTTGAGCTGGACGGCGCCGACCCGGTCGGTGCCGGTGGCGGGCGCCCGGATCACACCCAGGCTGACCGTGGCCCCGGTCGGATCGGCGTAGTCCAGCGGGACGATGAGGTTGGCGCACTCGAGGCCGGCGGCGGCGTAGAGGTCGTCGGCATCCGGGTTGTCGTTGAACGCCGGGCACGCCTGCCACGCGAGCTGCTGGGTGTAGAACTCGGCCAGCTGGGGCGGAATGGCGCCGGCCCCGGCGCCGCCGGGGGTGGGGCGCGGGATCGGGCCCTCGATCGGTCCGGTCGCCTCGCCGTTCGTCCCGGTGCCGGCGGTTCCCGGGGCGGTGGCGGGTCCGGAGTCGGCGGGTCCGGTGTCGGTGGGTCCGGTCTCGGTAGCGCCGCCGGACGGCGCACTGATCGTCGGCCCGGCCGTCGAGGCGGACAGCGTCGTCGCGACACCGGCCTGTCCGGACAGCCGGTTACCGCAGGCGGTGACGACCAGCAGGGTGGCCGCGAGCAAGACGATCAGAAATCGGGAGTTCGGTGTGCGCACCCTGCGATGGTGCCATCGCCGGCCCGGTGCCCGGGCGGGAACAGGTCAGCCGTCCCCGCCCCGGCCCTCACTCGGCGGGCGTCTCCGCCGGGTCCGGGTCCTCCTCGGGCTCCATCGTGTCGGGCTCGCCGGTCGCACCGATGCCGGCGCCGGTGTGCGGGTTCGGTACCTCGCCGCCGGTCGTGTCGTTGGACTCCGGGGTGTGTGGCGCTTGGGTCATCGAGGGGCTCCCTTGCCGCGGTACGCCGCAGGACCGGTCGGTCGTGCGGTCGGGCGGTCGGGCGGCAGGCGCGGGCCCGGACCACCCGGTGCCAGATAGGTTCCCACTATGGAACCTGAGCAACCGATCGGCGCGTCGACTGCGGGCGATGGGTCGGCCCCTGTGCCGCGGCGACGGTGGTGGCGCTGGGTGGCGGCCGGGGCCCTGGTCGTCCTCGGGCTCGGCGGCTGGGTGGTGTTTCGCACCTGGCAGGCCTACAGCGCCCTCACCGACGCCAGGGCGACCATCGCCGACACCCTTCAGCTGTCGGTCCAGGACCTGCTCGACGGCGGCACCGATCGGATCGCCGGCGCGGTCGACCGCCTGCAGGAACAGTCCGGCCGGGCCCGGGACGCGGTCGACGATCCGGTGTTCTCACTGGCCACCCGGCTGCCCTTCGTGGGCGCGGACCTCAGCGGGGTGAAGACCATCGCCACCACCGTGGACGGTATCGCCACCCAGGTGCTTCCGCCGTTGGTCGGGCTCGCGAGGGTGGTCGACCCGGCGGTGCTGTTGCCGCAGGACCACCAGTTCGACCTCAACCCGATCATCGCCGCCGCACCGGGGCTGCGCCATGCCGACGACGAGGTGCGCTCCTATCTCCGCCAGGTCGCCGACATCCGGCGTGACGACGTCATGACGGCCATCGGCTCCGCGGCCGACGAGCTGTCGGACAGGTTGACCACCGTGTCGTCAGTGACCTCACGGGCGGCGACCGTCACGGAGCTGATCCCGCCGATGCTGGGCTCCGAGGGCACCCGACGCTACCTCGTGCTGTTCCAGAACCTGGCCGAGGCCCGCTCGACCGGCGGCATGTTCGGCTCCTACGCGGTGATGACGGTCGACCACGGCCGGATCGTCGTCGGCGGGCAGGGCGCGACCCAACGCACCATCGACCGCTTCGACGCGCCGGTAGCCCCGCTCTCCGCGGACGAGCTCAACCTGTACGGGCTCAACATCGCGACCATCTCGATGGACGTGAACTTCACCCCGGACTTCCCCCGCGCCGCCGCCCTGTTCAGCCTGATGTACCAGAAGCGCGTCGACCCGGCGCCGATCGACGGGGCGATCGCGGTCGACCCGGTGGCCCTGGCCGGGATCCTCAAGGGTTACCCACCGATCGACATCGGCGGGACCACCGTCGCCGCATCGAATCTGGCGTCGTTCCTGCTCTCCGACATCTATCGGATGTTCCCCGACGACCGGGACAAGACCCAGCGGGACGCCTTCACCGCCGCGGCGACGGGACTGGCGTTGGAGTCGCTGATGTCGCCGCCGACCGACGCCGCCCGCGCTCTGCGGGGTGCGCGTCAGGGGATCGCCGATCACCGGCTGCTCGTCTACAGCGCACATCCGGACGAGCAGTCCACGCTGGCCGACATCGGACTGACGGGCGAGCTGCCGGCCGTCGACGTGGCCGGGCGACCCACGTTCATGGTCGCCCTGGCGGACCGGACCTTCAGGGGCTCCAAGCTGTCCTTCTACCTGTCCGGGGCCACGACTCTCACTGCCGGGTCGTGCGCGACCGACGGCAGCCGGGAAGTGACGATGCGGATGGACCTCACCTTCGCCGGCCCGGCCTCCGGGCTGTTGGAGGAGATCTCCGGCTCCGGGCCGAAGGCCTACACCCTGACCGACGAGTTCCGGGTCTATGCGCCCACCGGAGCGACGTTCACCGCTGCCGACGTCGACGGCACGCCCGTGGAGATCACCCACGGTTCCGACTTCGGCCGGGAAGCCGGGCTCTTCCAGACGGACTTCCCGCCGCAGTCGAGGAAGACCGTGACGCTCCACTTCGAGCTACCGGCTCCGGGGGTTGACGACCCCGGATCGGTGACGCCCGAGGTGAGGATCCCGCCCGCGGTCACCGCCTGGCCGGTCGACGCCCCGGAGTTCGACGCCTGCCGGTAGCGGCACGACCGTGCGTCAGCTGTCGCGCCAGCGCGCGTCTTCGGACTCCAGTCGGGCCTCACGATCGTGCACGGTCTCCAGCGCCCTGGCGGCGGACGCCTGGTCGGGGAAGGGCCCCAACCGGTCCTTGGCCTTGCAGACACCCTCCGGCTCCACGGTGTGGTGCTTCAGGCAGTAGAACCACTGGGTGTTCTGTCCGATCTCGTCTGGCATCGGTTCAGCCTGCCACGGCCGCGCGGCGGCCGCCGGGCCGGTCTGCCGCACCGGTGACCGGGCGGACCACGTAGGTGTGCGTCGACGGATCCGTGGAGACCAGCTCCACCCGTACCTGATCGCCTTCGGTGACGCCGTCGGCCGCGCAGGTGGCGCGCACCGGCGGGTCCGCCAGCACCAGCCGGGCCCGGTCCTTCTCCCGGTCGACCTGGAGCACGGTGGCGGCGAACACCTCGCCTTCGCGGCCGGTGAGCAGGAACGTCCCGACCGCCCCGATGCAGGCCTTCTCCAGCGCACTCGCCCGCTGGGCAGACGCCCCCATCACCCCAGGCAGCTCGTCCAGCCGGCTCCGGGCCCAGTCGGGCACCGCGGTGCCGGCGTGCAGGGCCAGGCAGATCTCGGTACCGAATCGGTCCACCAACCGCCGCAGCGGAGCCGTGACGTGGGCATACGGGGCGCCGATACCCGCATGGACGGTGCGTTCGGGGGTCGGGTGCGTCGGTGATTCCGGGTCGAAAGGATGGTAGTTCGCGCCGCGGAGCAGCCGGGCCGCGTACTCCAGGAACGCGGCGTGGATCGGATCCGACGGATCCAGTCCGGCGATGACGTCCCCCGGGGCGACGCCGACCGGCCACGGGATCCGCAACGCAGCGGTCGCCCGCCGTAGGTCCTCGATCTGGGCGTGCGACGGTTCGGGCAACGTGCGCAGGATGCCGACGCCGCCGGCCAGCATCAGGTCGGCCGCGCACATCCCGGTGAGCAGACTGATCTCGGCGTTCCACTCCTCCACGTCGGTCAGCGCCCGCAGTTCCAGGTTCCACCCGAAGGGACCGTCGGGACCACCGGTGCGGACCACCTCGACGTCGGGAAGGTCCAGGGTGATGGCGTGTCGCCTGCGGGCGAGGCCCTGCCGGAGCCGCCCGACCGCGGGCAGCAGGGCGATCGACGGGTGCAGGGTCCCGGCGATCACGTCCTCCTGCGTCCCGCGGTAGTCCAGCCTGGCCACCGACGACACCCAGGCCCGCTCGAGTCCGACGGCGGTGACCTCGCCCGCCCCGTCCAGGGTCATCGTCCACAGCACCGCCGGGCGGCGCTCGTCGGGCAGCAGGCTGGCCGCACCCTCGGACAGCTCACGTGGGTGCAGCGGCGTCGACAGGTCCGGGCTGTACAGCGTCTGGCCGCGGACCCAGGACTCCTCGTCGATCGGCCCGCCGGGGGTGACCCAGGCCGCGACGTCGGCGATCGCGTAGTGCACGACGAACCCGACGCCGTGCGGGCCGGTCTCCAGGTGCACCGCCTGGTCGAGATCCATCGAACCGGTCGGGTCCAGGGTGATCAGCGGCAGGTCCGTGCGGTCGGTACGGTCCGGTCGGTCCGGCGCGAGTGACGGTCCCGCTTCGACCGCGGCGTCCGCGGCGGCGATGACCTCCGCGGGGAATCCCGCTGGCACCCCCAGCTCGGCACGGATGGCCGCGACGTCGATCGGCGCGGTCGGGCTGTAGATCCTCCGTTGACTCACCGTTGCGAGGTTAGCGGCGCCGCCGGTGGTCGCGGTACCGGTCCCGCGGGCGAACTGTGTATCAATGGAGCGAACCGCCCGGCGCCTTCCGTCGGAGCGATCACCTGGTGAAGGAACGACGATGACCGGCGACGAGACCCGCAAGAAGACCGAGGACGACGAGCTGCAGCGACAACAGCCCGGTGGTGGCATTCACCCGAAGGTGCTGGTCGCGATCGGCGCGGTGCTCATCCTGGCCGCGATCGTCATCCTGATCGTGGTGCTGACCAAGACCTGACAGCGTCGGTCCAGGTCGGGGGACGAGTCGACCTGTAAGCCGGGTTCTGTTCCCGGGCGCCTCGCGGCGTCCCGTTCGGCAGCCATCCATCTTGGCGCACCGTCACCGATGCGCTCGTGCGGTCTACCCGCAGGCTCGGGCGGGCCGCCCTCGAGCACCTGCGCACCGGACCTCGCGGTCCGGCTCTTGACCTTGCTCCGGGTGGGGTTTACCGAGCCGTGCCGGTCACCCGGCACGCTGGTGGTCTCTTACACCACCGTTTCACCCTTACCGGCGCCGACGTGTGAGCGTCCGGCCGGCGGTCTCTTTTCTGTGGCACTGTCCCGCGGGTCGCCCCGGGTTGTCGTTGACAACCACCCTGCCCTGTGGAGCCCGGACTTTCCTCGACACCGCAGTGCGGCGCCGCGACTGCCCGGTCGACTCGTCCGGGGAGGAATGCTACCCGAGCAGGCCTCGCGGTCAGGCCCGGACGAGGAGCGCGCCGCACTCCGGGCAGCGGACGACGGCGTCGATGGGTGCGGACTTGATCTGCCCCAGCGCGATCCGGTCGATCTCGATCCGGCAGGCGCCGCAGCGGGCCCCGAGCAGCTCGCCGGCGGCGACCTTGCCCTGGTCGCGGATCCGGCTGTAGAGCGCGACCACGTCCGCGGGCAGCCCGGCGACCAGTCCGGTCCGCTTCGCCTGTTCGACCGCCACCGCGGCGTCGATCTCGACGAATGCAGCGTCCCGGGTGGCGACGGCCTCGGCGATATCCGCCTCGAGCTCGGCCAGACTCCGGCGTGCGGTGGCCAGCACCCCTTCGGCGGTCTCGCGCTGCTCCATCAGTTCCAGCTCGGCATCCTCCAGGGTCGACTGGCGGCGCTTGAGTGACTCGATCTCGTGCTGCAGGCCCGCCAGCTCCCTGGGGGTGGCCGAGCCCGCGGCCAGCCGGTCGGAATCGCGTCGGGACCGGGCACGTACCTGCTCCACCTCGGCGTCGAGCTTGTTGGTGGCCCGCTTCAGGTCGCTCACCTCGGTATCGGCGGCGACCACGCCCCGCCGGGCCACGGCCGCCCGCACCTCACCGTCGGCGATGACCGACAGCGCCGGCAGATGCGTCCGACGGTGCTCGGCGGCACTCGTGACCCGGTCGACCGCGGCCAGGTCCAACAATGTGCGTGCAACGAACGGATCGAGCTTCACCTGGCGCGCCGCTTTCTGCTTCGAAGGAACCACCCTTCCCCGCAGGGACGATGTGGTGGCGGTCAACCTATCTCCTGCATCGGCCAACCACCCATGCTTCAGTCGGTGCGCAGGGTCCACGGGTCGGTACGACGGGTCGAGACCACCGTGCGCACACCAAGTTCTCGCGTCAGCAGAGCCGCGGCCGTCAGCAGCCACGGCCACTCGCCGGACCAGTGCGCGACGTCGACCAGGACCGGCCGACCGGGGACGGCGACGTACTCCTGGGCGACGTGGTGCCCGAGGTCGGAGGTGACGAACGCGTCGACCCCGGCGTCGGTGACCACCGACAACAGGGACCCACCGGACCCACCGCAGACGGCCACCCGGCGGACCGTCCGATCCGGGTCGCCGGCCACCCGCGCGCCGGTGACGGTCGCCGGCAGGGCCGCGGCGACGGCGGCCGCGAACTCCCGGGCGGTGACGGCCTGCGGCAGTTCACCGATCCGCCCCAGGCCGAGGGTGGGATCGTCCACAGCGGGCTGCAGCGGTCGGGTGCCGGTCAGCCCCAGCACCGCGGCGAGCGCATCGTTGACCCCGGCTGCGGCCCGGTCGGCGTTGGTGTGCGCGGCCAGGTGCGCGACGCCGGCCCGGATCAGCCGGTGGATCAGCGTCCCCTTCGGCCGGTCGGCGGCTACCGACTGGACGGGGCGGAACAGTAGCGGGTGGTGGGTGAGCAGCAGGTCGGCGCCGACCTCGATCGCCTCGTCCACCGTGGAGGGGTCGACGTCCACCGCCAGCAGCACCGTGCGCACCGGCGCTGCGCGGTCCCCACAGGTCAGCCCGATACCGGTGTCCCAGTCCTCGGCCAGCGCCGGCGGGTAGGCGGCATCCACCACCGAGATCACGTCGGCGAGTGTCGGGGCGGTCGGGACAGTCGGGGCGGTCGTGCGGGGCATGGTCCGAGTGTCGTCCACAATGGAGGAGTGCGAGAGTCCAGACGCGGCGAGACCGACGACCGGTTCCACGTCAGCGTGGTGTGCACCGGCAACATCTGCCGGTCCCCGATGGCGGCCATCGTGTTGCGCCACGCGCTCGCCGACGCCGGTCTCGCCGACCGGGTCCGGGTGACCAGCGCCGGCACCGGGCCGTGGCACGCCGGGAGCCCCGCGCACGCCCGTACCCGACAGGTGCTCACCGACGCCGGCTTCGACACCGACCACGTCGCCCACCAGATCACCCGGGCGGAAATGCCGACGGTGGACCTGCTGTTGGCCGCCGACGCCACCCACCTGACGGCGCTGGAACGGCTGGACCGCGCGCCCGGACCGAACCGTCGCAACGAGCCCGCACCGGCCGGACCGACCCGGATCGTCCTGTTCCGCAGCTTCGACCCGGACGCCGACGACCACGAGATCCCGGACCCCTACGGCGGTCCGCACGAGGAGTATCTGCAGGTGATGACGATGGTGCAGGCCGCCGTCCCGGGCATCGTCGCTGAGATCCGACGGCGGCTCGGATGACGCTGACCGAACGTCCGCCGACGCCGCCGCCGCGGCCGGGGTTCCGGGCCATCCTGACGCCGGGGTGGCTCGGCCTGATCGCGCTGGCGCTGGTGTTCGCCGGGGCCTCCTGGTTCGTCCTCGCGCCCTGGCAGTACGGGCGCCACGTCGAGCGCCAAGCCCTGAACAACCAGATCGAGAGCGCGCTGGCCGCCACCCCCGTGCCGGTCACCGATCTGCTCACGACCGGCGCCGAACCCGCCGACGCGAGCCGGTTCCGGCTGGTCACCGCATCCGGGACGTTCGTGTCCGGCGAGCAGGCCTACGTCCGGCTGCGACAGCAGAACGGCTTCAGCGCGGCGGAGGTCGTGCTGCCGTTCGTCCTCACCGACGGCACCCGGATCCTGGTCGACCGCGGCTACTTCTCGTCCGACGAGCTGGCCGCCGGCACCCTGCCCCCCGACGTGCCGACCGGGCAGGTCACCCTGACCGGCCGGGTCAGCGGCGACCAGCCCGACCCGTCCCAACGGCCGGAGGAGCAACGGGCCGGGCGTCGTGAGGTCTACGGCATCGACTCCGCCGCCCTGCTGGGCTCGACGCCGGACGCGCGACTCGGGTTCGTCCAGCTGATCGGCTCCGCGCCCGGGGCGTTGGCCGAAATCGGGGTCCCCGACCGGGACGGCGGACCCTTCCTCTCCTACGCCCTGCAGTGGGTGGTCTTCGGTGCCGTCGCGCTGCTCGCGGCCGGCGTCTTCGCCTACCGCGAGGTGATGGAGCCGATCGAGGAGCCAGGCGGGTCGGCCGAGTCGGCCGAGTCGGCGGGGTCGGCCGGGTCGGCCGAGTCGCCCGAGTCGGCCGAGACCGAACAGCCGGTAGCGAACGCCACGTCCCGGAAAGCCCCGAAGCCGGGCAAGTTCGACAAGTCAAGCCTCTACGACTGATTCTGCGGCCGCGCCCCTGGCGGCCGCCGCGGCCGCGCCTCTGGCGGCCGTCGCTCAGATCCCCCGAATCGTCCAGCTCGCCGTGTGGATGGCCCCGGCGGCAAGCACGGGGACCCGGTCGGCGGGCAGGTTGAATGCGTCCGGCGGACAGCTCATCGGCTCGACCGCGAGCCCCACCCGGTTGTTCTCCGGTTCCGGCCGGTCGGCGGTGTGGATCTGCAACCACGGTGCCCAGCGGCCCCAGCTCAACTCCACCCCGGTGCCGTGCGCCGGGTCGGTCACCCGCACCGTGGCCGTGTGCCCGTCGGCCCCGCCGAAGTCGACATCGGCGAAACAGTGGTCGATCTCACGGCTCCCGATCAGCGCCGGAGCCCGGAAGTCGTTGTCCACGGCCGCCACCGGGACGAGCTCGGTCGGCAGCAGCCGGTCGTCGACCTCGAGCCGGGTTGCCACCGGTGCGGTCAGCTCCCAGCTGTCCAGCGGCCCGTCGCCGGCCACCAGGTACGGATGCGGGCAGCAGCCGAACGGGGCGTCGGCCGGCCCGACGTTGGTGGTCATCAACGTGCCGACCAGCCCATCGGCCGACAGTGCGTAGGTCACCTGCAGCCGGAGCGGGAACGGGTACCCGTCCTGCGGGACCAGGTCGTGGGTCAGCACCACCCGGTCGTCAGCAACCGTCAACGGCTGCCAGCGGATCCATTGCACCAGACCGTGCAGCGCGGTGCCGCGGGCGACCTCGTTGATCCCCGCCTGCTGTTCGATGCCCGCGAAGGTGTACCGGCCGTCCCGGATCCGGTTCGGCCACGGCGCGATCAGCGCCCCCCGGTAGAGCGGCCGGATCTCCCCGGGACCGAACGGCACCACCAGGTCCCGACCGTGAACGGTCAACGCCCGGATGGTGGCCCCGACCGGCGACACGACGCACCGGTACGGGCCGGCGGTGAGCATCCACTCACCGGTGGCGACCTCGGCCGTGATGTTCATCCGAATGCTCCCTGCTCGGTGTCGGACACCGCGACATCCTCCTCCGCCGCCCGGCTGTCCTCCTCCGCCGCCCGGCTGTCCTCCTCCGCCGCCCGGCTGTCCTTTTCCGCCGCCCGGCTGTCCTTTTCCGCCGCCCGGCGGCGGCCGACCGCGTCGCGCTTGATGCCCTTCAGCCGGCGCATCACCGAGGAGCCGCCGCGACCGAAATGGTCGTGCAGAGCGGTGTACTCGGCGAACAGTACGTCGTAGGCGGCCGCGTTCTCCGGGTTCGGCACGAACACCGCGACGGACTTGCTGCCCATCACCGCGGCGGCCGCCGCGACGTCGGGGTACGCGCCGGCCGCGACCGCGGCGTGGATGGCCGACCCCACCGCCGGGCCCTGGGTGGAGGTGGCCACCGACAGTGGCAGGTGCGTGACGTCGGCGTAGATCTGCATCAGCAGCGGGTTCTTCGCGAGCCCCCCGACGATCACCAGCTCGGTGACGGGAACGCCTGCGGCGTTGAAGGTCTCGATGATCGTGCGGGTGCCGAAAGCGGTCGCTTCCAGCAGCGCCCGGTAGGTGTCCTCCGGCTTGGTGGCCAGCGTCTGGCCGACGATCAGCCCGGACAGTTCGTGGTCGACCAGTACCGAGCGGTTGCCGCTGTGCCAGTCCAGTGCGATCAGCCCGTGCTCGCCGACGGCCTGTCGACCGGCGAGTTCGGTGAGGTATTCGTGGGACGACATCCCCCGCGCCGCAGCGGCTTCGGCGTAGTCGGCGGGCAATCCGGTGCGGGTGAACCAGCCGAAGATGTCCCCGACTCCGCTCTGCCCGGCCTCGTACCCCCAGAGTCCCTCCGTGATGCCGCCGTCGACGACCCCGCACATACCGGGCACCTCGCGCAGCTCGGTCCCGTTCATCACGTGACAGGTCGAGGTGCCCATGATGGCGACGAGCTGGCCGGGGGCGATGGCGTTCGCGGCCGGCGCCGACACGTGCGCGTCGACGTTGCCCACGGCGACGGCGATCCCGGCCGGCAGGCCGGTCCAATCGGCCGCCTCCTCCGTCAAGGTGCCGGCCGCCGCGCCGAGCTGGCCCACCGGCTGGTCCAGCTTGTCGGTGACGAAGCCGGCGAACCCGGGGTTGAGCGCGGCCAGGAATTCCGTCGACGGGTAGGCCCCGTCCTGTCGGATGCCCTTGTAGCCGGCGGTGCAGGCGTTGCGTACATATCGGCCACAGAGCCGCCAGACGATCCAGTCGGCCGCCTCCACCCACCGCTCGGTCCGCGCGTAGATCTCCGGGTCACCCTCCAGCAGCTCCAGACCTTTGGCGAACTCCCATTCCGAGGAGATCAAGCCGCCGTATCGGGGCAACCACGATTCGTCCCGGTCGCGGGCCAGTGCGTTGATCCGGTCCGCCTGCGGCTGGGCGGCGTGATGGCGCCACAGCTTCACGTAGGCGTGTGGGCGCCCCACGAATTCTGCCAGCTCACTCAGCGGCGTCCCGTCCGCAGTCGTCGGAACCATCGTGCACGCGGTGAAATCGGTGCCGATGCCGATCACCCGGGCGGGATCGACCCCGGCGGCGGCGATCGCGGCGGGGACCGCCTGCGTCAGCACGTCGATGTAGTCCGACGGCACCTGCAACGCCCACTCCGGGGGCAACGGCGCGCCGGTGGTCGGCAGCGTCTCCGAGACCACGGCATGGGTGTACTCGTGCACCGCGGAGCCCAGCTCGGCCCCGTCGCGCACGCGCACGACGACGGCCCGGCCGGAGAGCGTGCCGTAATCGACACCCACCACCAGGTCCTCGTCATCGCCAGCGTTGATCACTGTCACTCCTTTCCGTTCCCCGGTGAGACGCGGAGCCGGTTCAGCCGGCGGGTGCACCTTCGACCGACAGCGTGACCTCGATGTTGCCGCGGGTGGCCCGCGAGTAGGGGCACATCTGGTGGGCCTTGGCGACGAGGTCCTCGGCAACGGCCTGCGCCACGCCGGGGATCTCGATGTGCAGGGCGACCGCGAGCAGCGGGCCACCCTCGCCGCCGAGGAAAGACACGTCGGCGACCACCGCGGTGTCGGTCAGGGTGGCGTTCTCCAGCCGCGCCACCGCCTTCAGCGCACTGTGGAAGCAGGCGGCGTAGCCGGCGGCGAACAGCTGCTCGGGGTTGGTCTTGGCCCCGCCGGGGCCGCCCATCTCGGTCGGCACCGCCAGCTCGAGGTCCAGCACCCCGTCCGAGCTGGTCGTGCGGCCGTTGCGGCCGTCACCGGTGGCGGTGGCCGAGGCGGTGTAGATCGGGGTCAGGTTCACGTGGGGTTCTCCAGGGGGCGTGGGTGGTCAGTGCCCGGTGACGTCCGGGTCGGTGCCCGCGGCCGGGCCGCGGTCCAGGGTGGCGAGCTCGGCCATGTCGTCGGAATCGAGCTCGAAATCGAAAACCTGTGCATTGCTGGCGATCCGGGTCGGATCGGCGGACTTCGGGACCGGAGCCAGCCCCTGCTGGACGTGCCACCGCAGCACGATCTGGGCCGGGGTGCGGTGGTGCTTACCGGCCAGCTCCTGCACCTGATCGGCATGCAGCAGCTCGCCACCGGCGCCGATCGGGCTGTAGGACTGGACGAGGATGTCGTGCGCCACGGCGTACTCGCGCTCCGCCCAGCGCGGCGTGTACGGCGACAGCTGGACCTGGTTGACGGCCGGTACCACCGACGTCTCGGCGGCGAGGGTGGCCAGGTGACCCGGCGTGAAGTTGGAGACCCCGATCGCCCGGGTCAGTCCGTCGGCGAGCAGCCGCTCGAAGGTCTGCCAGGTCGAGACGAACGCGCCGCGGGCCGGCAACGGCCAGTGGATCAGCAGTAGGTCGACGTAGTCCAGTCCGAGGCGTCGCAGGGAGCCCTCCAGTCCGACCACCGCGCGGTCGTCGCCCTGGAACTCACCGTCCAGCTTGGTGGTGATGAACAGCTCGTCGCGCTCCAGTCCGCCGAGCGCGACAGCCCGGCCGATGCCGGTCTCGTTGCCGTACTTCACCGCGGTGTCGATGTGCCGGTAGCCGACCTCGAAAGCGGCAAGTACGGCCCCCTCGGCCTCGTCGTCGTCCAGGGGCCAGGTGCCGAGGCCGAGCTGCGGCATCGGCCCGCCGTGGCTGAGGTCGACCAGCGGGATGTGCGCGAGGCTCATGAGGTGGTCGTCGCGTCCCGGGCATCCAACGCGGAAGCGATGTCGGCAGGGAAGCCGCCGGTCGCCAGCGGGCCCCAGCGGGTCGGCGTGATCCGGATCAGCGACTTGTTCTGCAGACGCATCGCGGCCCGGTACTCGTCCCAGTCCGGGTGTTCGCCGGCCAGGCTGCGGAAGTAGTCGACCAGCGCATCCTCGGCCTCGGGCATGTCGAGAACCTCGGCCACACCGTCGATCTGGACCCACGGGCCGTCCCAGTCGTCGCTCAGGACCACGACGCTGACCTCCGGGGTGCGGGTGGCGTTGGTCGTCTTGGCCCGCCCCGGGTAGGTCGAGATGACCAGCCGACCCTGCTCGTCCACCCCGCCGGATACCGGCGACAACTGCGGCCGGCCGTCGGCGCGGGCGGTGGCGAGCAGCAGGTGGCGCCGTTCACGGACGAAGGCGAGGAGTTCGTCGAGCGGAACGGCGGTGGTGGTAGCGACGGTGCGGGCCATGGCATCACCCTAGCCAGCCCGTAGGGTCGGTTCTGATGACCACCCACGCCGACCGGGTCGACCGGTTGCTCGCCGGGCCCCGCCCGCTGCCCATCGTGCCCGCCGGGCTTCCGGTGCTGCGCCATCCCGCCGACCGGTACGACGGCCAGCTCGACGACGAGGTGCTGACCGCGCTCGTCGAGGCGATGCGCGAGACCATGCACGCCGCACCGGGAGTCGGGCTCGCGGCCCCTCAGATCGGCGTCGGGCTGCAGATCGCGGTCCTGGAGGACCCGGCGGCGGTGACCGCGGACATCGCGGTCGCCCGGGACCGGCAGCCGCTGGACTTCCTGGTCCTGATCAACCCGCGCTACACCCCGGTCGGCGACACGAGAACGTTCTTCTACGAGGGTTGCCTGTCCGTCCCCGGCTTCCAGGCCGCGGTGGATCGACCCGCTGCGGTGCACCTCACCGCCGCCGCGGCGGACGGATCGGCGATCGACAGTCAGTATCACGGCTGGCAGGCCCGGATCGTCGCACACGAGACGGACCACCTGGCCGGCATGCTCTACCTCGACCGAGCCGACCTGCGCTCGCTGGCGGAGAACAGCCTGTACCAGGCACTCTGGGCCGGGCCGTCGATCGAACCGGCCCGCAAGGGGCTCGGGTTCTGAGTTCGTTCCCCGCCGGTCGCACGAGAATCGGGAGCCAGTCATGCGTGTCGGAGTCGTCATCCTCCCCCAGTTCGATGCGGGAGAGACCACTGCCAGGTGGAAGGCGTTGCAGGACATGGGCTTCGCCCACGGCTGGACGTACGACCACCTCGCCTGGCGGGACCTGTCCGACGAGCCGTGGCACGCGACGATGCCCACGCTCACGGTCGCGGCCCTGGCCACCACCACGCTGCGGATCGGTACCTGGGTGACCAGTCCGAACTTCCGGCATCCGGTGACGCTGGCCAAGGATCTGATGACGCTGGACGTGTTGTCCGGCGGCCGGATGATCGCCGGGATCGGGGCGGGCGGGCTGGGTTGGGACTCACGGGTCTTCGGGCACGCCGATCTGCCGCCGCGAGAGCGCGTGGACCGGCTGAGCGAGTTCGTCGAGCTGACCGAGCTCTTGCTGCGACAGCCGGTGACGACCTGGCACGGCGAGCACTACGACGCGGTCGACGCGCACCTGCTTCCCGGTTGCGTGCAGTCGCCCCGACTGCCGGTCGTGGTGGCGGCCAACGGGCCCCGGAGCATGCGGATCGCCGCCCGGCACGCCGACGCGTGGGCGACCACCGGGACGCCCAGCGACGATCTCGACGGATGGTGGCGCGGGATCGCCGAACTTTCGCACCGGTTCACCGACATCGTCGGCGGGCGAACCGGTCCCGATCGGTACCTGAGCCTGGACAGCGCACCGGTGTTCTCGCTGAGCAGCCTGGATGCCTTCGACGACGCCGTGGGCCGAGCCGCGGCGCTCGGCTTCACCGACGTCGTCACGCACTGGCCCCGGGCGTCCCGGCAGTACGTCGGTGACCCTGCCGTGCTGGCACAGGCGGCCGGGCGGTTGCGGCCGGGCGGGACCGTCTGAGCGAGCCGCCACCGCAGCTCACCGCCGCGGCTGGATCCCCCGGGACCGTCGGACCCCGGGCGGCGGCGGCGCGGGCAGGATCAGTACGGCGACAGCCGGCCCGATGATCGCCGCCCCGGCGAAGCACGTCGCCCACGGGCCGACCGCGGCCGTGGAGACGTCACCGGCGACCAGCAGCCCGGCGATGTCGCCCGGGCGTAACGCCCGGTAGAGACCCCACGCACCGATGAACAGGCCCAGCGCGACGACGCCAGCGGCCGCGAACTTGGAGCGCCGGACGGCGATCCACACCCCCGGCAGCACCGCAGCTCCGCCCAGGACGGTCGGCAGCAGGGCCGGCCGGTAGGAACCGGTGCCCTGCAGACTCGTGATGACGTCGTTGATGTTCTGCCCGACGGCTGACTCCGCGCCGCTGATGGTGCCCCAGCCGGTCAGGGTCGACGGGCTACCTCCGTCGAGGGTGACGGTGGCCCAGGCCAGGAAACCGAAGAGCACCACCATGAGTCCGACCACCACGACCGACCCGCCGAGCCACCGCCCGAGTCGGGGGGTCACCGGGCGGTCCCGACGGGGGCGCGAACAGCGAGAGGGCAACGGGGGGTCACTCCCCCAGTCTGGCGGGCCGGGAGGCTGGCAGGATCGACACCGTCCGCTGCCCCCCGCGCCGGCCACGATCAGAAGGAGAGACGGTGCCGATCGCCATCCTGCTGGACTTCGACGGGACCGCCTACACCGGCGATCTGGCGGTCCAGGCCTACGCCCGCCGGGTCGCCGAGCTGGTCGACCCGGCCATCGCGACCCTGGTCATCGGTGGCATGCGCTCCTTCCTGGAGGGCAGGCCCGCACCGGTCGGGCTACCCGCCGCCGTCCACACCGCGCTGGACACTGCGGAGGACGGCTACGAGGTGGTCCACACGATGAGCGATGCCTTCGGCATCCCCAGTCGGCTCCGGCGGTCGGCCTACGCGGCGAGCCGCGACGATGTGGTCCGGAGCGCGTTCGCCCTGGACGAGCAACCGGGCCTGGCCGGCTGGCTCTCCGGTCTCGACCCGGCCGATCAGGTGTGGCTGGTGACCAACGCCCCCGAGGCGGGTATCGCCGAGGTCCTGGACGCGGTCGGCCTGACCGGTCACATCGGGCGCATCATCCCCGACGCCGGTAAGCCCGAGGGCCTGGCGGCCATCGCCGCGGCGGCCGTCGCGCTGGTCGGAGCCCCGCACCGGGTGCTCGGGGTCGGCGACCGATGGGCCGCGGACCTGGGGGCTATCCACGACGCCGGCGGCCGGACCGCCCACCTCGACCGTTTCGGCCGGGGCCTGGGGACCCCCACCTGGCGGGCCGCCGACCTGGCACCGATGCTGCCGGCCCTGACCCGCTGGTCCGATGACCCGGAGGTACCCGTTGCGACCTGACCTGCCCACCCCCGACGGCGAGCCCGTCGAGCGACCCGATCACGTGCTGATCCATCTGTCCGACTCCCACCTGACCTCGGCCGGGGTGCGCTACAACGGGCTGATCGACCCGGAGGCCACGCTGGCCGCAGTGCTCGCCGAGGTCCGCCGGGGACAGCAGAACGGACACCACTTCGACGCGATGGTGCTGTCCGGCGACCTCACCGACAGCGGCGATCCGGCCGCCTACCGACGACTGCGGGCGGCGGTAGAGCCGCTGGGCCTTCCGTTGGTCTACGCCACCGGGAACCACGACGTCCGGACGGTGTTCCACCGCGAGCTGCTCGGTACGGACAGCGCCGACCCGGTCGTCGCAGCGGTGATGGTCAACGACCGACTGAGGGTCATCACCCTGGACAGCACGATCGTCGGCCACGGGCACGGCCGGCTCGACCGCACGTCGCTGGCCGAACTCGGCACCCTGCTGGCCACCGCCGCCCCCGACGGCACCGTCATCGTGTTGCACCACGCGCCGATCCCCCCGCCGTCGCCGCTGCTGGCCTACTTCGCTCTGGAACGGGCGTCCCGGCAGGCGCTGGCCGACGTGATCAGGGGTACCGACGTCCGTCTCGTGTTGGCCGGACACCATCACCTCGCACAGAGCGGGATGCTGGCCGGTGTCCCGGTCGCGGTGGCCGGGTCGACCGCCATCCGCACCGATCCGCTCGCCGCGCCGGGCCACGAGCGCACGACCCGGTCGGCATCGTTCAACCTCGTCCGGCTGTACCGGGAGACCGTGACCACCTCGGTGATCCCGGTCGACGGCGCCGGTGAGGTGTTCGACCTCGACGACGCCGGCTGCGCCGCGGTGATCGCCGCGCACCCCGCCGACTGACCACGGCGAACTCACGTCGCCCAGGATCGTGGCCTGTCATACTGCGGGCGCAGGGTGTCTGCAGACCTCACCGCACAGGAGCGTCATGTCGGATCCGTACCAGCCCCCGTCGCAGCCGCCGTCGGGTCAGCCCCACCCGGGCCAGCCCTACCCGCAACAGCCCTACCCCGGGCAGCAGCAGTACCCGGGTCAGCCGCAGTACCCAGAGCAACAGCAGTACCCGGGTCAGCCGCAGTACCCGGGTCAGCCGCAGTACCCAGGTCAGCCGCAGTACCCAGGTCAGCCGCAGTACCCAGGTCAGCCGCAGTACCCAGAGCAACAGCAGTACCCTCAACAGCCCTACCCCGGGCAGCAGCAGTACCCGCAGTCGGGTTTCCCCGGCCAGTACCCCGGCCAGGGCGAGCGGCCGGCCAAGCCCACCCCACCCACGCCGGTCACCGCGGCGTTCGGCCTGTACCTGCTGACCGCGCTGATCTCGCTGGTCAGCATCGTCCTGGCCCTCAACAGCAGTGTCTGGGATCAGGCGATCCGGGAGGCCGGAGCGGCCGAGCAGGCCGACGGGATGTCGGTGGACACGATCGTCACCATCGCCAAGTCCATCACGATCGGGGCCGGGGTCTTCTTCCTGGCGCTCTATCTGCTGTTCGCGTTCAAGATGCGGGCCGGTCGCAACTGGGCCCGGATCACGCTGACCGTCCTGTCGGCGCTGTCGATCTTCTCCGTGACCAGTACCGGCACCGTCCAGGTCAGCGGCCGGACCTATTCGTCGGCGACGTCCACCCTCACCGGATGGGTCGGGGCTGCGCTCGCCGTGGCGGCCATCGTGCTGATGTTCCTCACCGCGTCCAACACCTACTTCCGGGAGGTCAAGGCGCGCCGGCAGTTCCGAGGCTGACCCAGCGCAGCAGACCGGGGACGGCCAGCACCAGCCAGCAACCGGTTAGCAACGCGGGACCGAACGGCAGCGCGCTGCGCAGCGCTAACCGTCGGGTGACCACCCCGGCCAGCCCGACGATCGCCCCGATCGCGAAGGCCAGGAACACCCCGAGCAGGACGGCCGGCCACGACAGGGAGCCCAGGGCGCCGCCGATCGTGAACGCCAGTTTGGCGTCCCCACGGCCCATCGCCACCGGGAGCACGGTGGCCACGGTGAGGAACAGGCCGCCGACGACCACCGCCGCCACCACCGCCCGGACCACACTGACCGAACCCGCCCCGACCAGGCCCGACACCGCCGCGACCGCCAGCGTGACCGGCACGGCGGGCCGGGTCAGGGCGTCGGGCAACCGGTGGTGGGCGATGTCGACCGCGGACAGCGGGACGGCCAGCACCCCGATCCAGCCCACCATCAGCCACGGCCCGGACGACCAGCTCAGCGCTACACCGACGCCGCTGATCAGCGCCGACGCCACTTCCAGCGGGCCGGGTCGGACCACGGCGCCGCGTCGGATCCGGGCCAGCAGGATCCGGGACCCGCCCCCGCACGCACCGCCGACCACCACCGCGACCAGCCCGGGAACGAGCGCAGTGAGCGGGAGCATCGACACACTGAGCATCGACACACTGTGTCAGAACGACTCCGTGGCGCGACCGGGTTGTCCACCGACATCAGCCGTCCGGACCTGCACGGTCAGATCGGGAGCGGGAGTTCCACCCCGGCGGCCGACCGGAGCGCGGCCCGCATCACCACCCTCGGCGCGGGCCGTCCGGTCATCAGCTCGACCTGCCGGAACGCCTGATGCAGCAGCATGTCCAGGCCGGTCACGGTGATCCGGTCGGCCGCGCCGGCGGCGGCCAGCGCGGTCGGCCACGGGTGGTAGATCGCGTCGAACAGCACCGGTGCGGCGGCCAACGGCTGGGCCAACCCGTCCAGAGCCCCGGCCGGCGCCGTCGCCACCGCGATGTCCACCGCGGCGGCAACCGCGCCGATGCGGGCCGGATCCAGGTCCGCGTGCCGGGCGGCGATCCCCAGCTCAGCGGCGACCGTCCGGGCCGGTGCGGTGCTGTCGGGCCGGCGACCGGCCACCACGACGTCGGTCACCCCGAGCTCCACCAGCGCCAGCAGCGCGGCCAATCCGCTGCCCCCCGCACCGATCAGCAGCGCCCGCCGCAGACCGGTCACCCCGGCGGCCCGCAACGCCCCGGCCACGCCGTCGACATCGGTGTTCTCCGCGAACCACCCATCCATCCGACGGACCAGGGTGTTGGCCACGTGCAGGCGGCGGACCCGGGCGCTGACCTCGTCGGCAACCGCTGCCGCGGCCGCTTTACCGGGCATCGTCACGCTGAACCCGGCCCACTCGGGACCGCAGTCGCGCACCAGCCCGGGCAGCAGGACGGCGTCGGGACCGACGTCGATGGCTCCGTAGGTCCACCCCGTCAACCCGAGCTCGCGGTAGGCGGCGCGGTGCAGCGCCGGTGAGAGCGAGTGACCGACCGGTGATCCGAGGACCGCCGCACGCCGGGGCTCAGCCGAAGACACCAGCCGCCCGTGCCTTCTCCACGCACAGGTTGTGCTCGTCCAGCGTGACGCTGAAGCACGACTTCCCGGTCGTCGGGTCGACCTTGACGAAGTACAGCCAGGTGCCCTCGGCCGGGTTCAGTGCCGCTTTCAACGCGTCGGGGCCGATGCCGCCGATGGGCGTCGGCGGCAGACCCTCGTGCGTGTAGGTGTTGTACGGGCTGGTCGGGTCCGACCGGTCGGCCTCGTCGGTGGCGATCTGCGACTCGGCCTTGCCGTAGTTCACCGTCGAGTCCAGCTGCAGGATCATCGGGATGGCCAACCGGTTCTCGATCACCCGGCTCACCCGGGACATGTCCGAGGTGATCGCCTCCCGCTCGATGAGGGATGCGATCACGGCCAGGTCGTAGGGATCATGGCCGAGGGTGGTCGCCTTGGTGGCGATCTCGCTGGCGTTCCAGTACACCGCGGAGGCGCCGATCAGGTACTTCAGCACCACCGCGGGGTCGCTGGTGGGCGGGATGCTGTAGACGCCGGGGGCGATCATCCCCTCGAGCCGCCGGTCCGGGTCGGTGGACGCGGTGACCCGGGCGACGGCCCAGTCGACCAGCCCCATCGACACGACGTCGGCGGTCCGGATCTGGGTCCACAACTGGTCGGCGTCGAAGCAGTTCGAGGTCCCGTTCAGCGGGACGCACGCAGCCGCGGTGATCTGGGCGACGTAGCCGGGCAGCACCTGCCCGGTGCTGGGGACCGTGGTGTCGGCCAGCGTGACGCCGGGGATCAGGTCCAGCTGGCCCACCCGGTTGTCCACCGCCAGGAGGGCGGAGATCGTCGTGGCCGCCGCCGCCCCTTCCCGGACCTTGTAGTAGCCGGGCTGGATGCGGCGGATCTCCTCACCCGCGCCGGCGGCCTGGACGAACGCCTGCACACTGGCGACGACCTTCGCGTCGAACAGGGCGGTGCCGATCTCGGTGAGTCCGTCGGCGGCCTTGACCCGGATGATCGTCTCGGTGCTGCCGGATCCGGCGAAGTCGGCGGGCGGCGCCGGTTCCTGCGTCGACCACGTCCTGACCAGCACGAACGTGCCGACCGCGATCACCACCAGGACCAGCACCGCGATCAACGACGACCGGTGACGACGGCGCCGACGGTTGTCGTCGGCGATCCGGCGGGCGCGCCGGTCCCGGGTCACCTCGCGGGGAAGGCTGGGCGGCTCCGCCTGTGGGAAGCGGTTCAGCGCCTCGCGGAGCTCCACGATGTCGAACTCACCGGTGTGGTCGGTTCCCCCCGAGCCGCGACGGTCCGGATCGTCCGGGTGTGTGAACAGTCCGAAGGAATCCTTCACCCGAGGCCGCCCCGGCTCCGGGTGAGGTCCAGATGGTGTTGCAGGATCTCCACTGCGGCGACCTGGTCGACGACCGAGCGCGCCTTGCGGCCACGGACACCGCGCTCGGCCAGGATGCGGTTCGCGGTCACCGAGGTGAAACGCTCGTCGACGAAACGGATCGGCACCGTGACCGAGCGTTCGAGCCGGCGGGCGAAGTCCCGGGCCGCGACGACCGCCGGACCCTCACGTCCGGAGAGCGATCGGGGCAGACCCACCACGACCTCCACAACGTCATGCTCGGCGACCAGGGCGGCGATCCTGTCCATCACGGTGCCCTGCGGGGGGTTCCGGGGAAAGGTTCCGACCGGGGTGGCCAGAATGCCGTGCGGGTCGCTGATGGCGATTCCCACCCGCACGCTACCGACGTCGACACCCAGACGCACCCCCGGCGTCGCCGGAGACGGTCCGTCCGAGACCGAGGTCACCCGTTCGGACTGCCGAGCCTGACGCGCAGTGACGTGATCGCGGCATCGGCTCCGGCCGGGTTCGTACCCGATCCCTGGGCGAGTTCCGGGCGTCCGCCACCCCGACCGGCGATGTCGGGCAGGAATGACTTCACCAGATCCCCGGCCTTCAGACCGGCGGTCACGGCCGCGTCGGTGAGCGCCACCGCGAACGGCACGGTGCCATCGGCGTGGCCGAACAGCGCGATCACCGCCGAACGGCTGCCGAGTCGGCCCCTGACGTCACCGACCAGGGACTTCAAGTCGGTCGCCGAGGTCCCCGCCGGTAGTCTCGCCGCGACCAGGTCGACCTCGCCCACCCGCTCGGCACTGTCGACGAGTGCTCCCGCCGAGGCCAGGACGTTCGCTGTCCGCATCGCGGCCAGCTCCTTCTCGGCCGTCCTGAGCCGCTCGACCAGGCCGGCGACCCGGCCCGGCAGCTCCCGCGAGGGCACCTTGAGCAGCCCGGTCAGATTCTCCAACAGCGCCCGCTCGGCGGCGAGGTGGGTGAAGGCGTCGAAACCGACGAAGCTCTCCACCCGGCGTACGCCGGAGCCGACGCTGGATTCGCCGAGCAGCACCAGGCTGCCGATCTCCGACGAGCGGGCCACATGGGTCCCGCCGCAGAGTTCCAGCGACCAGGGGCTGCCGATCTCGACCACCCGGACAACGTCGCCGTACACCTCACCGAACAGCGCCACCGCACCGCGGGCCTTGGCCTCGGTCACCGTCGACAGCGAGGTCGTGACGGCCAGGTTGTCGGTCACCGCGCGGTTCGCCGCCGCCTCGATCTCGGCCTTGACCGCCCCCGACAGACCGCCCGACCAGGTGAAGTCCAGTCGGAGGTACCCGGGCTTGTTGTAGGAGCCGGCCTGCAGCGCGTCCGGTCCGAGCAGCTCACGCAGCGCGGCGTTGACGAGGTGGGTCGCCGAGTGCGCCTGGTTGGCCCGGGCCCGGTTCGCGGCGTCGACGGCGGTGATCACCGACGCCCCCTCGGTCAGCTCACCTTCGGTGATGCGGACCTGATGCACCCACAGCTTGCGGGCGATCTTCTGCACGTCGAGCACCTCGGCCGACAGGCCCGCGCCGAGGATCTGACCGGCGTCGGAGTCCTGACCACCGGCTTCGGCGTACAACGCGGTGCGGTCGAGCACGACCTCGACGATGTCGCCCGTCGTCGCCGACCGAATGCGCTCGCCGTCGGCGATGAGCCCGCGGACAGTTCCCTCGCTGGTCAGCTGGTCGTAGCCGGTGAACTCGGTGGCACCGAGTTCGAGCAGCTCGCGATAGACCTGTTGGTCGGCGAAGCCACCCTTGCGCGCCTTCGCGTCGGCCCGGGCGCGGGCCTTCTGCTCGTCCATCAGCCGCTTGAAACCGGCGACGTCCACGCTCAGTCCGACTTCGTCGGCCATCTCCAGCGTGAGATCGAACGGGAAGCCGTAGGTGTCGTGCAGGGCGAACGCGGTGGCGCCGCTGACCGCGCTGCTGCCGGCCGCGGTGGTCTGGGCGGCGGCCTCGGTGAAGAGCTTCGACCCGGATTCCAGCGTCTTGCGGAAGCTGTCCTCCTCGGCCACGGCGACCCGCAGGATGCGGTCGAAGTCGTCCGACAGGTCGGTGTAGATGGGGCCGAGCAGGTCACGCACCTGCGTCATCAGCTCGCCCATCACCGGCTCGGTGACCCCCAGCAGCCGGATCGACCGGATCACCCGACGGATCAGCCGGCGCAGCACATAGCCGCGACCCTCGTTGCTCGGGGTGATGCCGTCGGCGATGACCAGGGCCGCCGACCGGACGTGATCGGCGATGATCCTGAACCGGACGTCGTCGTCCTGATCGTCGCCGTAGGCCTTGCCCGACAGCTTCTCCGCGGTGCCGATGAGGGGGCGCATCAGATCGGTCTCGTAGACGTTCTCCACGCCCTGAAGCAGGAAGGCGACCCGCTCGACCCCCATCCCGGTGTCGATGTTCTTCTCCGGTAGCGAGCCCACCGGCGGGAAGTCGTACTTCGGGCTGTCCTCGCCTCGGATGTCCTGCATGAAGACGAGATTCCAGATCTCGATGTAGCGGTCCTCGTCGGCCACCGGGCCGCCGGGCCGGCCGTACTC